>SYLY01000402.1 GCA_005808475.1 Acidobacteriota bacterium
CCCTAGGCGGCCTTGGAGCGGCCTTGGATGCCGCCGATCGAGGCACGGAAATCGTCGCCCTCCACATTTTCGGGGCGGCCGCCCGGGCCGGGCCCCGAGGTTGGTCCGATTTTGCGGATCTTGGGACAGGCTCTAGATATCGAGCCTGCCTTCGTTCGGAACCACGAAGTCCACTTCCTTGCCATGGTGGTCCCGGTAGAAGTAGATCTCGGCCTGCTTACCCAGGTGCGTAAACGACCGAACCAACTGGCCGAAAGCGAGCGTCTCGAAGATGTGACCGTACAGCGCGCTTTCGCGCAGCGCCTGAATAGAGTGTAGTCCCAGCAGGAAGCAAACCAGCCCGGTGTCGAGGAAGTAGATCTTGGGAGTCTTGACGATCCGTTTGCCGAAGTTGTTGAAGTAGGGTTCGCAAAAGCGGATCACGCCCGCGCCCTCCAGGACATCGGTCCAGGTCTTGACCGTGTTGGGGCTCAGTCCCAGATCGGTGGCGATGGAACTATGCGAGGCCATCTGTCCGGTTCGCGCCGCCAGCAGGCGCAGGAACCGGTTGAATTCGCGCGCATTGCGCACCTGGACCACATGGCGGATGTCGCGTTCCAGATAAGTGGGGATATAGCCGCTGAAGAAGAGCTCCGCGTCGATGCCCTTGGCGTGAATTTCCGGGTAGCCTCCCGCCAGGATCCAATGCAAGAGCCGGTCGCCCTCGGCCGCCGTTCCGAAGGCTCGCTCGAGTTCGTGCAGCGACAGTGAGTTCAGGTTGAGAATCCCGACACGGCCGGCGAGACTCTCCGCGCCGGACTGATTCAGATGGAACTGCTGGGATCCGGTGAGGATGTACCTGCCGTTCTCGTCCCGGTGAGCGTCGATGTCCGCCTTGATGTGGCGGAGCAGCACCGGTGCGTATTGGACCTCATCGACGATCACCGGCGGGGGGTAGCGCTGAAGGAACTGCGCGCCCGCCTCTTCAGCCAGATCGGCGACATGGGGCAGGTCGAGCGAGACGTACCGGTGGTTGGAAAAGGCCTGGCGGAGAGCGGTCGACTTGCCCGCCTGCCGGGGACCGGCGAGCATGAGTGCCGGCCTTTGGGACGCCACCGACTGGATGGCGGGCAGCAAGTCTCGTATTATCTCCACTATGGGTAGTTTGCAATTCAATTTCGGAATTGTCAAACATCATATTTCGGAATGCCCGAAACCTGGGACGTCCGGGACCGGGCGCGCGCCGCCGCCCGGCTACGGCAGCGTCTTCAGAGCCACGTTACGGAACTCGATCTTCATCGGCGGACCGACGTGCATCTGGAACCCGAGCAGGCCCTCCATGGCGCGTCCGGCCGGATCGTCGTCAATGAACACGCTCATCGTTTGACCGTTGAGCACGTGGGTGAGGATGTTGCCGCGCGCGATGATGTGGAGCGTGTTCCAGTCGTTCGTCTTGACCCAGCCGCGCAGGTTCTCGTTCGGCTTCAAATTGCCGAGCACGCGGGGCCGGTCCGCGCCCGTCTTGGACGCCAGTTGGCCGCGCATGGCAAGGAACCCGCGTCCGCGCTCCTCGTAGAGCTGGCCGGTGTAGACGTTGGTGAAGTCGATGTCGGCCTGATAGCCCTTGAGCACCCACTTGCCCACTTCGGGCAGTTCGACGCTGCGGTATTGAACGCCGCTGTTGGTGCTGTTCATCCGGTAGTCGAGCTTCAACTCGAAATTCGCCGGCTTACCGCCGCGCCAGATCAAAAACGTATTCAGCTTCAATTGCTTTTCAGGCGTGGATTCGCCGACGATCGTACCGCCCTCGGCGCGCCAGAAATCGAGGTTGCCTTCCCAGCCGTTCAAAGTCGAGCCGTCGAAGATGGGCGTGAATCCCGTCCGGTCGTCCATGGCTAGCGGCTCCACCATGGCGCGGCCCGCGCCCTTCTTTCCGCCGCTTTTCGGCTGTTGGGCGAACGCGCCGCCTTGCGCCAGCGCCAGCGCCATCAGCGCGATCCCCGACCCCGCCGCGGCCCATGCGCAGGCGTTTCGATTCGTACCCAGAATCATGAACGATGTCTCCTGAACTCCCGATGGTACCACCGGGTCACGCCAGCAGCGGTTTCACCACCTTCGACGGTTCCACGCCCGTCAGCCGCTGATCCAGCCCCTGGAACTTGTAGGTGAAGCGCTCGTGATCGATGCCGTAGCAGTGCAGCATGGTCGCCTGCAGATCGCGAATATGCACCGGATCGCGCACGATGTTGTAGGAGAAGTCGTCCGTTTCCCCATGCACCACGCCGCCCTGGATGCCGCCGCCCGCCAGCCACATGCTGAAGCAGCGCGGATGGTGGTCGCGTCCGTAGTTGGTGGAGGTCAGCTTGCCTTGCGAATAGATGGTGCGCCCGAACTCGCCGCCCCACAGCACCATCGTGTCGCCGAGCATGCCGCGTTGCTTCAGGTCGGTGACCAGGCCGTAACAGCCTTGATCGATATCCTTGCACTGGGCCGCCAGCGTTTCCGGCAGCAGATTGTGCTGATCCCAACCGCGCTGGTAGATCTGCACGAAGCGCACGCCGCGTTCCACCAGCCGCCGCGCCAGCAGCACCGAATGCGCGAAGGAGCCGGGCTTGCGCGCGTCCTCGCCGTAGAGCTTGTAGGTGCTCTCCGGCTCTTTCGAAAGGTCGGTCAACTCCGGCACGGAGGACTGCATCCGGTACGCCATCTCGTACTGCGCGATGCGCGCCGCGGTCTCGGGATCGCGATTGGCCTCGTACTGCATCTGGTTCAACTCGCCGAGCGAATCGAGCATGCGGCGGCGCACCTTGGCGTCGACGCCTTCGGGGTTGTTGATATAGAGGACCGGGTCGCCGCCGGATCGCATTGCGACGCCGGCGTATTTGGCCGACAGGAAACCGGCGCTCCACAGCCTCGCCGAGATCGCCTGCACGCCCGCCTTGGGATGCGTGTGCTGGGCGTTCAATACGACGAAAGAGGGCAGATCCTCGTTCATGCTGCCCAGTCCGTACGCCATCCACGCGCCCATGCACGGCTTGCCCGCCACCATCGATCCGCTCTGCATGAACGTGATGGCCGGCTCGTGGTTGATCGCTTCGGTGTGCATCGTGCGTACGATCGCCATCTCACCCGCCATTTTGGCGGTGTTCGGCAGCAGTTCGGAGATCCATGCGCCGGAGGGCCCATGTTGCGCAAACTTGAAAATGCTCGGCGCGATCGGGAAGCGCGATTGTCCCGACGTCATTGTGGTTAGCCGCTGGCCGTTGCGAATGGACTCGGGGAGATCCTTGTCGAACCATTCCTTCATGCCTGGCTTGTAGTCGTACAGATCGAGCTGCGACGGCCCACCCACCATGTGCAGATAGATGCCGCGCTTCGCCTTGGCGGGAAAGTGCGGAAGCCCGGGGATTCCGCCCGTCGCGCCACGCATCAACGACGCCAGGGCGATCGATCCGAAGCCGCGCGCGCCGTGTCCGAAGAACTGGCGCCGCGTTTCGGTCTGTAGGGTGCGATCCACGAAGTTCATTTGTTCAGCGCCTCGTCGAGATTCAGGATGTTGCTGGCGATCATCGTCCATGCGGCGAACTCGGGCGGCGCAAGACTGGGGTTGGCTTTCGACTCGCCGACGGCCAACAGGCGCTTGGCCTCGGCGGGCTTCGAGTCGTAGTGCGACAGCAGATCGGCGAGGGCTTTGCGCACCACCGTCCGCTCGCGCGCGTTGAGCGGCCTGGCGATCGCGGCGGAAGTCATCGCGTCCAGGCGCTGGTCGAACGTCTTGCCGCTTTCGATCGATCGTTCCGCCATGCGGCGAGCCGCTTCCACCATCTGCGGATCGTTCAGCGTCACCAGCGCCTGCAGCGGCGTGTTGGTGCGTTCGCGCCGGACAGTGCAGGTTTCGCGCGTGGGCGCGTTGAAGATCTCCATCGACGCGGGTGGAGCGCTACGCTTCCAGAAGGTATACATGCCGCGCCGGTAGAGCGCTTCGCCGTGGTCCTGCTTGTAGAAGCGTGTGTTGCTGCCCCTCATCGCCACGGTCTCCCAGATTCCGTCGGGTTGATACGGCTTGACGCTGGGACCGCCGATGACGGGGTTCAAGCTTCCGCTCGCGGCAAGGAAAAGGTCGCGCACCATCTCGCCGTCCATCCGGAATCGCGGACCGCGCGACAGCAGCCGGTTCTCGGGATCCTTGCGCAGCTTCTCGTCCGTGGCTGCCGCGGATTGCCGGTACGCCGCCGACATGACGATGAGCTTGTACATCTTCTTCATGTCCCAACCTGTGTCGCGGAACTCGATGGCGAGCCAATCGAGGAGTTCCGGATGCGACGGCGTCTGTCCCTGCGATCCGAAGTCCTCGGCGGTCTTGACGATGCCCGTTCCGAACACCTCCTGCCACATGCGATTCACGGTCACCCGCGCGGTGAGCGGGTTGCTTGGATCCATCAGCCATTTGGCCAGGCCCATCCGGTCGCGCGGCAGCGACGCGGCCATCGGCGGCAGAACCGACGGAGTGGCGGGCGTGACCTTGTCGCGAGGCTGATCGTACTGGCCTCGGTAAAGGATGTTCGCCATCGGCGCCGAGTCCGCCTTCTCCTGCATCACCAGCGTTACGGCCGCGCGGCTCTGAACGAGCGCCTGCTCCTGTTCGACGCCGGCCAGTTCGGAGTCGAGCTTGCGATAGGCCTCGTCCTCGCGATTCAGGAAGAACGCGAGCTTGGTGTCGCGATCCGCCGTGCCTTCGCGCAGTGCGTTCCACGAAGCGAGGATCGCGGCTTCCTCGGGACGCACGGCGCGCGAATAGATCCGGAAACCGGCGATGGCGCCGCCGGCGAAATAGCGCTTGGCTTCGCCGCCCAGGCGGACGGGAGCGTCGATGGCGATGCTCTCCTTGATTGCCGCGCCGATGTTGGCGCCGCGCGCGGGAGCGCCGCTCGACTTGCCGTTGATGTAGAGGCGGAGTCCGCGTTGATCGCGCGATCCGTCGTAGGTAAAAACCAGATGCGCCCACTCGCCCGGCTTCAGACGGTTGATGTTGTTGCCGGTGGCGCGGATCGAGCCGTTGCCCCCGAGCCGGAGCTGCGGAATCCGTGCGTTGATCTCGATCGCCCAGCCCTTGGGGACGGTGTCGCCATCGTCGTCGTCATCCTTGCGCGACGGCTTGGGGACGGTCTGGCTGGCGGCGGTGAAGCTGTCCTCGCCCTTCGGCATCAGCACCCACGCGGCGATGGTGAACGGCTTGTCGAGGTCGAATCCTGCGGGAGCGGGAAGGTTGATCGCCGCCTTCTCTCCGAAGCGCAACGCGGGCGCGGTCTTGGCTGGGCCGTCTCCGCGCGAGATGCCAGCCGGCAGTTCCCGGTTCGCATCGATGGAGAAGAGGTTGGCGCTCGCCAGCGGTTCCTCGGGCGTGGCGCCGGTCCGCGCTTCGAACTCCGCGCCGGCGGCCGCTTGGCGGGCCTTCTTCGCGTCCGCCAGACGGGTGGCTTCCGCCTTCAACTCGTTCCAGCGGCTCTCGTCCTCGGACTTGGGAACGAACAGCACCGGCGGCGTGTCGGGGATGTTGCCGTCCATCGGGTTCTGGGTGGTGTTCCGGAAGAACGCGGCCATCTGATAGAACTCGCGTTGCGCGATGGGATCGAACTTGTGATCGTGGCACGACGCGCATCCGGCGGTGAGCCCCAGCCACACGGTGGCGGTCGTGTCGACGCGATCCTTGGCGTACATCGCGGCCACTTCGTCGGGAATCGATCCGCCTTCGTTGGTGGTCACGTTGCAGCGATGGAATCCGGAAGCGATCTGGTGTTGCTGCGTGCGGTTGGGAATCAGGTCGCCGGCGATCTGCTCGATGGTGAAGCGGTCAAAGGGCACGTTCGCGTTGAAGGCTCCGATGACCCAGTCGCGGTACGGCCACATTTCGCGGTAGTTGTCCACGTGGATGCCGTGCGTGTCGCCGTAGCGTGCGGCGTCCAGCCAGTAGCGGCCGCGGTGTTCGCCGAAGCGTTCGGAGGCGAGCAGGCGGTCGACGGCTTTTTCGTACGCGCCGGCGGATTTGTCCGCGAGGAACTCATCGATTGCGGCGGCGGTGGGAGGCAGACCGGTGAGGTCGAGCGAGACACGGCGGAGCAGCGCGCGGCGATCGGCCTCGGGTGCGGGGCGAAGTCCGGCGGCCTCGATCTTCGCGAGCAGGAAGCGGTCGATGGGAGTGCGGATCCACGCGGCGTTGCGCACGGCGGGCGCCGCGGGACGCGTGGGCGGCACGAACGACCAATGCTCTTTCCAGGGGGCGCCTTGTTCGATCCAAGTCCGCAACAGGCCCTTCTGCGCGGCGGTCAATGTCTTCTTGGTAGCGGCGGGCGGCATCCGCATCGCATCCTTGGCGTGGTTGACGCGCTGGAGAATCAGGCTCTCGTCCGGCTTGCCGGGCACGATCGCCGCGCCGGTCTTGCGAACTTCGAACGCGCCATCCCGCGTGTCGAGCCGCAGGTTGCCGAGCCGCGTGTTCTTGTCGGGACCGTGGCAGGCGAAGCAGGCATCGGAGAGAAGGGGCCGGATCTCGCGCTGGAAATCGACGGGACGGCCCGCGGCGTGCAGAGACACGGCCGCGCATAGAGCGAGGAGCGGACGCATGATTTAGCTAATAGCATATCAATACGGGATGCGGGAGAAGAGCGAAGGCCGGTCCGCTTGTCACTCCAGCCGGAACTTCCATGGAGAGCGCGCTCTACCGGCCCGACTTCGTCCTGATCGTGAAAGGAGAACTCGTAGTCTGGGCAGCCGGGTGGACCGGGACACGCCGGTGAGAGCCATGCTGGCGCGCCGCCTTTCAACCGGCTCTCTCCAAAGCCGCGAGCACACTCCATGCTTTAGTGGCTGGCCCGGCGCTCATCTGGAATCGAGAACGAAACGGCGGCCGCCGATGCCATTTCGCCGTGAGCACTACGGTCCGCTATCACCTTGATCGCAAGGCGTTCGGCGCTGTTGATCGCCTCGTCGCGCGTCTGCCCTTAGCACATCCCGCAGCCATCCCCTTCGCGATCCGCGGCCATCTGATAGAACTCGCGAAGTGGCCGCGATGTTTGCCAAGGATCGCGTCGATAGGATCGAACTTTGTGATCGTGGCACGACGCGCATCCGGCGGTGCTTATCCGCTACGGTGGACCCAATGCGCACGCACGGGTCGCGCGGCTAGGCCCGCCCCGCGGCGGCGTGGGTGCTACGGCCAGGGAATCGACCGTTTGAAATCAGAATGCGCCAAGAGCTCAGGGGCGGGGCTGCATCCTGGAATGCAGACCAGCGCGACTTGAATGCCGGCCCGACGAACAAGCTTCATGGCTGGGACACAATCAGTGTCGTTAGTCATGAGGGCAATGAGATCCACGGAGCGGTTCGCTGCGATTGTTGCCATGTCGAGGCCGATCCGCATGTCCACGCCCTTCTGCTCGAACTTCGGTGTGAAGTCCGAATCGACCGGAGGGTTCGACGGTTTGTGACCTCGCCTGATCACATATCCGCGGAACTTGAGCACGCCCCGACGAACGGCGAAAAGATCCTTGCGGGCAAGATCGTGGAGGTAAGGCGTGGTCTGGTTGAACGTCTGAACCGTCCGGGAGACGGGCAATTTGGTCTGGCCGTTGAAAAGATCGCAGTCATAGTAAAGAATGCGAATGATCTCTTCCGTGGCCACAGGACAGGACAACCCCACCTTTTCTATGTAGTCCGCGTCGATCGCCTTGTTTGCCTTCTTGAGATAGCTGCGTAGATGGCCGCCGTCGATCAGGACGGTGATCTTCTTGCTCATATGGCTCCAAAAATGGGGAGAGCCCACAGTTGCCTGCGGGCTCCGGATTTATGCTCGCCATACGAGCGTAGCGGAAATTGGACCACGCTGCGCTAAAGGCAACGCCGTCCAATTCAAGGGTAGCAGACGCGGTTGGACTATTTCAAACCTGAGAAGCAGGAAAAGGATCGACACAAGAGGACAACGATTCCCCGGGTGACGGCGCCCTTGGGTGCGGCAGGCGACCGCTGAGAGATCGATGGTCCCATTCGCGACACGGATGGCAATGAGTCACACATCACTGACCCCGAGGCTCGTTCGGCGCGCTCGCGATTCCATCGGCGGCGCTGGCTTTGGCATCATTCAGGCAGAGAAATGTCATGAGGTCGTCTTCGCCTACCGGCGCCGCGTTGATCTGGCCGCGAATCGCGTTGAACGTCCGCACGAGCGCTTTTTGAGCATCGGTGCAGGCAACGCGGCCGAGCCTCTGGTAGTCGGCAATCGCTCTCGTTGTCTCGCCGCTGGCGTGAGCTGCCATGAGCGATCGAGCCTTGCAGGCTTCTGCGATGGAGTCTTCGTCAATGCCCGCCCCGCCAATCGGGCGTTAGGCGCCTTCAAGCCGGACAGCCCCCGCGAAACGGCGCGGTGTAGAGCCAGGGAAATCGAAATCCGGCGGCCCGTGTTCGCCGGCTCGTTGGCGGGCGTCGTGGAATCCGCTCAGCGCGGCGCGCAGGTTTTGGCCGCTTCCAAACGGCGGAGCGTGAACTTCCTGTTCTGCGACTCGAGCGCCGGCCGCGCTTTCTCGAACCACTCCGCGGCCGCCTCGCACCGGCCGAGCAGACGGTTCGCCAGCCCCACCGTGAAATAGGTCCGCGCCAGTTCGTACTTGTCCTCCGGGCTGTCAGGCGCGGCGCGCGCGATGGCTTCGCGGCCTTTCACCGCTGTCTCCGCGGAGACGAGGGCCTCCGCTCTCATCCCCGCCCCGGCGAGCAGGAAGGAGAGCGATTCGTTGGAATCGACAAGAGCCAGGCGGGCGCGATTGTCGTTCGGATCGGCCTTGGCGAGATCGGCGCGGATAGCTCGCGCCTTTTCGGCGGAAGCCAGCCCCTCCCGCCAACGGCCCACATCGCCGAGCGCCATTCCCAGGAATTCGTAGTCGTAACTCAGGTCCATGCGCTCGCGGGGCGCCGGGCGCTTGGCCACGCGCGGCTCGTCGAACGCCAGCGCGCGCCGGTAATGGGCGAGCGCGTCTTCCGGGCGGCCGAGATCGCGCATCAGGTTGCCGAGGTAGCGGTCGCAGACCGCGGCGGAATTGGGGCGGCCGATCTTGACGTAGACCTCGCGCGCCTTTTCGAACGCGGCCACCGCTTCCGGATCTTCCCGCATCGTCAGTACGTAGCCGAGCCCGAACAGGGCGTTCGGGTAGGCGAGCTGCAACGCCTTGCCGCCGTCGTCGCGGATACGCTCGCCGATCGTCACCGCCTTGCGCGCCATGGCGAGCGATTCCTCCGAGTTCGGATAGATCCGCGCGGCCGTGGCGTTGATCAGTCCGATCCAGTGGAGATTCGAGTTCGTGGGCGCGATCCGCTGGACCCGGTCGCGAAGCACGAGCGCCTTGCGGAAGCTCGCCAATGCGCCGGCATAGTCGCCGAGGTTCGACTTGTTGCGGTTGCCCTGAATATCGGCGACCGCCTCATAGGCTTCGGCCGCTTCGAGCAGGATCGCGGGATCGTTGCCGGCGGCGGCGGAAAGCTTGTCCAGGTACTCGACGCTGCGCGTGACGATCAGGTGCCGCGCCTTTGTCGTGCCGGGCACTTCGAGAATCGCGGGGTTGATCTCGGTGAACAGACTCTTCGCCAACGACCGAACGGACTCGAAGTGCCCGCGCGCGACTCGAGCCTGCCACGCCGCCACCGCGATTCCCCCCACCAACGACGCGGCCACCAGCACCGCCGCCGCCACACCCAGCTTGTTCCGCCGCACGAACATCGAAGCTCGATACCAGACCGAGTCCGGCCGCGCGATGACGGGTCTGCCCGCGAGATACCGTTCCAGATCCTCGGCGAACTGGTTCACGGTGGCGTAGCGGCGCGCCGGATCCTTGCGCAACGCCTTCATCACGATCCTCTCGAGATCGCCGCGCAGGTTCGCTCGCGGAACGCCGTTCTCGGTGGCCGCTTCGAAGGGCCGCCGGGGATTTGTCTCGCACACCGCTCGCTCCAACTCGCGAGGCGAGGGATTCTCCGCCTCCTGCGCGCGCAACCCGGTGAGCGTTTCGTAGAGGACCAGGCCCAGCGCGTAGATGTCGGTGGCGGTGGTGACGCGTTCGCCGCGAACCTGTTCGGGCGCTGCGTAGTTCGGCGTGAGGGCGGCCGCGCCCGCCGCGATGGTCAAACCCGCGTCGGGCAGTTCCTCGAGGACGATCATCGCGATGCCGAAGTCGAGCAGCTTCACGGCGCCTTCGGGAGTCACCAGGATGTTGGCGGGCTTGAGGTCGCGGTGGATGATCAGGTTCTGATGCGCGTGAGCCACCGCCGCGCAGGTGTCCAGGAAGAGCCGCAGCCGCGCGGCGAGCCCCAGCTTCCGGTCGAAGCAATGCTTGGTGAGAGGCTCGCCCTCCACGAACTCCATTGCGTAGAACGGGCGTCCGGCGGCGGTGGTTCCGCCGTCGAGGATGCGCGCGATGTTGGGGTGGTTGACCATCGCCAGGATCTGGCGCTCGCGGCGGAAGCGGTCCAGGAGTTCGGGGGTTTCGAAGCCGCCGCGGACGACCTTCAGCGCGACTTGCTGCCGGTAGGTTCCGTCGTCGCGCATGGCCAGATACACCACGCCCATGCCGCCGCGGCCCAGCTCCGATTCGATGCGATAGGGTCCGGCGGTCTGGCCGAGCATCGGGTCGGGCGGCGCCGCGGCGGCTTCGCTGAGCGTGATGTCCATGGCGGGCGTTTCGAGGAAGTCGCCGGAGTCCTCGGCCTCGCGAAGCAGGCACTCCACTTCCTCGCGCAAGGCGGCGTCGCCCGCACAGGCGCGGTCGAGCACCCGTGTCCGGGCGGCGGGCGCGGCGTCAAGCGCTTCCTGAAAGATGTCCTCTAACTGCCGCCATCGCTCGGCGGTCAAGAGGCGCCGCTCTTTCTCAGCTCGCCGTGGAGCCACGCTTTCGCCATGCGCCACTGGCGGTTCACCGTCGCGACGCTAACTAACGCCGGTGGCGTCGGCGGTCTCCTCGATCGACAGTCCGCCGAAGAAGCGGAGTTCGACGACCTTGGCCTTTTCGGGATCCAGGACCTCGAGCGCCTTCAAGGCCTCGTCCACCGCGACGAGTTCCGAACCGCGCTCCACGGATACGGCCAGATTATCGTCGAGTTGTTGTTTTTCGGCGCCGCCTCCGCGTTTGCCCGCGCCACGCGTGCGGGCATGGTCCACCAGGACGCGTCGCATCATCTGAGCGGCCACGCCGAGGAAGTGCGCCCGATTCCGCCACTGCACCCGCGACTGGTCGACCACGCGCAGATACGCTTCGTGGACGAGCGCCGTGGGCTGCAGCGTGTGGCTTCCACGCTCGCCATTCAGGTAGGAACCGGCCAACCGGCGCAACTCTCGATACACGACGGGCAGCAGCAGATCCACTGCCTGGGGGTCGCCCTCCTCCATGCGGAGAAGGAGCTGAGTAACGTCGCCCTCTGTGGTTCGAGGTTCCATCTCCGATCGGAATGCCTTCAATTGTGGCATAGCGGGGATGGCGAGCGAGGCGGCAAGTGTCATTGGAATCTCCTTCTGCATCGATACGCGGAACCGGGAGGCCGTTTCGTATCATCGGCCGCGAAAAAATTCCCCGGAAAATCTTTGCGCGCCGCTGACACGAACCGGACCGCAACCGCCGCGTTCCGGTTCGAGGCGGCGCCAACCGCCCCATCAAAAGGAGAAATCAATATGAAACCGGCGACTCTGGCCGCCGCGGCGCTGTTCGCCGCGTTGCGAGCCTACGCGCAATTCAATGTCCCAGGCCCGGACTTCCCCCTCATGGCCGCCGTCATCTCGGGCGATGCCGCCGCGGTCGAAAAGCTGCTGAAAGGAGGCGCGGACCCGAACAAGGGCAACAAGGGCAGCTTCATGGGCATCCCTCCACTTTCGGCCGCGTTCATGTGGCCGAATGCCGCCGTGCTACGCGCACTGCTCGATGCCAAGGCCGATATCGAGATTCGCGACAGCCGCGGAGCGACGCCGCTCATGTGGTCCGTCTATCACGACAATTCCGATCCCCAACTGGCGCGCATGTTGCTCGCAGCCGGCGCCAGCCCCAACGCCGTCGACGCCAACGGCGATTCCGCGCTGATCCATGCCATGCGGCGCGGCAATGTCGAAGCGGTGCGCGTGCTGGAGCAAGGTGGCGCCTCTCGCGACCGGGCCATCCGCAAGTCGGCGGAAAGAGCGATCGCGCTGCTTCAGAAGAGCAGTCCACAGTTCACCCGGGTGTCGGGGTGCGTTTCCTGCCACCACCAGACCCTGCCCGCGATGGCCATGGAAGCAGCGCGCGAGCACGGCATCGCGTTCGATGAGCAGGCCGCCGCCAAAGACGTGGAGGCCACGGTGGCGATGTGGAAGCTCGGCCGCCAGCTCATGCGCGCCGAGCCCTTCAAGATCCCCGATCCTCCGGTCGTGGTGTCGTATGCCCTCGTCGGTCTGGCGGCCGCGAATCATCCTGACGGCGAGGACACGGCGGAGATGGCGCGCTTCCTCGGCGCGGGGCAGCAGCAGGACGGCTCGTGGCGCGTAATGACTCACCGGGCGCCGCTCGAGGCGTTCGATATCACCGCGACGGCTCTGAGCATCCGCGCGATGAGCCTTTACGGCAACGACGCCGCTCCGGTGGAACGAGCCGCGGTCTGGCTGGCCGGCCAAACGGCGCGCACCAGCGAGGAGCGGTCCATGCAGTTGCTCGGGCTGGCGTGGGCGAAGCGCACCGGCGGCACGGCCAGGCTGGTCCGCGAGCTGCTGGCGAAACAGCTTCCCGGCGGCGGTTGGGCGCAGTTGGACGTTCCCGAGGCCGACGCCTATGCGACGGGCCAGGCGTTGGCGGCGCTCCACGCGGCGGGCGGATTGCGTCCGGGCGACGCGGCTTGGAAGCGAGCGGTCGACTATCTTCTACGGACTCAATTGAAAGACGGCTCTTGGCTGGTGGTTTCCCGCTCCCATCCGTTCCAGCCATACAAGGAGAGCGGATTCCCGCACGGCAAGGATCAGTGGATCTCTGCGTCGGGCACGAGTTGGGCCGCGCTCGCGCTCAGTCTGTCGGCGGGCGAGCCGGTGTCGCGGGCGCGGTAGCCTACTGCACAGCCTCCGACTTCCAATCTCCGCGGACGATGGCCGTCCGAATCTCGGCAGCCTTCTTTCCCTGCTTGTGCAGGCGATCGGCAAGGAGGACCTCCTTGATGCAGATCTGTCAACCGGCCGAATGGGAGTCGCGATGGCAGTCGAGCAGGCCCTTGTGCCCGGTGCGGTTGCAGTAGCAGTAACAGGGCTGCTGCGCCAGCACTCCGGGGATGTCCTTCGCGATCCGGTAGACCTTTTGCAAAAGTGGATGCGGAAAGGTCTCCGGCGCGAGGGTCTTCGGGAACGGCTTCGCGGCCGCCTCGGTTTCGTAGTAAGGCGGGATCTCGGACGGGGCCGTTTGCGACGTCCGGTGTTGCGCGGCTACAACCGCCGCAAGGGCGGCCGCCGCGACCGCGAACAGGGCCGCTTTCGATGGGCTCATATCGACATTGTGGCACGGATTGACTCGCGCCGCGCACGGTGCTAGGCTGTCCTCGGCCTTCGAGTAGGAGAAACTGCAATCGATGCTTCGAAAAGCGCTGACCGCGATGGCGGTCCTGTGGTTGGCGGCGGCGGCCTCCGCGCAGAAGTTCGTCAGTCTGATGCCGAAGAAAAACATCGCCGAGCATTGGACCGTGGACGGCAAGACGCCGGCCGACGCCTGGAGCCTGCGCGATGGCGTCATCGCGTGCACCGGGCAGCCGAACGGGATATTGCGGAGTAAGAAGAGCTACCGAAACTACGTCCTCCGCGCCGAGTGGCGCTTCCAGGAGGGCTGGGAGCCGAAGCCGGGCGGCAACGAGTGGCCCAACGCCGGGTTCTTCATCCACGCCGGGCCGATCGTCAACGGCTGGCCGGTTTCCTTCGAGGTCCAAGGCTACTTCGGCGAGGCGGGCAGCCTGTTCGGCGTTCGGGGCGGCAAGATCGCCGGGGCGAAGCGTGGTCCGTTCGTGAAGGACCGGCCGCCGTTCGGGTCGTGGGACCGTTACGAGATCACCGCCCAGGACGGCAAGATCACCGTGGTGCTCAACGGCGTCGCGGTGAACGAGGGCACGGGCGCGCAACCGGGCGAGGGTAATATCTGCCTGCAATCGGAGGGCTGGCCCGTGTTCTATCGCAACATAGCGATCAAGGTGATGCCCTGAGAGCGCAACGGCGCATCGCCTGCCGTTTGCTAGCCTGAGGTCAGTTCCGTAGTGAGGAGAGCCATGCTTCGACTTCGTAGTCTATTTCTGTCCGCGTTGGCCGTGTGCGCCTACGCTCAAAGCGACCGCGGTACCTTGACCGGCACGGTCTCCGATCCCGGCGGCGCCGTGGCGCCCGGAGCCACGGTGATCGCGACCAACCCTGCCACGGCCGGCGAGTTCCGCACCGAGTCCACCGGGACGGGCGGCTACACGATCCCGTCGCTTCCGGCCGGCTTGTACGACCTGACCGTCGAGTTCGCGGAGTTCCGCAAGCACGAACAGAAGGGCATCCGCGTTCAGGTGGCGCGGACGGCGCGCATCGACGTGACGATGCAGGTGGGTTCCACCACCGCGCGCGACCAACTCAACCAGTTACCTCTCAACTTCGCGACCGGCGTGGGCGCGGTGCGCAATCCGCTGAGCTTCGTGCAACTTTCACCTGGCGGCGTAGCTGCGCGGCCGGAGATACTCCAGCGTGGGGTATCAACGCGATCAACACATTCGGCAACGTGAGCCGCACGGGAATGCGCGGACCGGGAGTATGGAACGCCGACTTGGGACTCTATCGCAAGATCGCGATCACGGAGCGGCTGGCGGCGCAGTTTCGAGTGGAGGCTTTCAACGTGGCGAACCGGCCGGTGACGAGCGGTGATCTGGGCGGCGCCCGGTTCGCCGCGCCCCCGTAGTTGTTCCGCTCCTCCAGATTCGCCCACAGCGCGTTCAGCCAGCGGACCATCAGCTCCGCGTCTTCCCGCACCAGCGCCGGCTTGCCGCCGAGATGCGCGTACACCGCCGCCGAATGCGCCCGCGCCGCGCCGACGCGTTCGGACTTCCCAGCGCCGGTGAACCCGTCACTCGCGCCGCGAACCAAGCGCTCGCGTCGATCATGACCTCTGTCTCCACGCGTTGCACTGCGGCGCTCGAGCCGACGGTCCCCACAACGCGGCCGTTTCGGACGAACTGGGCCTACCCGCTGTGGAGCGATCGGCGAACGATGGAACTCGCCGCCTTCCGCGGCGCCGAACCGGCTGGGTGCTTCGCCAGACTCCTACGAAGGGCCCAGAAAGCCAAGCCCGAGCCCACGAGCCACGCCGTCCCCGGCTCGGGAATGGGCGAGTTGACGAACGTAACCAACGTCTGCGTCGATATGTCGCCTTGAACAATCTGGACGATGGCGGTGGCCGTAAGGGGGTCGAAGCTAATCAGGCGATTCGCCGGAAAGGTGGAGACGCTCAAAAACATCGTGCCAATCTGGGGCAGTTCAGTGATCATGGCAAGTCCATCGGGCAACTGAAAGGCTGGCGAGCAGGCGCCGGCGGGTGTCGTGACCGTCCCGCCCTGACCGGCGATGCTGAAGGTGTAAAGACCGCTGATGGCGCCGACTGGGATGGAGTCCTTGCAGATCTCGATATAACCCGCATGGACGCAACTGGAGAGGAATATCGAGCGTGAGTGTTCCGGTCAACTGGGCCGACGTATCGAAACAGTAGACGCCTGGCGTCAACGTCAATCCACCCAGATCCGCGCCGCTCAAGTTCGTGCCGCATGCTTGACCGGCCAGGGAATTGTACGCCGCGAGGGCATCCAGTTGCGCCTGGGCCGCGACCGCATCGGCGGCGTGTATCGTTCCGGTCAACAGGCCTGGGGGAAAGCCGGTGATCGCACGTACCAGGGCTAACGCCAAGATCTCCGCTGAGGATGGTGGCGCCCGTATTGGTGACTGTCGAGGCGCCCAGGACCGCGAACTTCTGCGTGGTACCCAACGGTGGCGCGATTTGCGCCAATGCGATCTGCAACGAGCCTGTCACGAAAAGCAGAACACTGCGATCCAACGACGAAAAGATACACCGCATCTAGTATGGTCCCCCTTTTGGGCACTGCAACTTAGAACGGACACATCAAGACTCCGGCAGTTCGATTGTGAAAGCTCTGTGGCCTCGTACCTCCACGGCAAGCGTAGGTAGATCCTTCATTAATATACACCAATGTTCCGCCCGCTTTGGGGAAAAACGATCGTCCGAAGAAAATAAACTTTGTGGACCATTCCAGTGGAGAGGAACGACTCGCTCGGTCGCAAAGTCCAACACGGCCGGCTAGAGAACTTGGTCCCGTGTGAGGTGAAGTTCTCTGGCACTTCCCGGCAAACTCGCGCCGAGGAACCCGACGCTGGACCGTCCCCGCGCCCTATTTCACCGCGCCGAGATCTTCGCGCGATAGTGCGCTAACCCCCGCTCGAACATCGCCTTGGCCTTCGCCCGGTTCCCGGCGCCTCCGTAGTTGTTCCGCTCCTCCAGATTCGCCCACAGTGCGTTCAGCCAGCGGACCATCAGCTCCGCGTCTTCCCGCACCAGCACCGGCTTGCCGCCGAGATGCGCGTACACCGCCGCCGAATGCGCCCGCGCCGGCTCGTTCGGAATCCCCCGCGCCGGTGGACCCGTCACTCGCGCCGCGAACCAGGCGCTCGCGTCGATCGTGACCTCCGTCTCCACGCGTTGCACCGCGGCGCCCCGCTCGAGCCGGTGGGTCCCCACCACGCGGCCGTTTTGGACGAACTCCACCGTTTCCACCGGCATCTGGCTCTGAACCTCCGCGGTCAGCTTCACTCGATAGGGTCCCGAAGCCGGCGCGGGGATCACCGAACCCGGTCCCTGCCCGTTCGCCGTGAACGTCAGCAGCGGACCGTTGGTGACGAACACGCGGCCCTCGCGGAAGCGGTCCACCCAGCGCCGCCACGTGAACGGCGCGCCCGTCTCCACGTACTGCCGCGACAGTCCCGGAATCCGGTTGATGCCGCGCCAATTGGTGAACACGTCGGTGCCCGCGCCGGGCGAGATCCGGAAACCGCAATTGAGAAGCCGGTACCACATCTCGAACGCGGCCGGTCCATAGGGCATCACGTCGATCCCGTCCATCGCGCCCAACGCGGCGGTCAACGGAGCCTCCTTGGCGCCCAGGTTGGTGTCGAACGGATCCCGTAGCGGGTCCGAGATCGGGTGCACGTAGACCACCGTTCCGCCCTGTTCGCGCGCGGCCAGCGCGGCCTGCGTGTTGAGCGGATAGTCGAACGGCGAGGAGCTGCCCACCACGCTGGTGAACGAGGGCGGCACCTGGCGTTTGATGTCGAGGAAAGCCATGTGTCCGAGCGGGTCCGAGTTGCGGTACTCCTGCCCCCAATAGAGAACGAATCGCGGCTTGGACGCGGTGCTCGGGCCGGCCGTGAAGAACTCCTTGTCGTGGATGAAAGCCCCTTCGCTATTGGCCACGATCATGTTGGCCGCGTTCAAGTCCTCCGCCTCGAGCCACTGCAGCGATTGCGGCGGGCGCTGGTAGTAGAGCCCGTTGTAGTTGGCGTGGAAGTGGTTCTCGCCCGTGTACCAGCCGCGATCGTTCCAGTTGGTCCAGCGCCGCATCGATAACGAGATCTCGGTAGCATCGTCCGCGGCGAGGTCGAGCGAGCGCTCCTCCACGCGGTACTCGACGCCTTTGAGCGCCACCAAGCCCACGCGGCCGGCGGGGAGCGTCACCGTGTCGTCGCCCGTGGTGAGGAAGAAGCCCTCTCGCGGGGCGCCGGGGTCGAGCCCGTGGTAGAAAACCGGCGTGCCCTTCGGCGCGTAGGTCTTGCCGTCGGACGCCTTCAGGAACAGGCGCACGGGCGACGGCGAACCGCTTTCGTCCACGGTGCGAATGCGCAGGTTCGCCGCCGGGGCGCCGAATCGAAGCGCGCCGATGGGCACGTGCTTCTTCTCGCCGCCGTTCACCGGCATGGTGAAAATGTCGATGTTGCCGAGGTGGTTCGACACGTGGGCGATGGTCTTGCCGTCCGGCGAGACGGCGGGCGAGAACTCGTCGCGCGGCGTGTTCGTGATGGCGGTGGGCTTGCCGCCTTCGCGCGACACGCGATACAGTTCGCGATCGCCCTTGCCGTTCACGATCACCGCCGAGTAGATCACGCCCGATCCGTCGGGCAGCGCCGACATCGAATGAAGCTGCGCGATGTCGCCCAGCCGGTAGCCGGTGAGCGGAAGCTGCACCAGGATGGGATCCGGCGTGGTGGGCATCGTCCAAATCTGAGGCGCGCCGAGTTGTTGCGATCCATTCTGCACCGCGCCCTGGCGCTGCATACCCATGAAGATCTCCTCGCGCTTGGGGTTCCACGCGGCCCAGGCCCAGTTGCCAGTGGAGCCTCGCTGGAGCCGCTGCTGCAAGGCGCGCCAGCGGCCAGTGGCAACGTCGGCCTCGTGCATCGCGGCGCCGCCCGGCGTGTTCAGCAGCGCGACCGCGACGCGGCTGGAATCGGGAGACCAAGCCGGCGTCCCCGCGGTCGGCAGCGGCGAGTCGATGGTCCGTTCGGCGCGCGAGGCGACGTCGGCGATGGCGAGCTTTCCACCGATGTTGGGCAGCACGCCGGCAGGAGGCGCGCCCGAGATGTAGGCTATGGAGCGTCCGTCGGGCGACCATGCTGGATGCGCGTGATAGCCGGGTTTTTGGGTGATGCGCTCGGCGTCCCCGCCCACCGCGTCGACGGTCCAGATGGAGCCGAACAGAGTGAACGCGAGTTTGCGCCCGTCCGGCGACCAGGTGGGATCCATCGCGCCCCAGGTGGAAGCGTCGGACTCGGCGGCTCCGGTTCGCGCCGGGCCGGCGCGCAGGATCAGCATCACCGCCAGGGAGGCGGTCAGGACGATGGCGACAGGCTTGGTCCGCATGGCTGGTTTCTTTGCCCCATTCTATGTCAATCCGTCCGCCTCCCAGCCCGAGCGGTACAGTCCCCCCCGCGCCATCAGTTCGTCATGGGAGCCGCTTTCCACCACTCGCCCTTCTTGAATCAGATACACGAGTCCGGCGGATCGCGCGCGTGTTAGCCGGTGCGTCACCACGACGACTGTGCGTCCGGCGGCGTCTTTTCGCAAGCGTTCGAACCAGGCGGCTTCCTGCCAGGGGTCCATCGCGCTGGTCGGCTCATCGAGCAACAGCACCGGCGCTTCCCGGTAGGCGGCGCGCGCGGCGGAGATCCGCTGCCACTGCCCGCTGCTGAGTTCGGCTCCGGGGCGAAACCAGGCTCCCAGCACCGTATCCATACCGTCGGGTAGTTTCGCGACAATATCCGCCGCGCCGGCAGCTTCGGCGGCACGGGCGGCACGGTCGCGATCGGGCGGCGCGGTGGCATCTCCGAGAGCGATGTTCTCGAGCACAGAGGCGTTGTGCCGTAGTGGTTGCGGCGGCAACCACGCGATTCGCGACCTCCAGACGGCGGGGTCGAACCGGCGAATGTCGGTTCCGTCCACTTCGATCGATCCGGCGCCGCAATCGTAGGCGCGGCAGAGTAACTTGAGCAGCGTCGACTTGCCGGCGCCGTTGACGCCGACGATGACGGTGATCGCACCGGCGGGGACGAACAGGTCGAGCCCGCGCAGGGCTTCCTCCTCTGAGCCAGGGTAGGTGAATCGCACGCCCGTCATGCGGATGCCGTGCACCGGACGCTCCGGCGGCAGGGCGGGATCGGGCGGCGCCTGAATCCCGGGGACCATGCCGGTCAGGCGGAAGTAATCTCCCAGGAGCAACCCGTCTACATAAAGATTACCCATGCCGTCGAGCGCGGACCGGAATGCGCGGAATCCATACTGCATCGCCTGGTAGAGACCGGCGGCGCCTCCGATGGCAGTGTCCGTCGAGCCACGTCCGGCCAACACCCAGTAACAGGCGGCGGCCGTGGCGGCGATCGTCAGTCCGCCGCCGAACGCTTCGATCAACGCCTCGCGTCCCAGGTGGCGCAGCCTACCCGCGCGCAGCTTCGCGGCCACGGCCCGGTATCCTTCGCGGAAGCGATCGCCGAGGCCGAGCACCCGGATCTCGGCGGCCGCGTCGCGTCCGGCGATGAGGTAGTCGTAATACCAGGCTTCCCGTTGCAGGGCGGAGGAGCGCCGCCGCCAGTCGTAGTGGTCGATCTTCTGTTTGAGTTGGAGTAAGAAGACGGGCGCGGTTCCCGCCACTAGCACCGCGGCGATCCAGGGTCCGCCCCGCATCCCGGCGGCCAGCACCGCCAGCAGAGTAATTCCCGCTTCGGCCAGCCCCGCCACGTTTCTCAACAGCGGCAACGTCCGGCCCGCCGTCTCCGCCTGGACGCGGTATAACTCCTCGCGCGTGGACGACAGGTCGTGGAAGGCGAGGTCCAGAGTAACGGCTTGGCTCTGAATCGCGGCGGTCATCTGTTCCTGGACCCGTTCGGCGAGCAGGCCGAGGCAGAAGTGGCGCGCGGCGGACACGGCCTCGACCGCGACCAGCACCACGCCCAGCGGCATGAGCAGGAAGGGAAGTTCGGCGGCGCGTCCCGCCCCGATGGCGCGCGCGGCCTCCGGCGCCAGATCGCGGATGAGCGCCACGATTGCGCCCGGCAGCGCGCCTCCGGCGGCCACCAGCGCGAGGATCGCCGCGGTCAGCCCCGGCGAGGCGCGGTAGATCAGGCTCGCGGCGCGCTGCCACGCGGGCGCGCTCCCAGCGGCTCGGCTCAGGCGCGATGCGAGCCATTCGCGATCGACGGGCATGTCAGCGGACCAGCATCGAGCGTAGCATGCCGCCACCGGGGCGCTACTATCCCCCTTTCGTGGTATACAATCGAGCACATAAAGGAGGACGCTCATGCGGCCCGAATTCAAAGACATGCATTGCCCGTTCATGCGAACGGTGCTCGGTTCCCAAGACGCCCCGGCCTGGGACAAGGCGGCGCAACAGATGAAGGTGGAAGATCTGGTCCGGTTCGTGCGGGATCAGCCCGGTAACGGCAGTCTGGACCGCGTGGTGCGGTACTTCGCCGTGGTCAATCATGGACTCGGCAATCGAGCGCAACGGCTCTTCAATCTGTTGGGCGCGGGCGGAACGTTCTCGACGAAGCTGGTGGGCTCCGACGGCGACCACAGCGGCGACTCGCAAATCTACCATTCGAAAACACGGGAGTTCGACGCGGCGGAGTTCGCGGCATTTACCGCATTTTCGAGCGACGGGGCCAAGATGATCGTGGCTGAGATCGGCGCCGCGATCGTCGACATGAACCACCGGCATGGGGGCCGGCCCTCGGATGCGTTGCAGTCGGCCGGCGAATACGCGCTGATGGGAGTGCTGCTGGGCGACGACGCGGGCTCGATTCCGGTCGCGGACATGAGGACTCTGTTCGAGAAGAATGAGTTTCCGGCAGGCGCTCGGGAGAAGCTGGGCAGCCGGACCGCCGAGCAGTGGTTCGGGCTGACCAACCTGATCAGCGATGCCGTGGCGGCGGCCGCCGCTCGAGCGGGCCGGGGCGCGGACATGCACGCCGAGCGGCTCCGCGCGGGGCTCGGCCTGCTATTCGGCGGAATGCGGTAGGAAAGGTCAGCATCCGCTCGCCCTCGGCCGGCGCGGGAGACGCCGGCCGGATGGCGGGAGTAGGCCCTGCGCGCCCCATGCGATAATCGCGCATAGGAGCTAGTCAAAATGCCCGCCGTCGCCCTTGCCCTGCCGCCACAACTCCGGGAGGGAGACCGCCTGGATGGGGCCGAGTTCCTGCGGCGCTGGCAGGCAATGCCCGAACTGAAACACGCGGAATTGATTGGCGGAACCGTCTTCTTTATGCCTTCCCCGGTAAGCGCCTCCCACTCCGACGCTCACGATGCGATGCACGGATGGCTTTGGTCGTATGCCGACCTCACCCCTGGTTGCCGGTCCGGCATCGACTGTACCTGGCGAATGGGTCCGTCCGATGTTCCGCAGCCGGACCTTTTCCTGAGGATCCTGCCGGAAAACGGCGGCCAATCGCGGATCGAAGGAGGGTTTGCCACCGGCGCACCCGAACTGATCGTCGAAGTGAGCGGCTCCAGCCTCTCGCGCGATCTCGGCATCAAACTCGACCTTTATCGCCAATCCGGCGTCGGCGAATACATCACCGTCCTGTTGCAGCCCCGGCAGATCCTGTGGCGTCAACTGGCGCGGGGC
>SYLY01000053.1 GCA_005808475.1 Acidobacteriota bacterium
CCGGCATGCCAACCAGAAGCGGCTCACTATCGGGAGCGCGCACGCGGGAGCGCGGCGAATCGCCAACCTATTCGCCGGCTTCAGCCGGTGGCTGACTGACTTGATCGCGCATGCGGAGCAGTTGACTGCTTACCAACGATGGCGCCGGATCTCAACCCGCGCGATCTGGGCTTTCCGGAGGGCGTTTCGTTCTCCGGCGGAACCGGATTCATGGCGCTCGGCGAGCGCGCGGTCCGTGTCCGCCGCATCAATACCTATCAGGTTCAGAACGCGGTGAACTGGATGCGCGGCGCCCACTCGATCAAGTTCGGCGGAGAAGCCCGCTATGTGCAGGCGAACATCCTGCAGACCGCCGCCACCCAGGGCAGCTTCGGGTTCGACGGGCGTTACACCTCCATCCCGGTTACCAACCCCGCGGGCAACGGGTTCGCCGAATTCCTGCTCGGCGTTCCCTCCACCACGAGCGTCAGCGTCGGAATTAACCTCGTGTATCCCCGCCGGCGCGCTTATGGCCTGTACCTTAAGGACGATTGGAAGGTCACGCCGGACCTAACGCTCAACCTGGGCCTCCGCTACGAACTCAACATGCCCACCACCGACGCACGGGGCCAACTCTCGGGCTTCGACCATGGCACGGGAGAGATCGTCTACCCCAAGAACGCCGTGCTCGGCAATTTCTTCCAGACGGTCCGGCCGGACTTGAAGTACCGCCTCTTCGACTCGAATACGATTTTCGACCCCGATTACAATAACCTCGGCCCGCGCGTGGGCTTGGCTTACAAGCTCCCCGGCTTGGCGAAAACCGTGTTCCGCTCCGGTTTCGGCGTCTATTATGTCTCCCCCGAACTGAACTCGGAGATGAACACGGGCAACACGCCTCCCTTCCAGCTCCGCATCGACGAAGCGGGCAACGCGCGCACGCCAAATCTCTCCTGGGCGCTCAAAGGCGACCCCGCGCTGCTGCGCACCGCGCAATTCGGAATCTTCACGTTCAACGCCAACCGCGATTTCACCACCGGCTACATCCTCCAGTGGACCGGCGAGTTCCAGCACGAGCTTCCCAAGGGGACCGTCGTCAAGGCCGGCTACGTGGGCAGCAAGGGATCCAAGCTCATTACCACGTAGTGCGCAACCAGTTAGCTCCCGGACCCGGCGCCGCCAATACGCGCCGCGTATTCAACCAGTACGCGCGCATCCGCTCATATGAGAGCAGCGGCTGGACCAGTTACCACTCCCTGCAGACCTCGATCGAGAAACGCTACTCCTCCGGATTCCTCCTGATGGGAGCTTACACGTGGGCCAAGGCCATGGACCACGGCTGGACCCAGGATTCCTGCTGCCAACAGAATATCGACAATCTGGCGGCGGAGAAGGGTCTCGCCCCGCACGACATCCGCCACCGCTTCACGTCGAACGCGATCTATGAGATTCCCTTCGGCAAGGGCAAGCGGTGGGGTTCCGGAGCGTCCCGCGCCGCGCGGCTGGCCGGCGAAGGGTGGCAGTTCGGGGTCATCTCCACGGTGCAGACCGGAGCGCCCGGTAACACGTCGGTGGCGGGCAACATCGACAACGTGCCCGACAACACGGACCGCCCCGATCGCGCGGGCAACGGACGCCGGGACAACGGCAGCCCCGACGGCTGGTGGGATCCCACCGCTTTCCGGCCGCAGCGCCAGTTCACGTTCGGTAACTCCGGCCGCAACGTCCTGACAAGGCCGGGCACGGTCAACTTCGACTTCATCACCGCGAAGTCGATCGCCACTCGCGAGCGCCAGCGGCTGGAACTGCGCTTCGAGTTCTTCAACGCGACCAATCACCCGAACTTCGGCGGTCCGTCGGAGAGCATCTCGAACGCGAACTTCGGCAAGATCTTCTCGGCGGCGCCGCCGCGGCAAATCCAACTCGGAGCGAAGTACTATTTCTAAAGTTAGTTAGTTAATCCACGCCACCCGGGCATCCGGGGGGCAATCCCGGCGGCGGAGCGAACCGGCTGCTATACTGGCTCGCGCGAACGGAGTTTGAGAATGAAACGGAAATCGCCACGCATCGGACCGGGGACCTTCCTCCCCCTCGCGGTCCTCATCGGGCTCGCCGGAGCGGCCCGCGGCCAGGAATTCGACCTCCTGCTCAAAGGGGGACACGTGATCGACGGCAAGAATCGCCTGAGCGCGGTTCGTGATGTCGCGATCAAGGGCGGCAAGGTGGCGCTCGTCGCCACCGGCATTGACGCCTCCCGGGCCGTGAAGGCGGTCGACGTCTCCGGGCTCTACGTCACCCCGGGCTTGATCGACATCCACGTCCACGTCTTCGCTGGAACCGGTGAACGCGGCTCCTACGCCGGCGACAACAGCGTCTACCCGGACGGTTTCACCTACCGGAGCGGAGTCACCACCGTGGCCGACGCGGGCAGTTCGGGCTGGAAGAACTTCGAGGAGTTCAAGGATCGCGTGATCTCGCGATCCCGCACGCGCGTGCTCGCGTTCCTCAACATCGTGGGCAGCGGCATGCGCGGCGGCAATTTCGAGCAGAACATGGACGACATGGACGCCAAGCCCACCGCGGAAATGGCGTTGAAGCACAAGGGCGTGGTCGTCGGCGTCAAGACGGCGCACTTCAGCGGACCGGAGTGGAAGCCCGTCGATCAGGCGATCGAGGCGGGCAAGATCGCCAAGATTCCCATCATGGTGGATTTCGGACGCGCCTATCCCGAGCGGTCGCTCGCCGAACTGGTGACGAAGAAATTCCGGCCGGGCGACATCTTCACCCACTGCTACGGCGGATCGCGCGGTGAGCTCATCGACGGCAAAGTGAACCCCGCCATCCTCCCGGCCCAGCAGCGCGGCGTCATCTTCGACGTGGGACACGGCGGCGGCAGCTTCGTCTTCAGCACCGCGGTGCAGGCTTTCAAGGAAGGCTATTACCCGAACTCGATTTCCACGGATCTACACGTCACCAGCATGAACGCGGGCATGAAAGACATGCTGAACGTGATGAGCAAGATCATGGCGCTCGGCATGAGCCTGGACGACGTGATCGTCCGTTCCTCCTGGAATCCGGCGCGAGAGATCCAGCACGAGGAGCTCGGCCACCTTTCCCAGGGCGCCATCGCGGACATAGCGGTGTTGCGCGTCGAGCGGGGCAAGTTCGGCTTTGTCGACCAGAACGGCGGACGTCTGGACGGCGACAAGAAGCTGGCGTGCGAACTCACCCTTCGCGATGGCAAGGTCGTGTACGACCTCAACGGCATCACGCGGGAACGCTGGGACAAGATCGGGTCCGGCGCGGGCGGCCGAAGCGGCCGGAAAAAGTAGGGAGGCGAACATGCTGGATGCCTTGCGGCGTGCGTTCCACCGCCGTCAGTTCTTCACGGGCGCGGGCCTGTTCGGATGGGCCGCGTTCGCGCGGCCCGGGAAAGCGGCCGGCGTCGAGCTGACCAAGGATATCTACCGCTCCCTCGGCGTGCGGCCGTTCATCAACTGCCGCGGTACATTGACCGTGATCGGCGGATCGCTCGAACTCCCGGAGGTGCGCGCGGCCAAGGACTTGGCGAACCAGCGGTTCGTGCAGCTCGACGAACTGATGGAAGCCGTGGGCAAGCGGCTCGCCGAACTGACCGGAGCCGAATGGGGCATGGTCAGTTCCGGCTGCGCGGCGGCGATGTCGCACGCCACCGCGGCCTGTGTCGCCGGCGGCAATCCGGATCTGCACGTACGCATCCCGAATCTCGCCGGATTCGCCAAGGACGAGGTCATCATTCCCGCCCACTCGCGCAACGTCTATGACGCGGCCATTCGAGCGGTGGGCGTCCGCATTGTCGAGGTGGAGAGCAAGGAGCAACTGGAAGCCGCCATCGGGCCGCGCACCGCGATGATCTACATTCACGCGATCCCGAGCGCCGAAGCGGGACCGCCGTCGTTCGACGAGATCTTGCGTATCGCGCGCGAGCGCAACGTGCCCACCTTCGTCGACGCCGCGCCGGAAGTGCTCACCATGCCTTGCGGGTATCTGCAACGCGGCGCCACTCTGGTTGGATATAGCGGCGGTAAGGTGATTCGCGGACCGCAGAGCGCCGGCCTGCTCCTGGGCCGCAAGGATCTGGTCAAAGCAGCCTGGGTCCACAGCGCGCCGCACCACGGCTACTCTCGCGCGATGAAGGTGGGGCGCGAGGAAATGGTCGCCATGCTAATGGCTGTCGAGATGTGGGCCAAGCGGAACCACGAGCAGGAATGGAAAGCGTATCTCGACCGGCTGGATCACATCGCCCAGCGAGTGCGCGGCATCGCCGGCGTCACCACTTCGGTACGCGAGCCCTCGGGCCGGGCCAACAAGAGCCCGGCGCTCAGCGTCCGCTGGGAGCAAGCCAAGCTCGGCATCGACGGAGCGGAGGTCGCACGGCTGCTCGACGCGGGCGAGCCGCGGATCCTGCTCAACGGCGGCGGCCGCGGCGGGAGACGCGGCGGGACGCCCGAGACCGGCGATACCGGGGTATCGATCATCGCGTTCACGATGAGCGCCGGCGACGAGAAGACGGTGGCGGACCGGCTCCACGAGATCCTCTCGGCAAAGCGGCTGCCGAAGTCACGCGAGGCCGCTCCCGCTCCATCGGCGGACCTGTCGGGCCGCTGGGACGTCGAGATCCGCTTCGCCGCCGGGAAGTCGACGCACGTCTTGCACGTGGTTCAAAAGGGCGGCCGTCTCGAGGGCGCGCATCAGGGCGACTTCATCTCGCGCGACTTCTCCGGCGACATCCGCGGAGACGCCGTCCAGTTCGCCAGCTTCCAAGGCGAAAGCCACGGCGACAGTCTGTCGTACCGGTTTTCGGGCAAAGTGGCTGGGGACTCGATGTCCGGATCGCTGGACATGGGTGAATATCTCGGGGCCACGTGGACGGCGAAACGCCGCTCGTACGGCGGACGAGGCTGATCGATGCGCCTCGGGATCTGCCTGCTGGCCGCCGTCTGCCTGACGGCGGAAGATTACTCCGCCCTGAAAGTGGAAAGTGTCGCGACCGGCTTTCCGGGCGCGGAGGGCCCGGTCTGGTCGCGCGACGGCTACCTTCTGTTCAGCGACTTCGAGAACAAGAACATCCACAAATACGATCCCGCCAAGGGCGTGAGCCTGTTTCGTTCGGATTCGCAGGGCGCTAACGGCAACACGCTCGACAGGAAGGGCCGGCTCTACACGTGCGAATATGTCGCGCGACGTGTGACCCGCACGTCGAAATCGGGAAAGGTCGAAGTGCTGGTGGACCGGTTCGAGGGAAAACGCTTCAACGCGCCCAACGACATCGTGGTGCGGCGCGACGGCCACGTCTATTTCACCGATCCGCTGTTCACGCCGCTCGACAAGCGCGATCTCGACTTCTACGGCGTGTATCATTGGACGCCCGGGGGCAAGCTCGAGGCGATCGCGAAGCCGAAGGGCAGGCCCAATGGCATCGCGCTCTCGCCGGACGGCCGCGTTCTCTATGTCGCCAACACCGACGAGCAAAACGTCCGCGCCTACGATCTCGACAAGGCGGGGCGCGCGTCGAACGAGCGCGTGCTGATTGAAAAGCTCCCCTCCCGGCCCGACGGCATGCGGGTGGACGCGAAAGGCAACCTGTTCTTCACCGGCCGCGCCATCGCGGTCTACTCGGCGAAGGGAGAAGCGCTCGGCCAAATCGAACTGCCAGAGGGCGCGCGCAACTGCGCCTTCGGCGATGCCGATTTCCGGACGCTGTACATCACCGGCCAGAATTCGCTGTTCCGCGTCCGGCTGGAGACGCCGGGCGCCGTTCATTACTGAGGAGTGATCGCATGAAGAGCCATTGGATCGCGGCGGCGGGCTTGACGCTTGCCATGCAGCCCGGTTGGGCGCAACTATGGACGCTCGCGCCGGGAGATTTGGCGAAGGCCGGCGCCAAGAGCAAGGTCGAGCGATTTCCGGACGGGCGCCCGAAGGTGTCCAGCGAACTGCTGGCAAAGCTGCGCGAGATGGACATCGCCATCGAGGACATGGTGGTCCAGATCCGCTCCGCCGGCTACGGCAGCCAGTTCGCCGGCGAGAACTGGAAGGTCCTGAATCCCCAGAAGAAGCTGGTGGGACGCGCGTTCACCGTGCAGTTCATGCCCGCGCGGCCCGATCTTTCCGAGATGCTCGACGCGCGCGGGAAGCTGCGCAATCAGAGCGCGATCGACATGCTGCAACCCGGCGATGTCGCCGTGGTGGACCTGTTCGGCAAGCAGGAGGGCGGAACGTTCGTCGGCGACAAGCTGGCCTACTACGTCTGGAAAACCACGGGAACGGGGATGGTGATCGACGGCTCGATGTTCTATCTTCGCAACATCGAGAAGAGCGGGATGCCCGCTTTCTACCGGAGCACGCATCCCTCGTCGCTCACCGGCGCCACGCTCACCGGCATCAACATCCCGGTGCGGATCGGCGGCGTCACCGTCATGCCCGGCGACGTGGTGTTCGGCGACCGCGATGGCGTGCTGTTCATCCCGCCTGCCCTGGTGGAACCGATTGTCGCCGGATTCGAGAGCACGCAGGCGCGGTACGAGTGGATCAAGAAGAAGTTCGAAGAAGGCAAGTGGAAGTCGAGCGACATCTACGGCGGCCCGAAGGATCCCGCGCTGATCAAGGAGATGGAGGAGTACATCAAACAGCGCCAGAAGAAGTGAGCTTTTCGAAGAAGGAATGAACCAAAGCCCGGCCGGCTTCGTCTACTCCAGTACAATGACAATCACTCGTCTCTTCGGATTCGGGTCGATCGGGGCCGCCGCCGCGCTGTTCGCCGCGATGGCATATGAGCCCGCCAACCTCGTCACGGCGTTCGGCGCGCAAGGCGTGCTGAGCGAAGCTACCGTGGTCCTGCTCGCCCTGGCGGCCTCCGCCGCGTTGGGCCTCGCGGGCGCGGCGGCAAACCGGCGCCCAGCACCGCAGCCCGCTCGTTGAGCGCGGATCAGACCTCGTCCAACGCCCGGGCCGCGTCGCCGAACGGTCCGGGCCGGACGTCCATCTTGTCCATCATTGAAAGGAACAGCCGGCACATCTGGCGTTCGGGCTTCTCGAGATAATCCAGAACCCGGCCGCCCTTGATGCGGCCGCCGCCTCCGCCCACCAGGATCGCCGGCAACTGCCGCGCCTCATGGCTGCCCGTCAACATGCTGGAACAAAACAGCATCATCGTGTTGTCGAGCAGCGTACGCGGACCTTCCCGGATCGCGTCCAGTTTCCGGGCGATGTAGGCCACCTGCTCGAGGAAGAACTGGTTGACCTTCAGCCAATCCGGCGTGTCCGAATGCGAGAGCAGGTGGTGGATCATGTAGTCGACGCCGAGATGAGGGAAGCGCAACGAACTGTGGTCGTTGTTCAGCTTCAGCGTCGCGATGCGCGTGGTATCGGTCTGGAACCCCAGCACCAGGATGTCGGCCATCAGACGCATGTGCTCGGCGATATCCTGCGGAATTCCCGCCGCCGGCCGCGGCATGTCCGGTTTGTCGAGCGACGGCCGCCAACCCTGCAGTTCGCCCCGCTTCCCGGCGTTGTCGATTCGCCGTTCCACGTCGCGCACCGATTCCAGATACTCGTCGAGCTTGCGCTGGTCGCTCACGCCGATGCCGCGCCGCAGACTCGCCGCGTCGCCGAGCACCGCGTCGAGCACGCTCTTGTCGCCCTTGCTCCCCTCGTCCTTGAACAGCCGGTCGAACGCGAGCGCGGGATAGATCTCGAGCGGCGTGGGCGTGGTCGGCGAGCTCCACGAAATGTGGGAGCTATAGAGCATCGAGTAGTTCTTGTGGACCGACGGGTTCGACTTCTCGCAGCCCAGCACCAGGCTCGGGACTTTTGTGGATCCGCCGTACCGTTGCGCCAGCACCTGATCGATGCTCGTGCCCGACCGGATCTCGCCGCCGGACGCCAACGGCGCGCCCGAGAGCAGATTGCCGGTTTGCGAGCTGTGGATGTTCCCCTTGAGCGCCTCCGCGTTGTACAAGCCGCGGAGGAACAACATCTTCTCGCGAAAATCCTGAAGCGGCGCCAGCACCTTGCCGAGCTCCATTTGCCGGCCTTCGCCCTTGGCCCACCACTCCTTCGAATGGAAGCCGTTGCCCGCGAACAGAACCGCCAGCCGCACCGGAGCTTCGCTCGCCGCGCGTTTGCCATCTTTCGGCGCGCCCCACACGGCGCTGGATTCCAGCCACGGCAGCGCAAGGGAAGCGCCCGCTCCGCGGAGCATCCGGCGCCGGGAGAATCGATACTTATCTTCGCTGTTCTTCATGATCGCGGCCTCTGATTTCTCGAAACTGGCGGCTCGCCACGATTTCGTCGATGGCGATACCGGCATGATACCCGTTCGCGGCGAGCCGCGTCTGCATCGCGTCCAGCAAGGGTTCGTCGGAGAGCTCCACTTCCCGCCCCAGCGCGTAACCGAGCAGCTTCTTGCAGAACTGGCGGACGAACGCCGGCCTCCCCTTGGCGAGCAAATAGGCGCGCAAGCCCTCCGCTCCGTCGATGCGAGAGCCGTCGCGCAGCACGGACCGGTCGTCGATCGGCCGCCCGCCGCTATCGTGCTCGCGGAGCCGGCCCACCGTGTCGAAGCGCTCGAGCGTGTATCCGTAGGGATCGATGCGCGAATGGCACCCCGAACAGCGCTGGTCCTTGGTATGGCGCTCGGTGAGTTCGCGGACCGATAGCGATTCGGACTCGCCGGCGGGGAGCGGTGGAACATCCTTCGGCGGCCGCGGGAGCTTGTCGCCGAGCAGCGTTTCGGAGATCCAGATGCCGCGTAGAATCGGGCTGGTGCGCGAGGCGCCGGAGTGCTTGGCGAGCACCGCGGCCTGTCCGAGCACGCCTCCGCGCGAATACCGCTTCACGCCGTCCACGCGCCGCCACTCGGGGCCGCTCACGCCGGGGATGCCATAGTGTTTCGCCAGCGCCTCGTTGACGAAGGTGTGGTCCGCGTCCAGAATCGAGAGCACGGAACCGTCGTTCGCGAACAAGCCGGTGAAGAAGCGGATCGTCTCCTCGTACATGTCGCCGCGGAGTTGGCGGAACTCGGGGAAGAGGCGCTCGCTCTTCTCGTCGAGCGAATCGAATCCATGGATGTGCAGCCAGGCCGCGCCGAACTCGATGGCCAGCCGCCGCGAGCGCGGATCGCGCAACATGCGGCGCGCTTCGGCTCGCAATCCCGCCGCGTTGCGCAATTTTCCTGATGCCGCCGCGGCCATCAACGGGGCGTCCGGCTTCGACGACCAGAGGAAATAGCTCAGCCGGCTGGCAAGCTCGTAGTCGTCGACGGGTGTGGCCTGTGTGCCGGGCCGCGTGTTCTCCGCCTTATAGAGGAACGCCGGCGAGACCAGCACGCGAGCCAGCATCAGGCGGATCGCGTCCTCGTGGGCAAGCTCCTGCGCGCGGAGTTGCCGGTACAGGCCGCGCAATTGCGTCCGGTCCACCTCGGTCAAGGGCCGGCGGTACGCGCGGCCGGCGAACTCGACGACGCCTTCCACGTGCCGCGGCTCGCTATCGAGCAGTTGTTGACGGAACGCCGCCGCACGGGCGTTGATGGGTTGCCGCAACGGCTCGAACTTCGACGGGTCGGCGTCTTGGGTGGCGAACTGCCAAAGTTGCTCGAACGCGTCCACCAGCGTCAGCGCGTCGCGGCTGACGTAGTGGAGTTCGTCCCACAGCCGGTCGAGCTTCGCCTTTTTCCCGGCGTCCAACAGCAGGCGCGAAAGGTGGCCGTCCTCGCGGTGATAAAGAGTGAGCGTTACCACTTCGTCCACCGGCACGATCTTGGTGTAGCAGAGCGACGCGGGGAACATCTGGCGGAACTCGTCGAACGCCGCTTCCACCCGCCTCCGCGCCGCGCTGCCTTCGCGGGCGATCACGGGCATCGAGTAGGCGACCGTCTGGTTGTTCGAACTCCACGTCCCCTTGGCGTCGCCCACGGTGGTCCCGGCCGGCAGCAGACCCGCTCGCGCCGCGGGCTTGGCTGTAAGGACCTCGAGCTGTACCGATCCTTCGGCCCCGCTCACCGGATCCAGTCCGCCCGTCGTGACAAACTCGCCGCCGGCCGCGAAACTGGCGGGCAGCCGCACTTCACGAACCGATGGCGCGCGAATGGCGATATCGGCGGACGCCGCGCCGGGCGGCGCCGTGACGCGGGCGAGAAGCGGACTTGCGAGCGAAGCCAGCCGGCGATGCAACACAGCGTCGGGGCTCGTATCCGATGCGGGCGGCGCGGGTCCGGTGAGCAGCTTTTGCAGCGCTTCCGCGAGGTCCCCCCGCTCGCTCGCCGAGTTCGACATCATCCACCGTCCGAGGGTCGAACCGGCGGGAACGAGAGCCCCGCGAGTTCCGTCGTCCGCCACCGGTTCCGAGTAGAAGTGCCAGACGCCCGCCCGCCCGGCGCTGTCGGCGTGCGGATTCGCCGCCAGCACATCGCCCGCCACGTCGCCGCCGAGCGGCCATTGCGAACCCCCGCCCGACAGACGCAGCTCCACGTCCGTGAGGTCGCACGAGTGATTCCCATCGCGCGGACCTACCAGCACCGACACCAGATCGCCAGGCAGCACCCGCACGTTGTCGAAAGGACCGAACGCGAACGGCGCCGCGTTGCGCAGTTCGCCCTCCGCCAGGCGCAGCCTCACTCCGCCGCGGCGCAATTCCACCGACCACGTGACGCCGTTGCCGCACTCCGCGTGCACGCGCTTCACCTCGCCCTCGATCCGCAGCGTGGCTTCCACCGGGCTCTTCCATCCGATCGCCGTCGCGTGAGTCGGTGATGGATGCACGGCGACGCCGCCCGGCTTCATCACGCCCGGCACCCGAACCGTTTGCGTGGAAGCATTGGCCAGCAGCATCGGAGCCTGCGCCGATCCCCAGCCCTTCACGAAATCGTACGATCCCGACCTTTCGATCTTCTTCGTCAGCAGGTCGAGCTTCGGCGCCGTGCCAGGACCCACGAAATCGCGCCACGCTCCGGCGGCTCCGGTTTCGAGGTCGTGCGCGGCCGCCGCCAGAACGCGAGTCCGCTCCGCCGCCAGCCGCTCCACCAGCGCCGGCAGGTCGCGGAGCAACACCGGCGCGCGTCCGGGAATCTCGAGCCTCGGTTCGCGCCACACGACGGAATCGTTGGCGGAGCCGTCGCCCGCATCGTGGGCGGCCAGATAGATGGCAATATCGCCTCCATCCGCCGGAGCGGCGAGCTTCACCCGGAATGGCCGTTCCGAAACGATCGGCGACACCGGTTCCATCCACGCCTTCGGACCGCCCACTTTGCCGATGTGTCCCACGCTGCTGAACTTCCACAGCGTCTCCCGCCACTGCGCGATCTCCTTCGCCATCGCCTCCACGTCCGAAGGCCGCGCCGTCCGCCACCGCGCGCGCAGCCCATCCATCAGCGGCGATGGCCGCCCGCCTTGCAGCAGAGCCGCCAGCATGCCCAGATACTTCGGACTCAACCCGTGCCGCCGCGCCACCGCGTTCGCATCCGCCGCGGCGCCGCGAAGTTCGAGCGACGCCTTCAGGTACTTCTCGAGCGGCAGCGTTCCACCGCGATTCTTGTCGAGCGCGATCCCCTGCTGCGTGACTGTGTCGGCGCCGCCCTGCTCGGTGTGGGCGGCGTAGAAGGCGCGGATGGCCGCCAGGAGCTCCTCGGTCTGATCGCGCCGCGACGTGACCGGCGAGAAGCGGATCCGATCGGGCAACAGCATGGCGTGCGCCGCGATGGACTTGCCCGCGTCGAGATACTTGGAGACCAGCGACGGCGACATCGCCAACGCGTTGCCGGTGTTCATGAAGCCCTCGCCCGCCGCGCCGTCCGCGGGAAATTCCCGCGCGGGGTCCAGAGCCGCCACGCCGGTCAAGTCTCGAATCGTGTACGTGTACTCGGCGTTGTTCAGGCGCCGCAGCACCACCGGTCCGGGGTCGCCGGCGCGCGCCTGGGCGGCGGTCTTCATCGCGCCGTCGATCCACGCCAGCAGGCGCGCCTTGGCGGCCGGAGGAAGCTGAGGCATTCCCTTGGGCGGCATCTCTCCGAGCCCTAACTGCTCCACCGCCTTGCGCCACGGCTTGGGGTCCTGCAACACGTGGTCGAATGCGGCGAACCGCTCGAGGTCGAGTTCGCCCGCGCGCTTGGCGGTGGAATGGCAGCCGAGGCAGTATTGGCTCAGCACCGGGCGGATGTCGCGCTGGAACTCCGATGCCAACGGAGCGGCCCCGGCGTTGGCCAACAGCGCCGGCCAGATCGCGGCGAATCGAATTGAGAACATGGATGGCTCCGCGGCGGCGTCGAACTTGCCGCCGGCTTCGGACCATTGTAGAGCGAAACACGCTCCGACCCGCCAGTGCCGCACGCCCAAATGGGGACAGTGCGGTTCATTTCAGCCTGCGGTAAGATTCATACGCGGGAGCACGGCGTCCGGCTCCCGAGACTGCGTTCGTCACGGTTGGAGGTAGTCTCTGCGTCTCGAGTTCCCGCTCGCCGCGGTCGTCGGTTTGACTCTGAGTCAGCCGCTGACAGCCCAGAAAAGCTCCGTCCGGCAGGACGCAGGCCAGATGGCCCTGCATTGGTGCGCCGAAGCATGGGCCAATCCGGACCGCGTCGAGTCCGCGATGAACCACATGAAGACCGAGGCCGAATCGGCGTTCCACGCGGCCGGCCAGATCATGCTCGGCCACGCCGCGGAAGCCGCGGCCGCTTTGACCACCGCCGACAACCTCACCACCGAATTGGAGGCCCTGGAACGCGGACAGCGGCAACCGCCGGCGGAAGAGACCGCGCTGGAACGCCGCCGCGGAGAGATCGCCGAACAGGTTGGACAGATGAGAGGCTTCGACGCCAGGATATCGGACCTCGGACGGCAACTCGCGGCCGCTCGTCAACCGTTGAGCCCCTCGTGGATGCAGGCGGATTACCTGACCGCCCAACTCGACAACGCCAGAGGCGATCGCCAAGCTTACCTTTCCTCGAATCCCGGCGCCCAGGCGCTGCCTGGCGAGCTCCAGCAAGTGGAGTCCGCGATTCAGGCGTCGAAGGACGCACGGCTCGGAGCGGCCGCCTCCAACCGGATCATGCAACTGCGGCGCAGCCGCGAACAAGCCCGAAGCGAGGCCGCGGCCGCCGAGTCGAAAGCGGTCTCCGCGATGAGCGAGGTGCGCGCCTATCGCTCGCAATTGCTCGCCCTGCGGATCGTCGGCGCCGTGGTCGCCAAGTGCGCCGCCGACGCTCGCCAGGACGGCGGCGCACGACCGGGGCCAACCGGGGGGCAAGCCACCGGATCCTATGGAGGACCATGCCGCGGAACGGACGCCAGCTTCCGCACCAGCGGCACGTTCACGATGGCCATCGCCGCCGATGGTACGATCTCCGGCTCCATTACGGAACCGCCAGGAGGCTTGTCCGGACGGTGGGATGCGGCAACGGGGGCGGTAGCCGGAAGGACCGCGGCCGCCGGCAGCAGTTGGGGAGGAACTCTGACGCGGAACGCGTCGGGAGGATACTCGGGGAGCGGCACGGGAAGCTACAGGGATGCGAGCGGTCTGGCATGCTCGGTGGAATGGAGGGTGCAATGAGACTCGGGAAGATCCTGGCCGTGCTGGCCGCCCCCGCGATCCTCTTCGGCCAGCTCGCGACTTCCGGACGCGACGGCCGGATGGCCGCTATCCACAAGTCCACCGGCGAAGCGGGTGACGTGCTGACCATCGCCTCGCTCACCCTCCGGATTCACCAACTCCTCGGCTCGGTGAACGAACAGCAGCGCTTGGCGCGCATGTCCAGCCTCGCCGGTACGTTGGTGGACAGCGGAGCCGGCGCCTCGGAACGCGCCGAGTGGAACCGCGCGTTCGACCTGGCCGCGCGGTCGTTCTTCGAATACATGAACGGCGCGGCGCAACGAGCCCCCGACCCGCCGCGAGCCGTCCGCATGCTCGCCGACGCGCGGACAAGCCTCGGCTTCCAGCGGGGAGCGGGAGGCGATTTGGCGCGAGCGCTCACTCGCGCCATCGCGATCCTCGACATGGGCCAACCGCAAGCGCGGTACAGCGTCGCGTTTCAGGGGGTCGACCAGGAGGTGGAGACGCTGCTCGCCGGCCGCATTGGCGCGATTCAGGTTCAGGCGCCCGTGAGACCCGGCGGCGCCCTGGGCCAGCCGCCAATTCCCCCCAAGGGACCTGGTAACGGACCAGTGGTGGGCCAAGGAACCGGGACCCCGGGACCGGTTACCGGCGGCTCGCCAGGCGGGGCCAACGTCGCGCTGGGTAGACCGGTGCGGACCAGCAGCCGGTCGCAATGGTCGACGGCATCGGAGGCGGGCGGCAACGACGGAGTGAAGAACGGCGGCTTCGGATTCCACACCGAAACGGAAGCCAATCCCTGGTGGGAGGTGGACCTCGGACAAGTGACTCGCCTCGCCGAGATCCGCGTCTACAACCGCGCCGGATACGAAGATCGAGCGCGGACGATGCGAGTGCTGCTCAACGATGGCGTCAACTGGCGCGTGGCCCACGACCAGGGCGGCCGGACCTTCGGCGCCAATGGCCAACCCCTTCGCGTCCCGTTGAATGGCGCGGCGGCGCGTTGGGTGCGGTTACAGCTCCAGGAGACGACCTACCTCCACTTGGACGAAGTCGAGATTTACTCCGCCGGTTCCGCGCCCGGTCCGGTCATTGGCAACCCGGGACCGGTTACCGGCGGCTCGCCAGGCGGGGCCAACGTCGCGCTGGGTAGGCCGGCGCGGACCAGCAGCCGGTCGCAATGGTCGACCGCTTCGGAGGCGGGCGGCAACGACGGAGTGAAGAACGGCGGCTTCGGATTCCACACCGAAACGGA
>SYLY01000403.1 GCA_005808475.1 Acidobacteriota bacterium
CTTCACTGCTTGCTGCGATTCAATCTGGTATGGTTTCTTCATGGCGACTCTCCTTTTTCTGTGCTAGAAAATTTGCTCTCAGCCTATCAAAAAGCTCCGAGCGGAGGGTCGCTACTTTCTACGATCTACCGGGCAATCTCGGACCCGGCGATCCTCGACTACTATCTGCCCGCCCGGGCCGCCGAGCGGTTGCGGCCCTTCGCCGCCGAACTCGCCGAGTCGCTTCCGTTGAAGGTCCGTGTTTTCGAATCGGAGTTTTTGGGACAATAGGCGCCAGTGACGGCGCGCTCTGTGTTTCTCCTCGCGGCTTTCGGCCCTGCTTTGGCTCCAGCCGCCGATTGGCCCGAGTGGCGAGGCTCGGGCCGCCGCGGCGAATGGACCGAGACCGGCATCGTCGAACGCCTGCCGGACAAGCTCGAACCCGTTTGGCGCGTCCCTGTTCCCCCGGGTTACTCGGGACCTTCGGTCCAATCCGGGCGCGTCTTCGTTACCGGCTATGAGAACGGCGCGGAACGGGCGCTCGCCTTCGACGAACTGACCGGCCGCCGGCTCTGGACCCGCGACTGGCCGGCCAACTACCGGGGTCTGGAATACGCCGTGGGACCGCGCGCCACTCCCACCGCCGATGGCGATCTGGTGGTCGTTTTCGGCGCGGTGGGTAATCTGCTTTGCCTTCGAGCCGCCACGGGCGAGCCGGTCTGGACCAAGGATGCTCGCGCCGATTACGCGGCGCCTCTGCCCGCCTGGGGCCTCACGGCCGCTCCGCTGGTGCACGGCCGCCTGCTGATCGCCGTGATGGGCGGCAAGTCCGGCAAGGTAGTGGCGTTCGACAAGACCACCGGCGCCGAAGTCTGGCGCGCGCTGGGCGGCGACGATTCCGAGCCCGGCTATTCGCAGCCGCTGCTGATCCGCGCCGGTGGTCGCGATCAGTTGATCGTGTGGCACGCCGGCGCGTTGACTTCGCTCGATCCGGATTCTGGCAAGCCGCTGTGGGAGCACCCGTTCAAGATCATCATGAGCACGCCCATCGCGACTCCCGTGCAAGCGGGGCCGTTCCTGTTGGTCTCCGCGTTTTTCCAGGGCGCGCGGCTATTCCGCCTGGATGACGCGGCGCCCGGCGCCGAACTCGTTTGGCGCGGCAAGAGCGACAGCGAGCGCAACACGGACACCATCCACGCCTTGATGGCGTCGCCGCTGATCGACGGCGATCACATCTACGGAGTCTGCAACTACGGCCAACTCCGTTGCCTGAAGACCGCCACCGGCGAGCGGGTCTGGGAATCGCAAGCGGCGACGGTGGAACTCGGCCGCAACGTGACCGCGTATCTGGTGCGGCACGGCGGGCGCACGGTGATCTTCAACGACCGCGGCGAACTCATCTTCGCCCGATTGACTCCCAGCGGTTACCAGGAGCAGTCCCGCGCCAGGCTGATCGAGCCGGACAGCAAAGCGGGGTCGCGCCGCGAACTGGGCGCGGTCGTCTGGGCGCACCCCGCCTTCGCCAACCGCCACGCGATCGCGCGCAACGGCCGGGAGATGGTGCGCGTCGACCTGAGCGCTACTTCTGCGCGTCCAGCACCGCGATCGCCGCGACATTGACGATATCGCCCACCTCGCAACCGCGCTGCAGCACGTGCACTGGCCGTGACAGACCCATCAGGATCGGTCCGATCGCCTCCGCGCCGCCGATCCGCATCAGCAGCTTGTAGGCGATGTTGCCCGATTCCAGATTGGGGAACACCAGCACGTTGGCCCCGCCGCGCAGGCGGCTGAACGGATAGGTGGACTCCACGATCTCTGGAACCACCGCCGTGTCCGCCTGCATCTCTCCGTCGATCATGAGATCCGGCTCCCGCCGCCGGACGATCTCGACGGCGCGGCGGACCTTGTCGGCGAGCGGATGCCGCGTGCTGCCGAAATTGGAAAACGACAACAGCGCCACGCGCGGCGTTACGTCGAAGTCACGGGCCTTGGCCGCCGCGGAGATCGCGATCTCGGCCAGGTCCTCAGAACTCGGCTCGATGTTCACGGTGGTGTCCGCCAGGAAATAGATCCCGCCCTTGGGCGAAATCAGCATGTACATGCCCGCCACCTTGGTGCGTCCGTTCTGCATGGGGATCACCTGCAGCGCCGGCCGGATGGTGTCGGGATAGTGCTGGGTCAAACCCGCGACCAGCGCGTCGGCGTCGCCGAAGTGCAGCATCATCGACGCGAGCAGCGCCGGCGTGTGCCGCAGCGACTCGGCCTCGCTCCGCGTGATTCCCTTGCGTTGGCGTAGCCGGTAGAACTCCTCCACGTAGGCGTCCATCGCGGGGAACGACGCCGGATCGGCGATCCGTACACCATCCAGTTCCAACCGGTGCTCCTCGATCAGCGCGGCGATCTTCTCGCGCCGGCCCACCAGCACCGGGTGCGCGATCCGCTCGTCCACCAGGATCTGGCAGGCGCGCAGGATCTTGGGCTCCTCGCCTTCGGGGAACACGACGCGCTTGGGACGCCGCCGCGCCTTGTGGATCACCACGCGCATCACCTCGTGCGCCTTGCCCAGCCGCCGCTCGAGCCGCTCGCGGTACTGCGCGATGTCCACCGGATTGCGCGCCACGCCCGAATCCATCGCGGCCTTGGCCACCGCCGACGCCACGAAGATGAGCACCCGCGAATCGAAAGGCTTGGGGATGATGTACTCCGGCCCGAAGCGCATGTCTTCCACGCCGTAGGCGCGCCGCACCGCGTCGGGCACGTCTTCCTTGGCGAGTTCGGCCAGTGCGCGCGTGGCGGCCAGCTTCATCTCCGCGTTGATGGTGGTGGCTCGCACGTCCAACGCGCCGCTGAAGATGAAGTGGAAGCCCAGAACATTGTTGAATTGGTTCGGGTAGTCCGAGCGGCCGGTTGCCATGATCGCGTCCGGGCGCGCCGCGAGGGCCTCCTCGTAGGTGATCTCCGGATCGGGGTTCGCCATGGCGAACACCACCGGATTTGCCGCCATCGGCGCCAGCATGGCGCCGGTCACGGTGTTGGCCGACGACAGCCCGACGAAGACATCAGCGCCCACCAGCGCCTCTGAGAGCGTGCGCGCCGCGGTGTCCGACGCCAGCCGTTCCTTGTACTGGTTCATCCCCTCGGCGCGGCCCTTGTAGATGACGCCCTTGGTGTCGCACAGCACGATGTTCTCGCGCTTCAAGCCCAGCGCGATGTAGTGTTCCGAGCACGAGATGGCGCTCGCGCCGGCGCCGTTGACCACCACTTTGGCTTGGTCCAGCCGCTTGCCCGCGATCTCGAGCGCGTTGAGCAGCGCCGCTCCCGAGATGATCGCCGTTCCGTGCTGGTCGTCGTGAAATACTGGAATTTTCAAACGCTTTTTCAACTCTTCTTCAATATAAAAACACTCAGGTGCTTTGATATCTTCGAGA
>SYLY01000404.1 GCA_005808475.1 Acidobacteriota bacterium
GCGCCCGGATTCATCGATCTCCACGCGCACGGCCAGGATCTCGAGAACCAACGGTATCAGGCGCGCGACGGCGTGACCACCGCGCTGGAACTCGAGATCGGCGTCTACGATGTCGACGAGTGGTACCGCGAGCGGGAAGGGAAGCGCATCATTCATTCGGGCGCGAGCATGGGCCACGCCCCGGCTCGTATCAAGGTCTTCAACGACCCCGCCAAGAGCCTGGTTCCATCGGGCGACGGCGCGCGGCGCGCGGCGGACGACGAGCAGATCACGCTGCTCAAGCAGGCAGTGGAGAAGGGCCTGCGGCGGGGCGCGCTCGGCGTCGGCTTCGGAATTCAGTACACGCCGGCGGCGTCGCGATGGGAGATCCTCGAGATGTTCCGCGTGGCGGGCCGGTTCAAGGCTCCGGTGTTCGCGCACATCCGCCACATGGGCGCGGCGGAGCCGGACGCGATGAACGCGCTCGGGGAAGTGATCGCGGACGCCGCCGTTACGGGCGCGCCGTTGCACGTGGTCCACATCACATCGAGCGGACTGGCGCAGGCGCCGAAGCTGCTCCGGACGATCGCCGAGGCGAGGGCTCGCGGGCTCGACGTCACCACCGAATGTTATCCCTACAACGCGGCGATGACCGAATTGGGGTCGGCGATGTTCGATCCGGGTTGGCAAAAGGTGCTCGGCATCGATGTGGACCGGGTCGAGTGGGTGGCGACGGGCGAGAGACTGACGGCGGAGACGTTCGTGAAATACCGCAAGCAGGGTGGCATGGTGATCATGCACATGATTCCGGACACGGTGGTGGAGCAGGCGGTGGCGGATCCGTCGGTGATGATCGCCTCGGATGGCGTGATCCAGGCGGGCAAGGGACATCCGAGAGGCGCCGGAACCTACACGCGTGTGCTGGGCAAGTACGTGCGGGAGGCCAAGGCGTTGAGCCTGATGGACGCGATCCGGAAGATGTCGCTCGATCCGGCGCGGCGGGTAGAGGGCCTCGCGCCGTCGATGAAGAGCAAGGGCCGGATCAAGCCGGGCGCCGACGCCGACTTCGCGATCTTCGATCCGGCTGCGGTGAGCGACCGGGCGACGTTCCGCGAGCCCACGCTGCCGCCGGTGGGGATGAAGTACGTGGTGGTGGCCGGGACCCTGGTTGTGGAGAACGAGAAGCCGGTGGAAGGAGCGCTGCCGGGCAAGGCGATCCGCGGGGCGATCCGGTAGATCAGAACGCGCGGGGGCTTGGCGGCCGTCATTTTGACCGCCGGCGTGGCGCGATGGCCGGCGAACAACTTGGGGAGGAATGCCGCCTCGATGAGGGCCGTCGAAATGGCGGCGCCCGCGAGGATGAGCAGGAGGTTCTTCATGGTGTTCATATGAGAATGCGTCAAAGGGGGTACGAAAAGCTCGAGCGGGCTACGTTTTTTTTCGTTCCACCCTCGGTCGGGAAAACACCGAGCCGGCGCACGGGAGTGGCTTCATGCATTCCTCCGGACGGTGACGACCGTGATGTCGTCGTTCTGCCCCCAGGCCTTGGCGGCATCCGCGATCTCCTGCGCGGACCTGCCGCTGACCTCCCGCGTGCGCTCGAAACCGAATAGTTCGCGCTTCGCGTTCTCGGCCTCCACGACGCCGTCGGACACGAAGGTGAACCATGCGCCCCGGGCTACGGACTCCCCGTACTCCGCCCCCGCCGCGATCCCCAGCGGCAACCCCGCCTCCACTTCCCACTCGCGGCCATCGCAGTACGGGGAAGGATGCCCCGCGTTGGCCAGCGTCACCGCGCCATCGGGATCGAAGCGCGCGCAGCAGCACGTCACGAATCCGCCGCCGGTGTGTCCGGCGAGTCCTTCGTTCATCGTGCGGAGAATCGCGGCCGGCGAAGCGGACCGCTCGGTGCGCAGGATGCCGATCGCCACCGACACCAGCATCGCCGCCTTGAGCCCCTTGCCGCTGACATCGCCCACGGCTAGGATTACCGAACCATCCGGCTCGACGCGTTTCCAATAGAAGTCACCGCCGACCTCTTGCGCCGGCTCGTAGACGGCGTCCACGGCGGCGGCCCCGGTTGCGCCGCTCTCCGGCGCGAACAGCAACTGCTGCACCAGCCGCGCGGCTTCGAGTTCGCCGGCCAGGCGCTGCTGTTCCCGCCGGTCCGCCGCCTGACGGCGCAGCAGCATCGCGAGGATGATCGCCGACAGCAGCGTCCAGAGCAAATCCTGGCGGTCCACGGAAAAGCCGGCCACGGGGAACGCCGTCGGCACAACGTTCGGGACTCGAAGGAGCCGTATAGCGAAGTTCTCCACCGTCGCCAGCGCGAGCAGCAGGATTGTCAGTCGCACGAGCCATGTCTCCCAGTGGATTCGCTGGGTCCGCTTGCTCCGCCAGTCCACGAGGACCATCGCCATCGTCGCGCCGCCGCAAATCATCTGCCCCCAGTAGAAGCGCGCCGTGCCCGAGGGAGGGAACGGAACCGACATGACGAGCCCGAATCCGGCCCATAGCACGGCCCGCCACCACCATCGCCGGCCGAGGCTCAGAATGGCCATCGTGAACTCACCCTGCGCGACCACGGAGAGGCCGGACAGCAGGGCTTCGAACGTCGATCCACCCCAATGGTCGAACGGGCGAGACTCGGGACGCAGGGTGGCGACGAGCAAGACGATGGAGCCGCCGCCGGTCAGCGCCAATAGCGTGAACCAGAGCAAGTCCCATCGCGAGCGATCGCTCCACCAAGCGAGCGCGCTGATGACCGCGATGCTGAACGTCACCGCCGCAAACCCGACGCCCGGCAGGTTCTGGACGATCCGTTCGCGCAGTTGCTCCCGCGCGGCGGCGGTGGCGGCCCGGCCGCGGTAGCTCAACGCGTACGGACCCTGGTCCTCGAGCCGCCATCGCCGGTGCACGAACAGGCCGCGCCAAACTCGCAAGGCGATCCATTGCACCTCGCCGGGCGTGATCGCCGCTTCGGGGATGTCGAATGTGAACGGTTGGGGAAGCGGCGCATGTTCCGGGACGCGGAATGGGCCGGTGCCGCCGATGCGCCGGCCGTTGACCCAGACCTCGACCCCGTCTTTAATCGCGCCGATCGAGATTGCCAGTCGCGTGGGATCGGTTCCCGCCGGGAGCAACACGCGGCGGCGAAGCCAGAATCCAGTTCTGTCCCCTGACGCGACGATGCCGGGAATCTCCTGGAAGCTCCCGCTGGGTCCGCGGGTGGCGAGGGGCAGGTCGACGGTCCGCCATTGACTGTCGTCGAAGTCGGGCCGGGCAAAGGCGGGATCGTCTCCGCCGTGGACGCGCCAGGGTCCGGAGAGGTCGACGTCGAGGGCGTTTTGCGCGGCCAATGGCAGCGCGAGCAATAGGACGGTCCAGCGCATCAGGTTTCTCTCCTCCGCACCGTGACCACGGTGATGTCGTCGTTCTGTCCCCACGCGCGCGCCGCGTCCGCGATCTCGCGCGTGGACTTGCCGCTAATCTCACGCGTCCGGTCGAAGCCGAACAGCTCACTCTTTTCGTTCGCGGCTTCCACCACGCCGTCCGTCAGGAGCGTCATCGTTTCCCCGGGCGCCAAACGCAGCGGCGATGCCGTGTACTCCGCGGCGAGGGAAACACCGAGAGGCAGCCCCGGCTCGGTGACCGTCTCCGTTCCGCCGGCGTACGGGGCCAGGTGGCCCGCGTTGGCGACGGTCAGATTGCCGTCCGGCTCGCAGCGGATCGCGATCGCCGTGACGAACCCACCGGACCCCTCGCCCAACACCTGATTCATGGCTCGCAGCAGATCCGCGGGCGGCAACGCGGAGTGGGCGCGAATCACACCAGTCATCATCGATACCGTCAGCGCCGCCTTCAGGCCTTTGCCGCTCACATCGCCCACCACCACCAGGAGCGATCCATCGGGGACGCCAAGGGCTTGGTAGAAGTCGCCGCCCACCTCCTGAGCGGGCTCGTAGACGGACTCTACGGTGTAGCTCGAATCCGGCGGCTGCTGCCCGGAAATGAGCAGTTGCTGCACGCCGCGCGCGGCGGCGAGTTCGCCGGCCAGCCGCTGCTTCTCACGCCGGTCCGCGCCGAGGCTGATCACCATAAGGACGGTCAGGATCGTTCCGAGCAGGATGGTCGTCCACGACTGAACGCTCCAAAGATATCCGGCCGCCGGGAAGAAGACGGGGAACAGTCCGGTGCCGCCTGAGTTGAAGCGGGTCAAAGCCAGCAGCGCCAAGGCGCCGGCGGTGAGATGGGGGATCCACGGCTGGCGGATGCCTCCGTTTCTCCACCATCCGGTGAAGAGCGCCAGCATCGCCGCGATGTCGAAGGCTTTCATCATCGGTCGCGCGTCCCAGACTATGAATTGGGATCCCAACGCCACGATCCAGATCAATGGCCGCCACATGCCGATGGGCATGGCGACGGCGGCAAAGCACAACTCGATCAGCGCGACCTCGCCGAAACGCGCCAACGAAAACGGCGAGTGCGGCCCCCCGCCGGGCGACAGCAGAACTGCCTGGCGCCAATCGAACATCCCCCGGATCGTGAGAATCAGGGCCAACCACGGCAACTCCGTCCTTTCCCGCGTGCTCAGCCACACCAAGCCGAGCAGCAGGGCGAGAACGAACAGCAGCGCCGATGCCATGAGATGCGGGGAGTAGGTGACGCGCTGTTGGTGAAGTACGCCGGGGTTGCCGACTAATCCGGCGGCATCGGTGCTCGTGAGCAAGTAGGATCCGCCACGAAAAATATTCAGCGGTTGCGAGGGGAAATCGTAGCTCCTCGCGCGGATCGCGATGACCATGCGGGATCCATCGCCCACGGCCGCCGCGGGGATGGCGTAGACGCGATCGCGGGCCACATACACGGAACGGTCATCGAAGAAAGGCCCGGTCTGTCCAATCAGGGCTCCGTTGACGTAGACCTCGTGGACCGGGCTCACGGGCCCCAGGGCGAGAGCCAACCGCGCGCGGTCGAGATGTCCCGGGAGTTCGACGGACCGGCGGAGCCAGGCGAGCCCGTCAGGCGGTTGCTTCCGCCACGGGAGATGGACCACGTCCCAGTTCCGGTCATCGAAGTCCGGACTCGCGTAGGCGGGCTGGTCGCCGGAGATGTGGCGCCACTCGCCGCTCAGGTCCACGAACGGCGCTTGGGCCAGCATCGGGAGCGCGGCGAGCGATGCAATGAACAACGGCTTCATGAGTTCCTCCTGACCGTACCACGGTGATGTCGTCGTTCTGGCCTCAGGTCTTGGCGGCTTCGGCGGTCTCTGGGGCGGACCTTGTGGAGATCTCGCCCGTGCCCAAGGGCAGTCCAGCGTGCGGCCGGTGGTGGTCGTGCCGGCCGATGCCTACCACCAGACCCAAAGTCCGCTGGCCGCGGTGGTTTCCCAGACCAAATCCCCACGCCAAACGCCCCTCCACGTTCGACTCGCTCCGGAGGATACGGGCTTGGAACTGCCGTCGACCGCCCGGATCGATCATGCCCGATTCCTCGATCGATCGCGCCTGAGCGGAAGTCCCGCCGGAAAGCCGCGGCCCGCCGCGCTCGCCGGGTGGGACCGCCGCCTGAGCCGCGTGTTGGGACTCGGCGAGGCCGCGCCTCCAGGCACGGTCATCGAAATCGGGAGCAGCGTAGGCGGGGCGATCGTCGAGGGCCAGGCGCCAGCCGCCGGAGAGATCGAGCGAGACGAAGGCTTGCGCCGGCAGAACGACGCGAGACAGGAGCAAGAGGAGAAGTGGCTTCATGCATTCCTCCGGACGGTGACGACCGTGATGTCGTCGTTCTGCCCCCAGGCCTTGGCGGCATCCGCGATCTCCCGCGCGGACCTGCCGCTGATCTCCCGCGTGCGCTCGAAACCGAACAGTTCGCGGTTGGCGTTCTCGGCCTCCACCACTCCATCGGAAACGAACGTGAAGCGGGCGCCCGCCGTGCAGGATTAGGCGTACTCCGCGCCCGGTACGATTCCGAGCGGGAGCCCCGGTGGCGCCTCGATCTCCCGCCCGTCGCAGTACGGCGCCGGATGTCCCGCGCTTGCGATCACCGCCTTTCCATCCGCGTCGAAAAGCGCGCAGCAGCAAGTGACGAAGCCGCCGCGTGCGCGGCCGGCCAAGCCCCGGTTTAGCGCGGCCAGCACGGCGGCCGGCGACTTCGACGCCTCATTTTGCAGAATCCCGATCGCCACCGAAACGAGCATCGCCGCGCGCAGTCCTTTCCCGCTGACATCTCCCACCACCAGCAGCAGCGAGCCGTCGGACTCGGCGCGGCTCCAGTGGAAATCGCCACCCACTTCACTCGCGGGAGTGTAGGCCGCCTCGGCCGTGTACAGAGCCGTCGAGGTCTCGGCGGCGGGCAGGAGGAGTTGCTGGATTTCGCGGGCGGCTTCCAGTTCGTTGGCGAGGCGGAGCTTCTCCGTGCTATCGGTCAGCAGCCGGCGGGTCAGATCCAGCACCAGGGCCGCCGAGAAGACAGCGGTCAGGATGGCGTGAAGCTCCACGCGGTACGGCCCGATCGGCGCGGACGCGGTGAGACCCGCGTATTGCAGAATATCCACCGTGAAGCCGGCTGCAAACAACGCGGCGGCGGCCGCGAGCATCGCGTTCTCCTCTCGCCGGCGCTCCTGGCGCCGCCAGACAGCCCATCCCAGGAGCCCAACCGTAACTCCGGAGAGCACCACCAGGTGCGTCAACCGCAGCGCGTCGAACCGCACATACGCCAACGTCGTGAAAATCCAGGCGGCTGCCTGCAGCCAGCGGGCGCGGATCCTCAGGGCGGCGAGCAGGAAGGAGAGAAAGATCATCCGATTGATCGGGCCTAGGATGACGTAGGAAGCCCAGGCGGCCGTTTCCGGCGCGATCAGCAGCCAGGCCTGAAGAAACCGGTAGGCCACCGCCGCGTCGAAGAGAGCAAGCCAGAGCAGCTCGATTCGCCGCTGCCGCAGGGAGACCAGGAGAATGATCAGCGCCAGCAGCAACAGCAACGTGCTGGAAACCAGATCGGGGGTCGTTTGCGCGCGCAGCCGGTCGAACAGCGGCTCACCGGCCCGGCGAGGGGCATTGGCGGCGCCGGTGAGCACATACGGACCGGAGTCGATCCCATCGGTCCGCCAATACCCTGGCCCTATCGCGCCGTGGACCCATCCCCGGATCGAAATCGTCACGCGTCCGCTGGCGCCCGCCGGCAGATCAAAGGTCCGCGGCCGCGCTATTTGCGAATGCGCGACCGTGAAGTCGCCGGCGCCCCCCAGCAGCGACCCATTCCAATAGACCTCGTAATTCTCGGTGAGGTTGCCGAGTGTGAGCGCCAGTTTCCGGTTCTCCAACCCCGCGGGAAGTTCCACGGTTCGCCGCAGCCAGAAGAAGTACTCAGAGACACCGGTACTGACCGCACCGCGAAAGAACCGGCGCCCGGGAAGAGCCACCGTCTTCCAGGCGGAGTCATCGAAGCCCGGCTGGGCGAAGGTGGGGTCGTCACTCTCAATGATTCGCCAGTCACCCGAGAGATCGATCCAGGTGAGGCTCTGGGCGGCCGTCGATCCGGCCGCGAGCAACAGGAGTGGAACCAAGGCTCTCAACGAGGCCTCCTTACCGTGACGACGGTGATGTCGTCGTTCTGGCCCCACGCCTTGGCCGCGTCGGCGATCTCCTGCGCGGACTTCGTGGAGATCTCCCGCGTGCGGTCGAAGCCGAAGAGTTCGCCCTTCGTGTTGGCCGCTTCGACGACGCCATCGGAGACCAGCGTGAATGAGCCCGGCGCGGCGCGGGTCACCTCGGGATAGCTCGCGCCGGCCACGATCCCCAACGGCAGTCCAGCCTCGACTTCGAGTTCGCCGCCGTCCCCGTATGGAGCTGGATGACCGGCGCTGGCGAGAATCATTTGCCCATCGGGCTTGAATCGGGCGCAGCAGCAGGTGATGAAGCGACCCTTGGCCCGCCCGGCAATGCCGCCGTTCAATGCGGCGAGGACCGCTCCCGGCGATTGGGTCCGGACCGCTCCGAGGATGCCGACCACGACCGACACAAGCACCGCGGCTTCGAGCCCCTTGCCGCTGACGTCGCCCACCAGCGCGAGCAGCGAGCCGTCCTCGCCGGGGAGGATCTGGTAGAAATCTCCGCCCACTTCGCGCGAGGGCAGGTAGGCCGTCTCGACGGTGAAGCCGGGTGTCGCGGTTTCGCCCGCATCGAGGAGCATCGCCTGCAAGCGTCCCGCGGCGGCCAGATCCTGCTCGAGGGCGCGTTGCGCGGCCTGCTTCCGTTTGGCCCGGGCATAGAGAAGCAACGCGAGGGCGAGCGCCATCACCGCGTCGGACGTGCGGCGGAAGGAGACTTGGACGAGGCCGATCGTCCAATAGTTGAAAGAGTTGTTGATCGTCCCAAGGAGATGGGCGCCGAACCTCAGCGTGACCGCCAGCACGGGCGCGGCGAGAAGCGGGTCCCCCGCGCGCCAAACCCGCCATGCGACCAGGAACCCGATCGTCACTCCGGCGGCGGCGCTCGCGGCTCGTCCCGCGGCGAACCAACCGGAACGCGACGCGATACCGAAGAACCCGAGCCAGAGGGTGCTCAGACCGAGCGTCACCGCGAGGCTCGCCCACCGCAAGCGCCGGCGCCAGCCCGGAAGGGTCTCGGCCAGGAACCAGCCATGGAAAAGGTGCGCACCGGCGCCGGTGACGATCGTCACGGCCATGACGGGCAGCGAGTTCCTGGGGAACGCATCCGTCAGGAACATCGGCCATGCCTGCGCGAAATAGAGCCCGGACAGGCTCGTCGCCAACCCGGCCCAAAGCAGTTCCCGCCCTTGTCCGCGGGCCCAAAGCCGCAGGCAGAATGCGCCGCAGGCCAATGTGAGCAGCCAGGCAATCAGGCCCGGCACACCCCGGACGAACACTTCGTACCACAGGATCCGCTGCTGTTGGAGGACGGGAAGAGCCAATCCGATCGCCGGCGGAAAGGGCCGTACGGAGCTGATGTCAAAACCCTCCAGGCGATTCGCCGCGGAGAACCGCCAGCGGCGCACCGCCAACTGGACCGTCCCCTCGGACGCCAGGGCGCGCGGGATCACGAAGGCGAGTGGCCGGAAGGAGTGGACGCGCTCAGGCGTGCCATGCTGACCGATCTTCACTCCGTTGGCAAAGACCTCGTAGCCATCGTGCAGCCTCCAGATGCCGATCGCCAGATCGCGGCCTTCCCACCAGGTGGGCACGTGAAATGTGGCGCGATACCAAGTCGCCGGCGCACCCTCAATTGTTAAGCCACTCTCGCTCACCGGGAGCGGGCTCGGCGGCCACGACGAGTCGTCGAAATCAGGACTCGCCCAGCGCGGATCGTCGCCATCCTGCGAACGCCAACCGCCCAGGTCGACCATCTCGCCCTGCGCCAGCAGGGCTCCCGCCAAGCTTGGCATCAGTAAGAGAAACCGCTTCATGCTCTCCTCCGCACCGTCACGACGGTGATGTCGTCGTTCTGGCCCCAGGCCTTGGCGGCTTGCGCGATCTCCCGCGCGGACTTGCCGCTGATCTCGCGGGTCCGCTCGAAGCCGAAGAGTTCGCGCTTCGCGTTCTCCGCCTCGACCACGCCGTCGGAGACGAACGTGAAGCGCTCGCCCGTCACCACGGATTCCTCGTACGCCACGCCAGCCACGACGCCCAATGGCAGTCCGGCTTCCACGTCCACCTCACGACCGTCGCAGTAGGGCGAAGGATGTCCCGCGTTGGCGATCGTCACCGATCCTGTAGCGTCGAACCGCGCGCAGCAGCAGGTGACGAATCCGCCGCCGGTGTGGTCCGCGAGCCCGTCGTTCAGCGCGCCCAGAATCGCGCCCGGCGACCCGGACTTCTCATTCCGCAAGATCCCGATGGCCACCGAGACCAACATCGCGGCCTTCAACCCCTTGCCGCTCACGTCACCCACCGCCACGATCAGTCCGCCATTGGGCTCCGTGCGAGTCCAGTAGAAGTCGCCGCCCACTTGCCGCGCGGGCTCATAGACCGCCTGCGTCTCGAAGTGCGGCGAGTCTACGGCCGATTGCGGCAGCAAGAGCTGTTGAACGGTGCGCGCGGCTTCCAGTTCACTGGCGAGCCGCAGCTTCTCGTCGCGATCCGTCAGCAGGCGGCGCACTTCCCTCACAGTGACCGCGACGGCCAGCACCGAGGCGGTGATCAGGTGCCACACCAGCACGAACGGAATCCAGCCGCGGACCTCGGTCTGCGCCAGCCGCGGAAGCCCGAACTGGTCGACCCGCCCCCAGCCGCCCGTATGCAAATAGGTAACCAGCGCCACTCCCGCGCAGAAGAGCGCGTCACGACGAAAACGCCAGGCATGAACGGCGAGCGCCCCCAGCGTCATCAGGCCTACCATCCACAGCGGCCCGGTGCTGAGCGGCAGATGAGCGCTGGAAAGAGTGAAAGCTCCAACAGCGCTGACGACCCAACTAGGCGCCGCCAGCCAACGCTGCCCCGTCCACGCGGCCACGTACTGCGCCAGCACCGGTGCCGGCCACACCGCCAAAATGTGAAGCCCGAGCCGCGGGTAAGCCAAAGGATCCGGGCCGATCTGCGCGAACAGATTGATCCGGCCCAGTGCCAGCAACGTCAGGTACGCGCCCACCCAGAACAGATCCCAGCGGGTTCGTTGATTGAACCAGATGATCAGAATTAGGCTGGCCATGCAAAGCAGCACCATCCCGCCGGCAAAGTCGCCCAGGCGGCTTAGCTTGTGGACGGCCAGCGCATTCTTGCCCGGCTGATCCGGGGCCGAATCCGCGCTCGTGATCAGCCAAGGCCCCGAGTCCGCCGGACGCCACGCCACCGGCCACGGGTGACGATCGTGATACCACCGGATCGCCACCAGCAAGCGGGAGCCCTGGGTCGGCGGCAAACGAAAGGTCCGGGGGTACGCGACGGCCGGAAGCGAATCGGTCCGTGCCGCTGACTCACCATTGACAAAGAGTTCATAAGTCCCGAACAACGAGCCGACGGTGATCGCCAAGGGAACTTCGGAACCCGGCCCGGGTGGCAGCACCACCACGCGCCGCAGCCATGCATAAGAGGCGTTTCCCCCCAAAGGCCGCGGCGGCGGGAGCGGCATATTGACCATCCGCCAGGACGAATCGTCGAAGCCGGGTTGCGCCCAACGCGGATCGTCGCCTTCCTGGATGCGCCAACCCTCGCTGATCTCCAGATGAAGAGACATGCCCCCGGATTGGGCTTTCAGCGGCTGAACCAGCAGAGCGGCGAGGAACAGTGTCAGGCGCATTCAGAATGCCCTCGCTCGATCGACCCGGCTGAACGCGCCATCACGATCCACCGCCCAGGCCTCGATTCGATTGCCGGCGAAAGGCCTGTCGAGGGCCAGTTCTCGAAATGGCCGATGTTTGGGCCCCTTTGCGAAATGGCTGATCTCATGCGTTCCTCCGCACCGTCACCACGGTGATGTCATCGTTCTGGCCCCACGCCTTCGCCGCGTCGGCGATCTCCTGCGCGGGCTTCGTCGAGATCTCGCGCGTGCGCTCGAAGCCGAAAAGCTCACGCAGGGCGTTCTCGGCTTCGACGACGCCGTCGGAAACCAGCGTGACCTGCGCTCCGGCCGGCAAGATCGAGCGCGTCTCCTCCCAACTCGCGTCCGCCATCACGCCGAGTGGGAGGCCCGCGACGACTTCCACCTCTCGCCCTTCGCCATACGGTGCGGGATGTCCGGCGCTAGCCACCATCAGTTCGCCGCTTGCCGCGTAGCGAAGGCAGCAGCAAGTCACGAAGCCGCCTTGTCCCAGCAGCACCTCGTTCAAGCCCGCCAGAATGTCCGCTGGCGACGACGACTTTTCGCGGCGCAATGCACCAATGGCCACCGACACCAGCATGGCCGCCTTCAAGCCTTTGCCGCTCACGTCGCCCACCACGGCGATCAGCGAACCATCCGCGCCGGTCCGCGACCAATGGAAGTCACCGCCGACCTCGGCCGCCGGTTCGTAGACCGCGTCGAGCGTAAACCCCGCCGCCGGCGCGCCGGAAGCTGGCAGCATCAGTTGCTGCACCGCCCGGGCGGCTTCCAGTTCGCTGGCCAGCCGCTGCTTTTCGCGGCGGTCTTCGATCAAGCGCTGCATCACCAGAATCACCAACACCAGGCCCAGCATCACGAAGGCGCAATCGAAGGCTCGGATGTAGAATCCGCCAATCATCGAGGTCGGAAGAAAGACGCGAAGACCGGGGATCCGGGTGGTGAACAGAAACACCACCGCCAACAATGCCAACACAGCGCCCCGCCTCCCTGAAAGGCGCCCCCATCGGTATGCCAGCCACCCGATTCCGAAGAGCAGAACGCCGTACAAGCCCACCTGTGCCATCGTTTCGCCGACCCGGAACGCACCGAGGAATAAAAGCGCTACCGCGCCGCACACCCGGCGGTCGATCCGCAGTTGGTCCAGCAGGGCGAACACGAGCAGGCAGGCACTGCCGTAAAACGGAAAGCGTACCTGGGAGCCGGTTCCCGCGAACGCCGCGTAGTATTCGGCGAAGCGCTGCGCCGTTTCCAGCACCAATGATCCCGCTAAAGCAGCAAGCCCGGGCTCGCCCCGGCTGCCCAGCCAGGCCAAGAACAGCACTAGGGCCAGCATCGAGTACAGCAGCGCCGCGGCCAACGAGGGCGTCGCGAACTGGGTCCGGCGTTGGTGATCCGCCGCTGTGACCCAAACCGGAGCATTCACCTGGTTCGTCAGCAGGAAGGGCCCTGCGTTCGGCATCACTCCGAGCGCGCCAGTCGACGCTGGCAACGGTAGCGCTCGCAGCGCGATCGAGTTCGTCTCCCCGGATCGCAAGATCCGCGGCGGGACGGGAAACATTTTCGCGGCAGGCGAAGTTGCTTCGCTCTTCTCCCCGATCCTGACGCCGTTCACGAAGACTTCATACTTCCTCCGGAAGCCGCCGATCGTCAGCACGAGTTCGTCGGTATTCTGGCCGGCGGGAATCACCAAAGAACGTCGCAGCCAGCGATTCTGGGTCGAAATCTCTGGGCCCCAGTCCGGCGAGGGGAGCCGGTACAGAGTCCACCCGCTATCGTCGAAATCCGGCCGGGCGTAGGCGGGGTCGTCGGCAAGTATGGTGCGCCAATCGCCGGACAGATCCAGATACAAGGGATTCTGTGCCCATAGCGCAACCGTCATCAGGGGCAACAGCCAGAATCGCTTCATGCAGACCTCCGCACCGTTACGACGGTGATGTCGTCGTTCTGGCCCCAGGACTTCGCCGCATCGGCAATCTCCTGCGCGGACTTCGTCGAGATCTCGCGCGTGCGGTCGAAGCCGAATAGCTCGCGCCGCGCGTTCTCCGCCTCGACGACGCCGTCAGAGACGAACGTGAACCGCTCGCCCCGCACGACGGACTCCTCATACGCCACGCCAGCCACCACGCCCAACGGCAGGCCTGCTTCAACTGGCGCCTCGCGGCCATCGCAGTAAGGCGAGGGATGTCCGGCGTTCGCGATCGTCACGGATCCCGAAGCGTCAAAGCGCGCGCAACAGCAGGTGACGAACCCTCCGCCGGTATGGCCCGTGAGCCCGTCGTTCAGCGCGGCCAGGACCGCGGCGGGCGACGGCTCTTTCGCGGTTCGCAGAATGCCGATCACGACCGACACCAGCATGGCCGCCTTCAAGCCTTTGCCGCTCACGTCGCCCACCACCGCGATCAGCGAGCCATCCGCATCGGTCCGCGACCAGTGGAAGTCTCCACCGACCTCGGCCGCTGGCTCGTAGACCGCGTCGAGCGTAAACCCCGCCGTCGCCGCGCCGGACGCTGGCAGCATCAGTTGTTGCACCGCCCGGGCGGCTTCCAACTCGCTGGCCAGCCGCTGCTTTTCGCGGCGATCTTCGATCAAGCGCCGCATCAGTAGGATCACCAACGCGAAGCCCAGCACCGCGAAGGCGCTATCGAAGGCACGGATGTGGAATCCGCCGATATTCAAGGCCCCCAAAAAGACGCGGATACCCGTTGAGACCCGGGTGGTGTACAGAAACACCACCGCCAACAACGTCAGCACGGCGCTCCGCCGCCCCGAAAGGCGCCCCCAACGGTATGCCAGCCACCCGAAGCCGAAGAGCAAAACTCCGTACAAGCCCATCACGCCCAGCGTGCTGCCGGCCCCGAACGCGCCGAAGGAGAGAAGCGCGGCCACGCTGCACACCCGGCGGTCGATCCGCAGTTGGTCCAGCAGAACAAACACGAGCAGACCGGCGCCGGCTCGAAGCGGAAAGCCTGACAGCGGGTTGGCTCCCAATCCCGAAAACGCCGCGTAATACTCGGCGGAGCGGTGCGCCGCTTCCATCGCCATTGATGCCGCCAAAGCGGCAAGCCCGAGGTCTCTCCTGCTGCCTATCCAGGCCAAAAGCAGAAGCAGGGCCAGCACGGAGTACAACACAGCCGCGACCAACGAGGGCGTCGCATAGCGAATCCGGCGCTCGTGATCCGCCGCGGTGACCCAAACCGGAGCGTTTACCCGGTCGGTTAGTAGGAACGGACCCGCGTCAGGCAGCGCCGATAACGGGCCGGCCCCCCCTGGCGTCGGTAGCGCTCGCAGTGCGATCACATTCGTCTCCCCGGATCGAAAGATCCGCGGCGGGACGAGAAACACCTTCGCGGCAGGGGCAGTGGCGTCACTCTGCTCCCCGATCCTGGCGCCGTTCACAAAGACTTCATACTTCTTCCGGAAGCCGCCGATCGTCAGCACGAGTGGACCGGTACTCTCGCCCGCCGGAATCACCAAGGAACGTCGCAGCCAGCGTGATCGCCCGAACTCTCCGTCCGGGTACGGCGCGGGGAGCCGAAACGTAGTCCACCCGCTATCGTCGAAATCCGGCCGGGCATAGGCGGGGTCGTCGGCAAGCTTGGTCCGCCAATCACCGGATAGATCCAGATACAACGGATTCTGTGCCCACAACGCAACCGCCATCAGCGGAAACATCCAGAGTTGCCTCATGCAGACCTCCGCACCGTCACCACGGTGATGTCATCGTTTTGTCCCCACGCCTTCGCGGCCTCGGCGATCTCCCGCGCGGACTTCGTCGAGATCTCGCGCGTCCGGTCGAAGCCGAAGAGTTCGCGCCGCGAGTTCTCGGCCTCCACCACGCCGTCGGACACGAACGTGAACCGCTCGCCCTGCACGACGGACTCCTCGTACGTCACACCAGCGACCACGCCCAAGGGCAGTCCGGCTTCCACGGTCACCTCGCGGCCATCGCAATACGGCGAAGGATGCCCGGCGTTGGCGATCGTCACCGTGCCATCCGCATCGAAGCGTGCGCAGCAGCAAGTGACGAATCCGCCGGCGGTATGCCCCGCCAAGCCATCGTCAAGGCGCCCAACAAGGCGCCGGGCGAATCCGGCTTCTCATTTCGGAGGATCCCGATGGCGACCGAAACCAGCATGGCCGCCTTCAGCCCCTTACCGCTGACGTCGCCCACGGCGGCCAGGAGTGAGCCATCGGACGCCGTGCGGCTCCAGTGGAAGTCGCCGCCGAGCTCCTGAGCGGGCTCATAGACGGTCTCCATCCGGAATTTGCCGGCGCCGTCCGGCGGCGCGGTCAACAGCAGTTGCTGGACGCCGCGCCCGGCCTCCATTTCCGCGGTCAGCCGCTGGCTCTCCTTGCGGTCCGCCAACAGGCGGCGCAGCATCTGCACCGCGATCACCAACGCCAGGACAAAGAGCACCAGCGCGGACATCGAAAGACGAAAGGGATCGAAACTCACGCTTGCGGGCAACCCGAGCGTGCCACGCATCGAATTCAACCGCAGCAAAGCCGTGAGGAATAGCGCAGCGGCAAACGCCTGCGAGCCCACCGTCTGGCGGAGGGCTCCGTCCCGCCACCAGGCCACGCCGATCAGGCAAATCGCCAGGGTGCTTTGCAGGCGGTGGCCCGCCATGAACAAGTCGTTGGCGAACGGGCTGCCAGCCAGCAGAGCCAGAGGGTGGACGCTCCAAGCGAGCCACACGCCGATTCGGATCCACCGTTGCGGAAATCCTTGTGCGAGGACGACGAAGTGAGTGAAGGCGGCGACAGCGAATAGGCTAGCGGTGTTTTCCGCTGCCGACCACCTAAGGGGAAAGGTGTCTTCCGCAATCATGAGGAAGCGGAACAACGACCGGGCGCCCTCCAGCGCAAGGCCCAGCCCAAACCAGTAGATATGCCACATCTTCGTGTCGCTGGCCCAGGCCAGGAGCAGGATCGCGGCCAGCCCAAGCAACGCGACGGACAGAGCCAGGTTGGGGATCTCCCGCACCCTCCGGTCGTTGATGAACTGCCTGCCCAGGCTGCGTGGGACCATGTCCCGGCCGGTCAGCAGGAATGGTCCCCCGGACTCAAAGCCCCAGATGTTGCCGGTCCTCTGGCCGAGCGACAGACTGCGAATCGCGACCGTCAGGGTGTTCCGGCCGGCGGGCACTACGCTTGCGGGAAGGTCGAACGTGAGCAGCCGCGGGATACGGTAGTCCCAGCGATTGAGCCCTCCCGTAGCGCCCACGCGGACTCCATTGACGAAGACCTCGTAGACGGAGTTGACGGTCCCGAGGGTCAGCGCGAGCCGGGTGCGGTCGGCGCCGTCCGGCAGGACCACCGTCTTGCGGAGCCACAGCCGGTCCGGAGGGTTTTGCTGCTCGTTGGCGGGAAGCGTGTAGGACTTCCACTGGCGGTCGTCGAAATCGGGAACGGCGAACTCCGGCAGGTCCTCTGTCATGTTGGCGCGCCACCCGCCGGCCAGGTCGATCCAGAGGGCGTTCTGGGCGATGAGCGGGGCGGCGGCGAGCAGGAAAAGAGCGAACCGGCTCATGTGATCCTCCGGACGGTGACGACGGTGATGTCGTCGTTCTGGCCCCAGGCCTTGGTGGCTTCGGCGATCTCCTGCGCGGACTTCGTCGAAATCTCACGCGTACGGTCGAAGCCGAAGAGTTCGCGCTGGGCGTTCTCGGCTTCGATGACCCCGTCGGACATGAACATGAACTGCCCGTCCAGCCGCTGACTCGACTCGAAATACTCCACCCCGCTCACCACGCCGAGCGGCAATCCGGCCTCGACCTCCACTTCGCGTCCGCCCGCATACGGCGCGAGGTGGCCCGCGTTCGCCACGGTCACCGCGCCGTCGGCGTCGAACCGCGCGCAACAGCACGTCACGAATCCACCACTCACGCGACCCACGAGCGACTGGTTCAGATTCGCCAACACTTCAGCAGGCTGGCGCGATCGCTCATTGCTCAGCGTGCCGGAGATGTGCCCCACCAGCAGCGCCGCACGCAGGCCCTTGCCGCTGACGTCGCCCACGACCACCAGCAGGCTTCCGACGCCCGGATCCGGCAGCACAAAGTAGAAATCGCCTCCGACCTCCGAGGCAGGCAGGTACGCGGCTTCCACCACGAAGCCTGGCGTCGCGACCGAGTTGGGCGAACCGATCTGAGACTCTTGCACGATTCGCGCGGCGGCTACTTCGCCGGACAGTCGCATCTTCTCCCGGCGGTCCACGCCCAATCGGTGCAGCACCAGGAACGTCATAGCCACCGTCACCAACACCGAGGCGATTTGGTAAGAGTTCCAGGAGTACCCGCCCGCTAGCCAAACAACTTGCAGTGGACGAGAGTAAGCGGCCCCGTAGCCGGGAATGTGTATAAAGGCCGCCAGCATGATGGCGACGCGCAGAATCGTTTTTCCGTCCGTCCAGCGCCCGTCCCTTCGATTCCGCCAAAGTGAGTGCGTGAGAATCCCGATGGCAGCGAGGTCAACCAGAGCCGTCAAAACGCTGCTGATTTGTTGCCACGCAAAATACCCGGCGAACCCGCGATCTTCCCGCCAAACGATCCAATTCATGCCGGTATGGAACAGTGTCGGCAACCAAACCGCCACCTGTAGCCAGCGACGCCGATAGCCGGATACCTCCATGGCCAGCAACGTCAGAAAAGCGCCATTCAGAGTCAGCGCGGGAAGAGAGGCGAAATTTGAGAAATGTGAGGAGGGCCAATCGGCAATCAGCGAGACATAAGACATGAACCGGAGTAAGACTTCCGCAATCAGGAACCCGATGAGGTAGAGCATCTCCTTCCGCTCCCGCTCCATCAGCCACGCGATCAGAAGAAGTAAGGCAAACGAGACGTGGAACGCGGACGTGACGAGCAAGGTGACACCGAGACGTTCCCGCTTCATCATTCCGGAAGCGGCCACTTCGCGCGGAGCATTCTCGCGGTAGCTGAGAAGATAGGGGCCCTGATCGGCCACGTCGTCGTAGCCTCGGCCAGTTGACGATGTCCAGACAGGCCGCCAGAAACGCAACGCGATCACGGCCGGTTGGCCGGCCGCCACGATCCCGGGCGGCACGGGGAAGGACTGCGCCCGCGCCACGTAGGTTCGCGACAAGCGAAACTCACCCCGCCTGCCAACCAACCGGCCATTGAGGTGGATTTCGTAGTCCTCCATGAAGGACCCCAATGTGAGCACCAGTCGCGCCGTATCAGTACCCGGCGGAATTTCGACCCGCCGGCGCAACCAGTGCGTGCCATACGGCAGGCTGCCTTGTCTGGGGAGAGGAACCGGCTTCCACTGGGAGTCGTTGAACTCCGGCTGCGAATAGCTGGGGTCGTCGCCATCACTCAGGCGCCAGTCGCCCGAGAGGTCCAGGTGCAGGGGGAACTGGGCTGCGAGCGGCAGTGCCAACGCCAGAAGGATCAACGGCTTCATCCCATCCTCCGAACCGTCACCACGGTGATGTCGTCGTTCTGGCCCCAGGCCTTGGCCGCTTCGGCGATCTCCGGCGCGGACTTCGTCGAGATCGCACGGGTGCGGTCGAAGCCGAAGAGGTCGCGCTGGGCGTTTTCGGCTTCCACCACGCCGTCGGACATCAGCAGGAACGGCCCGTCCAGCCGCAGACTCGACTCCGCGTACTCCACCCCGCCCACCACGCCGAGCGGCAGCCCCGCCTCCACCTCCACCTCGCGACCGCCCACATAGGGCGCCAGGTGCCCGGCGTTCGCCACAGTCAACGTGCCGTCGGCGTCGAAGCGGGCGCAACAGCACGTCACGAATCCCCCGCTCACGCGGCCCACGAGCGACTGGTTCAGATTCGCCAACACTTCAGCAGGCTGGCGCGAGCGCTCGTTGCTCAAGGCTCCGGAGATATGGCCCACCAGCAACGCCGCACGCATTCCCTTGCCGCTCACGTCGCCCACCAGCACCAGCAACGAGCCGTCGGGGCCGGCCAGTTCCCGGTAGAAGTCGCCGCCCACTTCGCTGGCCGGCAGGTACGCGGCTTCCACGGTGTACCCGGGCACGGCGGCCTCGCGGCCTGCAAGCAGTGACTCCTGAACCAATCGCGCTTGGGCCAAGTCGCGATGCACTCCGCTCTGCCGCTGCTGTTCGCGGCGGTGCCGCCGATACAGGACCGTGAGGGCAGTCACGGCGAAGATCAGTCTGGTGACAGTCCGCGCATCGATCGCGAAGCCGCCCAAGCGAAGGTAGCGGGCGTCTTCGGCCAGTCCCCACCAACCCGCTAACTGCGTGTGCCAGGTCTGGGCGAAGGCCTGCAGGAGTAAGGTTCCTGCCAGAAAGGCCATCTCGCCACCGCTCCGTTCGGCAAGCAAAGCAATCGCGATCGCGCCGGCCGTCAGCACCGCGAACCATGCGCCCGCCTGCTGGAACACGTAGGGGAACGGCCACATTGCTCCATAGCTCAGAGCGACTCCGATCGCAATCAGCCCCTGCACCACCGCGATCCATCGTAGCGGCCGGGCAAATCGGGGATAGACGCTCGCCAGGAAGAATGGCCAGACTGCCGATGCCATGTACTGCAGTCCCGCGATCACGGCCGCCACCGGTGCGCGAATAGGCAAGTCGCTCTGGGAGACGGCGAGCCCGGCCAGCAGCGGGACGGATTCGCAGAGCAGCGCCAGACCCAGCCATTGATTCTCTCTGCTCCCTTGCCGGGCAAGATACAAGGCCAGGCTCAGAAGGCCGCACAGAAACGCCACGATGTGCACAATGAGGTTCGCTATGTGGGAATTCAGGCGCGACGCTCGCCGTAACTCCTGCTGGAGACCGATCACATTGGCCGGACCAATCTCGGGAGCGTGCGGCGCGTGCAGAGTGCCGGAAAAAGCGAGGCTTTGGAAACTGGTGCGCGTGGCGCCTGTCCAACGGCGAATCGCGATGTGCACCAGCGGGCCCTTCGCGGCGGTTTCCGGAATCGGGAACCAGAGCAGCGCCGGGAACTTGCCCGTTGGCGTGGGTTCCCAGCTACCGTGAGTCCCGATGCGAGCGCCGTCGACGAAGATTTCGTACACCTCGTCCAATGGGCCGACAGCGATTGCCAGTGGACTTCCGGCAATGCTCGCGGGAATGGACGCCGTCGCGCGGTACCACCGCGTGCCGGCGAAGAAACGGGACACAGACCCGTGGCGGCGTGGCCAGGACGACGCTTCCCAGGTCGAGTCGTCAAAATCCGGCGAGGCCCAACGCGGATCGTCGCCCGTGTGGACGCGCCAGTTCTCGATGCGCACGACGTCCTCTTGCGCCAACAGGGGCGCGGCGACGGCGTACAGCAGGATAACGGCCTGCGTCAGGATTCGACTGATTGTCTGCATCCGCGAGTTCTCCCTTCGCTCCGCGCGATTCACCGCCGCGGCGCTGGATGGAGTGGACCCGCCATGCAAACGGCGGTTGCGGGCGGCGCCGCGCTTCTCTTAGGCCACTGCCGCGCGCGCCGCCGCTTCGTCGGCGTGCAGGGTCGTATACTTCGCCAGACCCAGCATCGTGAACACCTTCACGAAGTGGGCCGACAGCCCGAAGCACACCACTTTTCGCGACGCCTTGCTCGCCGCCATCAACAACTGGATCACCAGCGCGATGCCGCTCGAATTCAAGTACGGCGTCTTGGAGAAGTCCAGCAGGATTTTCGACGTCCCGGCGGCCAGCCCGTTATATTTTCCGAGCACAGCCTCTTCGGACGTGCTGGTGATGTCCCCCTCGAAACGGAGCACGGCCAGATCCCCGTGCTGCTCGACTTTGGTCTTTGTTGGCGCAACCATCATTAGCTCCTCCCCGCTTGATTCAGATGAATCGTCAGCCGGGCATAGCTGCCGCGCGGCTGATCGTTGACGTACTCCACCTCGTCCACCAAAGCCTGGATGAGGAACATCCCCATGCCTCGCGGATCTTCTTCTCCCAGCATTTTCCGGTCGATGTCCGGCACGTGCATTTGTTCCTTTTGGACGCCTGTCCCCTGATCGAGGATTTTCACTTCGAGCGACTCGACGCTCATCGACATCGTCACCACGACGCCCAGCAACTCGTTCATCTGGTTGCCGTGTTCGATCGCGTTGATGCAGGCTTCCGACACCGCCGTCTTCAGATCCTCGACACGGTCGCTGGAAAATCCCATCAGTTCGGCTACGCTGGCCGCTGTACTCATGGCGACCTTCTCGAAGCCGAGCCGGGTAGGTAATCGCAATTCCGTGACGATTGGTTCACCGGGCATGCGTCTCTCCTTTCAATCCGCGCCACAAGTAGAGCGCGGTCATGTCGTCGGTCTGGCGGGCGCCACGCGCAAAGCGCTCCGTGGCCTGCCAAACGCGATCGAGCAAATCGTGTGACGGCGAGTCGCCGATGAGATCCATCAAGCGGTCTTCGCCGAATTCCTCATCCTCGAAAAACACTTCCGTCAACCCGTCGGTGTAGAGGAAAAGCTGGCTGCCCTCGGGCACCGGGAAGCGTTCGATTTCGTAGCCGCGATTCGGCAGCATGCCAAGCGGAGGCCCGCTGGCCCCGATGCGAACGCGGTGGCCGCCGGAAACGAGGAAGGCGGGGTTGTGGCCGCAGTTGACCGCTTCGATGGTATGGCCGGCGGGGTCCAGGCACATCAGGATCGCCGTGACATAGCGCCGGCGCGCTTCAAGGCCCTCCTGCCAGTGCAACGTGTTCAGCCGGGCGGCCATTTCGTGCAACGGTAGCCCGGCGCCGGCAATGGCGCGAAAGCTCGAGCGAAACGTGGTGCTGATCATCGCCGAGGCGAAGCCCTTGCCCGCCACGTCCGCCACCACGATCATCATCCTCCCGTCCGGCAACTGCACGGCATCGACGTAGTCGCCGCCGACTTCGTAGCAGGTGGTCGAGCGAAAGCTGAGCGAGTAACCCTCGATATCGGGGACGCTGTTCGGCAGCAGGCTCCTTTGAATGGCGCGCGCGGCTTCGAGGTCGAGCTTCACGCGTTCCCACTCGATGCTGCGCTCGTGATGCCGTGCATTGCCGATCGCCAGAGCGGATTGCAGGGCGAGCCCCTCGAGGAAGTCGGCTTCTTCCAGCGACAGCGGTTCGGGCCGGTAGACCACCAGGTGACCGATCGTCTCGCCACGCTCGCCAGGAAGGATCGCGCTTGCGCAGCCCGGCAGGTCCGCCGCCTCGGTCCATCGCGACCAGTCGCCGGGGACATCGCCGTAGATGCCCGTGCGCGCTTGCAACTCGGGGGAGGCGGATACGAAAAACGCTCCGTCCGCTTCGAGTTCCTTGGCCGCGATCTCCAGCACGCCGCCCAGAACATCATCGAGCCTTATTGTCGAATGGACGCGCCGGGCCGCTTCCAGCAAGCTCTGCACGCGGGCGAGCTTCTGCTGCAAGTCGATGGTCTCGTGGCGCTCGCGTCGCACGGAAGACATTGTCATAGTATGCTCCATTCCCGGCGGCGCCGGCGACTCTTGAAGCTGGCGAGCGCGGCCGCCTCCTCTTGGAACACTTCGGCGGTGACCGCCGCGGGCAACCAGTTCATCCAGCGCGGCGCTGTCGATGTTGGTGCGGCCTGAATCGATGGTCAAGGACATGTTGCTCCTTGGAAGCAAGCCATGGGCCAATCCAGAAATGCCTGAATTCACGGCAGGATGACGAAGGCGGCTTCACTTCCTGGATAATGGATGGAACCGAAAGGATAATGCCGCCGCCAACAGCCTCCGATTCGCCATCGACACTCTTGCTGAACGCGTCGGTACTGGTGTTCCTGTTTCGCGCCCTTGCCGGGGCGAGCGATCCGGCGCGGAGGAGGGACGTGGCGGGCCAGTTGTTGAGCCTGCTGGGCGGCTTCGTGCGATTCGAGTCCGGATTGGCGCTGCTGGGACGCTCGGAAGAGGATCTCGCGGCTCAGCTTCCCGAGCGGGACGCCGGGATGTGGCAACGCTTGACGAGTGAGGGAGCCTTCCACCAGGATGGCCGCGCCACGATCCCGATCTATGCCGCGGGCTCGCTGACCGGAGTCCTGAGCCTTCGTGGCGTGGACGCCGAAACCATGCCGGTCCTGAGCGCGGTAGCCAGCCTCGCTTCCGTCGCCGTGGAGAGCGTGCGCGAGGTGGAGCGGCTTCGCGACGACTGCGCCGCCCTGGAGCGCCGGGTCTTCGGTAACGGCGGGATCCTGGGCAACAGTCCGGCGGTTCGAAAGCTCCTCGATCAGATTGAAAAGCTGGCGCCGCGCGACACCACGGTCCTCATTCAGGGCGAGAGCGGGACGGGCAAGGAACTGGTGGCGCGCCTCTTGCATCGGGGGAGTCCGCGCGCCAATGCCCCGTTCGTGGCGATCAACTGTGCCGCCATTGCCGATTCTCTCTTGGAGAGCGAACTCTTCGGTCATGA
>SYLY01000405.1 GCA_005808475.1 Acidobacteriota bacterium
CGACGACTATCTGACCAAGCCGTTCGACCCATCCGAATTGGTGGCGCGCGTGGAGGCGCTGCTACGGCGCGTCAAACGCGACAACCGGCCGGCCGTGACGCGCTACGAATTCGACGGCGTGGCGGTGGACTTCGAACACGGCGGCGTGACCAAGAACGGCTCGCCGCTGCAGTTGGCGGCCAAGGAGTTGCAATTGCTCCAGTATCTGGTGGAACACCGCGGGAACGTAGTATCGCGGGAGGAGTTACTGCAAAACGTCTGGGAATATCAGAGCGACGTGTCGTCGCGCACCATCGACGTTCATGTCGCGTGGCTGCGGCAGAAGATCGAGGACAATCCTCAGTTCCCCAAGCACATCCACACGGTGCGCGGAACCGGTTATCGCTTCACGCCGTAGGCGGGTTATCCCACAGGCTCGCGACGGGGACGGAGACCGGGCCGGCGGTAAGGTTGCCGCCGGGCTCGACTTCGCGGGGAGGCTGTCCGCGTTCGAGCTGCCAGGCGCGGCGCGAATCGGGATCGACGATCCAGGCCGTGGGTACGCCCCAGGCGAGATACTCTTCGCACTTGGCGATCATCCCCGCGAAGCGGTCCTCGGGAGAGAGCACCTCCACGCACAGATGGACGGGCTCGGTTGGATACGGATCCTGGATGCGAGTGACGTCCTGCACCGCGACATCCGGCACGAACCACCGGTACGGGCTCAAGCGGACGGTCAACTCGGGGTCTGCCTCGAATCCTGGAAAGCGGGAATTGATCGCCAAGGCGGCCTTGTACTGGACTTGGCTATGCTTCCTGGTGGGCATCGGCTTTTGTCGAAGAACGCCGTCGATGTAGTCGCAAGCGGGCTTGTAGTTCGTGCGGAGGTATTCCTCCACCGAAATGGGCGCGTTTGCCAGGACAGCCATAACCCCGATTGTAGCGGCTACCGCCGGCTCATGCGAGCGGGTTCCACCGATAACGAAAGCGCCATCGCCGCCCAACTCGTGCCCGCGGCGGAGATCCACTGATCGTGCCCGTACGGGAAGCCGCTTTCGAAGTACGGCTGCAACGGCAGCGACCGCGTCCTGATGTGCCACGTTCCGTCCGCGGCCTGGGTGCGAAGCAGATACTGCAGCCCCGCGCGGACGCCCGCATCGGCGCGTCCCGCGATCTGGAGCGCGTAGAGCGCCATGCCGGCCGCGTAGGCGTCGCTGCCCATCTTGGGTAACTGCGCCCAACCGCCATCGGACCGTTGCGATTCGATCAGGCCGCGTGCGGACTTGTCGATGGCCGCGGCGGGAGCCTTCGCCCACACCAGCCCCATCAGTTGCGAGGCCCTTTCCTGCGTGGTCGCCGGCGCCGCCGATTCGAGCCACCGCGCCGCCCGCGCCAGCCGCTGTTCGTTGTCGGCCTTCTCAGGCGCCGGTCCGTAGACCCGCAGCGCGTACATCGCAAGCGCGGTGGTCCAGAAATCGTCGGAGGTGAGCGGCGGGCGATGGCCTGTGGTCTGCCAGCTTCCCTCCGCTGTCTGCATCGATTTCACGTAGCGCGCCACCGACGCCGTGTATTCGTTCGCGGGCATTCCGTGCGCCGCGTAGCCGAAAAGCTCGTAGCCCAGGCTGTTGACCGCCGCCACCGAGAAATCCATCGCGCGTTCGGCCGTCCGCTCCGTCATCGCGGAAGACAACTGCACGATCTTTTCCGGCGCGCGGATTCCGCGCTGGCGCGCGATGGCGGTGGCGGCGGAAGGCAGATACTGGTTGTGGCAGGAGTTGCAGCCGCCGCGCTTGACGAAGTTCGGACTCTGCGCCGCGAGCGGCTCCAGCGCTTTCTCCACCGCCTGCGCCGCGTTGCGTCCCGCCGGCTGAACCGGACCGGCCGCGATGCCCCCCTTGCGGCGTGCGTCTTCGGCGACGCCCAACAAGCGCGCGACTTCGGTGTCGCCGCGCTTGGCGGCGAGCGATTTCGGCGTCTCGCCCTCGCCAGTGACGTCGCGAGCGGCGCCCTTGTCGAGCAGCATCTTGACGATCTCTACCGGCGTCCACTCGGAATACGCCGCGTACATCAACGCCGAGTAACCGCGCTCGTCGCGGATGTTGACGTCCGCTCCTTTGTCGAGCAGCAGCTTCACGGTCTCCGTCGAGCCGTAAGTGGCGGCCATTGCCAACGCGGTTTGATTCCGTTTGGTTCGCGCGTTGACGTTGGCGCCGCGTTCGACCAGCAGCCGCGCGGCTTCGAACGAACGGCTCACCGCGGCATCCATCAAAGGGGTGGAGTTGGAACCGCTGATCGCGTTGGGATCGGCCCTGCGGTCGAGCAGCGCCTTCATCGAATCCACCGCTCCGAAGCCGGCGGCGGCCATGAGCGGAGTTCGTCCGCCCGTGGTAGCGAGGGCGGGATCGGCGCCCTTGTCGAGCAGCAGGCGCAACGCCCCGTCGTTGGATCGCTGCATCGCGGCCATGTAAAGCGCGGTGCGGCCATCGTTGGTTTGGGCGTTGACATCGGCCCCGCGCGACAGCAGCAACCCGATCCGAGCGTTATTGGCCACGGCCCAGTGCAGTGGCGTGGCGCCGTGGCGGTTCCTGGCGTTCGGATCCGAGCCGGCGTCGAGGAGCTTCTTCATCGCGTCGAGCGTGCCGAATCCCGCCGCATGGTGCAAGGCGGTGGATCCCGCGGCATCCTGCATCTTCACCACGCCCGGAGTGCGAAGCGTCTTCTTGATGGCGGCCGCGTCCCGCGATCGAACGGCGGAGATCAGCGCGGCCAGCTTCGGGTCGACTGGCTTGGGCGCTTCTTCCTTGATTTCGATTTCGCCGAAGTCCGCTCCTTGGTCGATCCACGCGCGGAGAATCGCGATCTCGTCCTGCTCGAGCGCGCCCGTGGGAGGCATCTGCATGCCGCCGTCGCCGGAGACGAGCTTCTTGATGAGCTTGCTGTCGAGGCTGTTGCCCTGAACGATGACCGGCCCGTAGTCGCCGCCGCGGAGGGCGTTCTGGCGCTTGTCCAGACGCAGCCCGGACTGCTGCTGCTTGGAGCCGTGGCAGGAGTGGCACTTGGCCGCCAATATAGGCTGCACATGCTTGTCGAACTCCACCTTCAGCTTGGCGGGCTCCGGCATCTTCGTTTCGGCCAACGCCAAAGCGGCGGCGGCAATCAGGGCGGCGGTGCTCTTCACGGATCCTCCTTGCGGGTCCTCATGAGTATACATCGGTCCGGGCGCGATTGCCTGTAACACGATTTTGACGGAATATTCATTCCGCGTTGAACGCCCCCGCTCGGATCGCGCCGCGCTCAATCGAGCTGATCTACAATATCAGTGATGAATCCGCTTGAACAGGCCGAGCTCGCGGTTATCGTCGAGATCTTCCGGCGATACCCGGATGCCTTCGTCTGGATCGGTGGATCGGTGCTGCGACTCGTCAACCACAGCCCCCGAACCAGCTTCGACATCGACTTGGCGCCTCTTGCCGGGAGTCCGGAGGTGGCCGGGCTGGAGGACGCCATCGGCGCGGCGCTGGACATCGTAAACCCCGTTCTGGGCCGTTCTCTGCGGATCGCCGGGGAGCCGGAAACGGCGCCGGAAGGGTTCGTCCGCATCCGCATAGAGGAGGATTCCCGGCCGGCGTTTTCGGTCGACATCACGCGGATCGTGGGATCGGTCCGTCGCACCACAACGGTGCTGGTGACCGGGATCAACGGCTCCGCCGCCGTCCGCATGCCGGCGCCATCGGTGTTCCTCTATCAGAAGATCCGGTCGCTTTACTCCCGCCGGTATCCGAAGCCGGGAGACCTGTTCGACATCTGGTTCCTCCTCGAGAGTGGAGTCGATTTGGACGAGCCCGGCCGCGCGGCGCTCGAGGACGAGTTCGACGCGAGCGACACCGGGGAGAAGCTGCGGCCGCTTCGCAAGTCCGGTTGGATACAGGCGCTCGAGCGGGCGGGAGTCGGCGGATTGACGCCGGAGACCGCGGCGGCGATGGTGGACCGCGTGGAGACGTTCCTCGGGAGCGTGGTGAAGTGAAGCCGTACTTCACCACCCGCCGCTGGCTCGAGTTACTAAGAGGACTGCCCCCGCACGGAGCGCTGCTCCATGCATCTTCGATCGGGCTGTTGGCGGAACTGAACCCGAAAGCGGCCCGGCAGGCGATCTGGCGGATGACGGGTCAAGGGCTGCTCACGCACATCGGCGGCGGTTGGTACACGCACGCGTTCGCCCGGCTGTCGATCGAAGAGGCGGCGGCCGTCCTCGTGCGGCCGTCCTACATAACTGTGGAATCGGCGCTGGTGGCGGCGGGCGTGACGACGCAGCCCTCGGCGGCGCTGACCTGCGCCACGCTCGAACCCACCCAGACCAGACGGACTCCGCTCGGCGGCATCCACTACCATTCCATCGCGCGGAGCCTGTTCTGGGGCTTCGACGCCAGGATCTCCCGGAACGGGCTGCACACGCTCGTCGCGTGGCCGGAGAAGGCGCTCCTGGACCTCATCTACCTGTCGCGGCGGCGAGGCGATCGCGTGTGGCTCGACCTCGACTTCAGTCGCCTGGATCCGCGGCGCCTGCGGGAGTGCGCGGCGCGATTCCCCGCCACCGTTGCGAGCGAACTCGAGCGGCTCCGCGAATCTCGCGTGCTGTCGGCGTAGAGCCGGAGCCTTTCTCCGTCACGCCAGCTTGTGGTTCTTCAGCGGCAGATCCCGAATCCGCTGCCCCGTCGCCGCGAAGATCGCGTTGCAGATCGCCGGCGGCACCGGCGGCACGCCCGGCTCGCCGACACCCGCCGGAGGCTCGCTGCTCGGAATCACGTGTACGTGCACCTCGACCGGAGCCTGGTGCATCCGCGCCACCTGATAGTCGTGGAAGTTCGATTGCTGGATCTTGCCGCCTTCCGCCGTGATTTCGCCGAGACGAGCGACGCTCGTCCCGAACACCGCCGCGCCCTCGAACTGCGCGCGCACCCGGTCCGGACTGATGATGATCCCCGCGTCCGCAACCATGTGGACCCGCGGGATGCGGAACCCGCCCTTGCCATCCATCTCCACTTCCACCACGGAGGCGACGTAACTGAGGAAACTCCGGTGCGCGGCGATGCCCCAGCCCCGGCCGCCGCCCGACTTATGCTTCGCCCAACCCGACTTCTCCGCCGCCACTTCCACCACGCGGCGGAGACGCGCCGTGTCGATAGGGAACTTATCGAGCGGCTGGGTGTTGTTCCAGTATTTCATCCCCTCGACCTTGGGCTCGACGTTGCGGCCCCGGCCGATCAGGTCCAGGATGTACTCGACCCGGTCGCGGCCGGCGGCATGCGCCAGTTCGTCGACGAAGGAGTGGATCGCGAAGGCGTGGTAGATGTTGGCCACGGCGCGCATCCAGCCGATGCGGACATGGTTCTTCGCGGGGCCGTTCTCCGCGCGGTGATGGGCGATGTCGTAGGGCAGGTCCACCCAGCCCATGCCCATCTCGAACTCCTGCCCGTAGGTGGCGCTTGCGTCGAACGTGGACCCGATCGTGGGAAACACGCTGCGATGGAGCCACGCGGTGGGCCTCCCCTTGGCATCCACGCCGGCCTTCATGTGCATCGCGGCGGGCGCGTGATAGTAATCGAACCGGATATCTTCCTCGCGGCTCCAGACCACCTTCACCGGCTTGCCCACTTTCTTCGAAAGCAGCGCCGCTTCCACCACGTAATCCGGCTTCGACTTACGTCCGAAGCCCCCGCCGAGCAGCGTCACGTTGCAGACGACGTCCTTCTTCCCGATGCCGAGCGCGGCCGACACCGCCTCCTGCACGGCCTGCGGATTCTGCGTCGCGGCCCACGCGGTCACTTTGCCGTCCTTGAACTCGGCGGCCGCGGCGGGCGGTTCCATCGGCGCGTGGGCGAGCATCGGCACGTAGTAATCGGCCTCGATCACCTTCGCCGCCGACCCGAACGCGCGGTCCACGTCGCCCACGTTCCGCACCACCTTCTGCGGCTTCCGGGCGGCCTCCGTCAACTCCTTGCGGTACGCGCCGGACTCGTAGCCGGTGTGCGCGGCCGTCTCCCACTCGACCTTCAGCTTCTTGCGCCCCTGCATGGCCGACCACGTATCGCCGGCGATCACGGCCACGCCGCCGAGTTGCTGGAACAGGTGCGGCTCCTGGAACCGGTCGAGCACCACGGTCCGCTGAACGCCCGCCACCTTGCGCGTCTCGGAATCGTCGTGGCTTTTCACTCTGCCGCCGTAGACGGGGGAGCGTTCGATGGATGCGTAGACCATCCCCGGAACCTTGACGTCCATGCCGAACGTGCCTTTGCCGGCGCAGAGATCGTCGCGATCGATGGTGGGCAGATCCTTGCCCACGTACCTGTATTCGGCGGGGCTCTTGTGGCGAAGTTCGTTCTTGGCGGGAACGTGCTGCGCCTTGGCGAGCGTCACCAGTTCGCCGAAGCCGAACTTCTTGCCCGACGCGTGGACGACGAAATGCGCGTCCGCCTTGCATTCGCCGGCCGGCACGCCCCACTTGTTGGCGGCCGATCGTTCGAGCATCAGGCGCGCCGTGGCGCCGGCGTCGCGGATCGCGTCGTAAAAGTCGCGGATGGAGCACGAGCCGTCGGTGTTCTGCGAACCGTACTTCTCGTCGCCGATCGCCTGCTGGACCTTGACGCGGCTCCAGTCCGCGCCGAGTTCGTCGGCGAGCAGCATGGGCAGCACGCTGCGGATGCCGGTGCCCATTTCCGAACGGTGCGCGACGGCGATGACCGTGCCGTCTGTTTCGAGCCCGAGGTAAACGGACGGAGTCCACGCGGCCCGATCGGCGTCGGGCGCGGCGATGGCATCCACCGGCAGAACGCGCGCGCCGAGCACGAACGCGCCCGCCGAGAATACGTTCTCGAGAAAACCGCGGCGGGAAACCGCTTGCACGGAGTTCATGCTTTCACCCCCGAGGCGATCAAGATCGCCTTGCGGATGCGCTGGTAGGTTCCGCAGCGGCAGATGTTGCCTTGCATCTCGCGGTCGATGTCCGCGTCGGTGGGCTTCGGCTTCTTCTTCAACAGCGACACGGCTTGCATGATCTGTCCGCTCTGGCAGTAGCCGCACTGCGGGACGTTGCACTCTTTCCAGGCGCGTTGCACGGGGTGGCTGCCGTCGGCGGAAAGGCCCTCGATCGTGGTGACCTTCTTGCCCGCCGCGGCCTTCATGGTGGTGACGCAGGAGCGGACGGCGTTTCCGTC
>SYLY01000054.1 GCA_005808475.1 Acidobacteriota bacterium
GACCTCGCCGTGTTGCAAAGGGCTCATCGTTCCCGGATCGACGTTCAGATAGGGATCGAATTTTTGAAGGGTGACGCGAAGCCCGCGGCTTTCGAGCAGGCACCCGATCGACGCCGCCGCGATGCCCTTGCCCAGGGAACTCACCACGCCGCCGGTGACGAAGATGTACTTGGCCATCGTTTAATCGAGAACTCGTTCTTGCATCGGGAACAGTTCGGCCACGCGCTCGAGATCCTCGGGCGTGTCCACTCCCAGCGATTCGTATTCGGTCTCCACCACCCGGATCGGGAATCCGTTCTCGAGCGCGCGCATCTGTTCCAGGCACTCCACCTTTTCGAGCGGCCCCACGGGTAGGGAAGAGTAGCCGAGCAGGAAGTCGCGCCGGTACACGTAGAGGCCGATATGTTTGTAGTAGACGGCGCCGCCGGCCCGGTCGTAGGGGATCGGGCAGCGCGAAAAGCAGATCGCGTGGCCGTCCAGCCCGGTCACCACCTTGACGACGTTCGGATTGGTGATCTCGTCCAGGTGCTCGATGCGCTTCTTCAGCGTGCTCATCGGCGCCGGTCCGTCCGCGTGGAGCAACACCAACACGGCCGCGTCGATCGCCGAGGGATCGATCAGCGGCTCGTCGCCCTGAATGTTGACGATGAACCCGGCGTTCTCCGCGGATGCGGCCTCCGCCACGCGATCGGTGCCCGATGGATGATCGGAGCGAGTCATCCGGACTCTGGCGCCGAACCGCCTTGCCTCGCGCGCGATGCGGTCGTCATCGGTGGCCACCACCAGCGACGTCAGATACCGCGACTGCGCCGCCCGTTCGAACACGTGCTGTAGCACGGACTTTCCGGCCAAAGGGGCGAGTGCCTTTCCAGGGAAACGAGAGGACTGGTACCGGGCTGGGATCACGCCCAGAACTGGAACGGGCACAATCGATGATACCACGGAAAAAAGCGCATGTTATACTGAAGCCACTCGCGGGTGGAGGGCTACGAAAGTCGCGCGTTTCGTGCGATTTCAGAGTCTTCCGATCCGGTGAACGCGTCCGATGGATCGAAAGCGCGGAGGCTGAGAAAAATATGCTGCGGCGGACCCTTTTGCTTTGCGTCACGGCCGGTCTGTGTGCCCCGGCCGCCCCTGGTGCGGAAAACGGCAAGGCGCAAGTCGCCATCGAGCCGAGGAGAACGAAGGCGCCGGCCGCGGACGCGGCGCGCGACGGCAAGACGCCCAACATTCGCGTGGAAACGCAGTTGGTGCAGATCAACGTCACCGTCACCACTCCGTTGAATCAGGTGGTGACCGGGATGGAGAAGGAGCAGTTCCGGCTGTTCGAGGACAAGGTGGAGCAGTCGGTCGCGTCGTTCACCCAGGAAGAGGCCCCGCTTTCCATCGGCTTGGTGTTCGACATCAGTGGAAGCATGGGCAGCAAGCTGTCCAAGTCCCGGCAGGCGGCGGCGCAGTTCTTCAAATCCGCCAACCCACAGGACGAGTTCTTCCTGGTGCAGTTCAATGAGAGCCCGGAACTGGCCGTGTCGTGGACCACCAACACCGAAGAGATCCAGAATCGGATGGCGTTCACCCAGGCCAAGGGCCGCACCGCGCTGCTCGACGGCCTGTACAAGGCGATGAACGAGATGAAGAAGGCGAAGAATCCGCGCAAGGCGATCCTCATCCTGTCCGATGGCGGCGACAACTCCAGCCGCTACACCGAACCGGAAATCAAGAACCTGGTGCGCGAAGCCGACGTCCAAGTGTATGCGATGGGAATTTTCGAATCCATGGGCGGCCGCGGCCGCACCGCCGAGGAGTCGTTGGGCCCGGGCCTGCTCAGCGATCTGGCCGAACAGACCGGCGGACGCCACTTCCCCGTCGACAACATCAACGAGCTTCCGGACATCGCCGCGAAGATCGGGATCGAGCTCCGCAGCCAGTACATTCTCGGCTATTCGCCCAGCAACCCGCAGAAGGACGGCAAGTATCGTAGAGTGGAAGTAAAGCTCGTGCAGCCGCGAGGACTGCCGCCGTTGCGAGCCTACTACCGGACTGGATACTATGCGCCGACTCAGTAGCGTCACCTTTTTGTTCGCGGCCGCCGCCGCCGCCGCCCAAGTCACCGCAACGCCGCCTCCCGCGCAGGGCGATCCGGTCTTCGGCATCGACACCCGGCTCGTGCAGCTTCACGCCACCGTTGTCGACGCAAAGGGACGGCTGGTCACCAACTTGAACCAGGCGGCCTTCACCGTGCTCGAAAACGGCGCGCCGCAGCCACTCAAGCAGTTCAAGCGGGAAGACGTCCCCGTGTCGCTCGGGCTCATCGTCGACAACAGCGGAAGCATGCGCGACAAGCGGACCAAGGTTAACCAGGCCGCGCTGGCGCTGGTGAAGGGGTCCAACCGCGAGGACGAGGTGTTCATCGTCAATTTCAACGACGAGGCCTACCTGGACCGCACCTTCACGTCCGACATCAAGAAGATGGAAGAGGCGCTCACCAAGATCGATTCGCGGGGAGGCACCGCCATGCGCGACGCCGTCTCGATGTCGATGGACTACCTCAAGGAAAAGGGCCGTCGCGACAAGAAGGTGTTGCTGGTGGTGACCGACGGCGACGACAACACCAGTTCGGCGGCGAACACCATGGAAAAGCTGGTCGAGAAGGCGCAACAGACCGAGATCCTGATCTATACGATCGGCCTGTTGAGCGAAGAGGAACGCAGCAAGGCGAAGCGCGCCACTCGGGCGCTCTCCGCGCTGGCCTCGGCCTCCGGCGGCGCCGCCTACTTTCCCAAGGGCGTGGAAGACGTCGAACAACTAGCCGTGCAGGTGGCGCACGAGATTCGCAACCAGTACCTGCTGATGTACACGCCGGTCAACTCGGCGCTCGACGGCACCTATCGCCGGATTCAGGTTACGGCCAAGGGGCAGGGCAAGCTCTCGGTGCGGACCCGGTCCGGCTACTACGCCACGCCGGATCAGAAAGCTCCCAAGCAGAAAACCGCGCCGCCCGCCGGAGCCAACACGCTCCAGCCCTGATGCTCGCTTTCTTGTGGAAGGCGTCGCGCGGGTATCGTTTGCGGCCGTGGCGGAGTCCCTACCTGCGCTGGCGGATCGAGACCTATCAGGGGGTCCACGCGGACGAGATCGGGCGCACCGAGTTCCTGCGCTTCGTATGGGCGCATCGCGGCGAACTGTTCCGTTTCCTGCGCTGGGCGGACCGGATGCGCCATCGCCCCGGCATGTAACGCCGTGAACAACCACAACGGGTCGTTCAGGTATGATGAGAAAGGCGCCGGGCCAATCGGACACCTCACGCACGTTGACGAATACTAATTCGTGACCGGCAGCGTCGCCGCGGGGCTCACCTGCCCGGCGGACTCAATCACCAGCGGTGTGTCGGTTCCCGAAACTCCCTCGGGAACCGTCGCCGTTACCTAGTATACACCCACTAGTCCCGGCGCCAGGCGCGATTCCGCCACCTTCGCTTCCTTCCCGCCGATGCGCGCCGACACCGCGCGCACAGGCGCTACCGCGGGTGAGGCGGGCGTCGGCGCGCCAGCCAGGACCCGCGGCTCCACCACGCCGAGCCCGGTGCAGAAAATCATCAACGTATCGCCGGCGGCGGCCGGGCGTTGCGGCGTCACCGCGAAGCTCTCGCCGCCGCGCATCGCCGTGATCGTGCCGCGCACAATAGCGGGCTGGGTCTGCGCCACATCCACCGGCGTCGGCGTCGAATAAGTTGCACCCCGCCGAACCAGAATCTGATGCGTCGTATCTGGCGTGACATCGAATGGCACCATCGCCTCGATTTGCTCCGGCCGCACCGAAAGGATCGGCATCGCTCGTCCCGCGATGAAGATCCGGGTGCCGGCGATGTCGTCAGGGTAGGGCGGCTGCGCCGTCTGCGTCGCCGTGGCCAGCCGAACCCCCGTCATCGAGATAATCGAGCCCGGAGCGAGCGGAACGTACGGTTGCGGGCTGGCCGCGCTGCCAATCGACCGCGGATCGATCACGGGTGGATCCTGCGCCGCGCCCACATCGACCCGCTGCTCGCGCACTCCCTCAATCCCTTGCCTCACCGCCCGAATGCTCAGCGTGATCCCGCCGTTCCCCGCCCCATGAGCGACTGCAGACTGAGGACCGGGTCGCCGTTCGAAAAGGACACCACCACCGAACCGTCCGCCATCGGCTCGCCGCAATCGTCCCGCACATCCACTGCAAGTCCCGCCGGCCAACCCGCGGGCACAAGGAACGATTGTCCGATCGAGACAATCGACGGCACCAGTTGTTTCGGTTGGCAGCCGTCGGCCCCTCGTGGCGCTTTTGCGGAAAGCCCTGCTGCCGCTCCCCGCGTGGATTTCGATGACACCGTCCGCCCGCACGCGTCGTACACGGTTGGCGATGAGGTCGGAGAAGAACAGGTTGCCAGAGGCATCGATCGCGATACTCCGCGCCCAAAGGAGGGCCGCGTTGCGTGCCGCTCCTCCGTCGCCAGAATACGCATCGATGCCATTGCCGGCGGCAATGTCGAGAATGCCACGCGGTGTAATCCGCACGATCACGTTATGTGCGTCTAACCCGGCATAGAGGTTCCCGTCGCGATCCGTGGCGATTGCGCTAACCACGCCGAGGGGAGCGGCTAACGCCGGAATCGGATTGCGAGGAAAGGTGAAGTCCGATCCAGCGATGGTGGTGATGGCCTGCGGCGTGAGAGCCGGGGCGAGAATCGCTGCCAGAGCAAACCGCGAAACCATGATCTTCATCTTACCGGAAGAGCGGCCCGGCCCGTGTCGATTATCCGCGCGATCAAGCGCTTGCTTATTTGGCGTGGAGAGTCTCCTTCCGGGCGCCGTTCATCCCCTGCCGGTGTCCAGCGCGCTCGCGCCCGGCCAGTTGATTCTTGCATTCCCGATCTCCGTTCCCGGGGCGGTCCGGGAGTGATCGGCCGCCCGCAAGAACCACTGATCGGATTCGGTCAAGGGCAGGTGATCGGACCATCCGCCGCCCCGAAAAAAGGAAGCGCCGCGCGACGCTTGCGCATCGGGCGGCGCCTTGGGCCGGACTCGGGTTAGAACGTGAACCGCAACGAAGCCTGCATACGCCGTTCGTTGCGAGCCGCCGTCGTCTGCCCGAACTGCGCGTTCACCTGATTCCCCGCCGGATCGAACCGCGCAATGTTGTTTACCCCCGAGAACTGGGTGTGATTGAACAGATTGTAGAACTCCCAGCGGAACTGGATGAGCCGCTTTTCGGAGAACACCGGGAAGTTCTTGAAGATCGAAACGTCCCAGTTGTTGAAGCCCGGTCCGCGGAACTTCACGTTCGAGAAATCGGTGCCTAGATCGCCGCGTCCGGAAGGCCGCTTGAACACCGACGTGTCGAACCACCGCGACGAGGTGCGCTCGCCATGGGGCAGCGCCGCGCGGCCCGTCTGGACCACCCCGTTGCCCTCGCCGCCGCCGGCGAAGTCGAAGTTATCGGTGGTCTGCAGGCCGACGTTCTGTGGGAATCCGCTGGCGAACGTGGCGATGTTCGACATCTGCCAGTTGTCGAAGAGCGCTTTGCTGAAGCGGCTGGGCATCAGGCGGCTGCCCTTGGGCAGGTCGAGCACGAAGCTCATGTTGAGCACGTGAGTTTGATCGTTGGGAAGCAGCGTCTTGCGCAGCTTGGGATTCAACTGCTGCGCCCAGCCGTTCAGCAACGACTTCGAGAACGTGTACGCCGCCGACACCTCCACGCCGCCGATGAAGCGGCGGTTCAACTGCGTCTGCAGCGAGTTGTACCGCGCCGTGGTCGCCGGACCCGTCTGGATCATGTCCTGGTAGCCGATGTTCGGCCGTAGGAAGACGTCGGGAAGCGGCTGGCCGGGAGACGACGGATCCGCGTTCTGGGGCAGGAATCGCGTGCCGTATGGAATGTAGTTGTAGTTCCAGTTCTGCGCGATGTGGTGCGTGTTGTTGCCGACGTAGGAAACGTCCAGCACCGTGCCCTTGAGGATCTCGTGCTGAATGCCGAACAGGTACTGATACACCAGCGGGGCCTTCTGCTTTTTGTAGGGACCGGCGACGTTGGAGGGCGTGGTGAGCGAGCCCGCCTGGAGGAACTGGTTCATTTCGCTGAACAGGATGATCTTGTCGAACCGGTACGCCGGTCCGCCGTCGTAGGCCGCGTTGCCGCCGGTGCTCGCCTGGTGGAACGTGCCGAGCGACATGCGGATGGCGGTCTTGCCCTTGCCGAAGGGATCCCACGCGATGCCGAGCCGCGGATCCCACTGGACGGGAAGCGGCTCGCGGAATGCGCCGTAGCCGGGGATTAGGCTCTTGTCGGACTGAACGATCACGCCGTTCAGCTTGCAGGGTTCAGTTGCGGTGATCACGGTGCAGACGTCGCCCGTACCCGGTACGATCGCGCCGATGTACGTCTGCGGCAGGATTTCCCCACTGAGCGGATTCACCGCCCGCCGGCCGTCCGGAGTGGAAACCGGGCGGAACAACGTCGGCCTCCGATTGGCGTCGTACCGCTCCAGGATGAACGCCGATGCCTCTCCGTTCGATTGCAGCGCCCAGGGAGCCCAATACCACCGCATCCCGATGTCGACCGTGAGCCCGCGTTTTACCTTCCAGGTGTCCTGCGCGAACCACGCCCAAATGTTGCGGCGCGCGTACTGCGCCGGCCGCCCGAGCGACTCCGTGTATTGCCGGAAGTGTCCGGTGAACGCGTTCGCGAAGGCGTAGCCCGTGGTTCCGGGATCGTTCACGTCCTGCCCGAAATCGAACTGGCCGCCGAAGGTCCCCGAGCGAGCCTGGCCGAAGCGGCTGCCCTCGCGGTATCCGCCGAACTTGAAGGTGTGCGAACCGCGGGTGTACGTGAGGTTGTTCGTGGTGGTGAGGTTGGAGTCCGCGCCCCAAAGCGGCACGCGGCCATCGTAGCTGATCGAGGCGATGCTGAAGGTTCCGGGCACTCCGCCGAACGTGGCGCGCGGGATGATGTTCAGCGGGTTGTATTGCGGCACGAACTGGCTCAGGCCGCCCAGTCCGCGATTCTGCCTTTGGACGCGCGCCGTTTCCTGCGCGTTGGGGAACCGGCCGTCCTCGGTGTCGATGAAAAAGCCGGCGAACATCTCGTTCACCAGATTCGGCGTGATGATCTTGGTGTAGTTGGCGGTCAGTTGGTCGCCGGTGAATTCGTAGTGGTGGTTCACCAGACCCCAAGGCGACGACCCGCCCGCCACGTGGTAGCCCACCGTATCGGCATGCCACGTCGAGCCCTTCACGCTGATGGTGTCCTTTCCGGTGGGATGCAGATCGAACCGGAACAGGTGCTGATTGCGCGGCCGCGCCAGGCTGCCTTCCTGGAACAGATAGTTGTAGCCGCCGCCATTGAAATTAGGCTCCGGAAAGATGTTCATCAACGCCACGCCGAACTGATTGGCGCGGTTGGCCGGAATGATGTTGCCGGGGAACGGCGCGTTGGCCGCCGGATCCCGAACCGGGATGAGCCGTCCATTCAGATCGTTGCTCTGTGAGAAATTGCCGCGCCGTTCGAGCACGGTCGGCATGGTCCAGCGCTCGATCGCTACGGGTTCCCGGATCCGCGTGTTGTCGTACGAGTAGAAGAAGAAGAACTTGTCGCCGCCCGGGTTGATGATAGGGACCTTCAATTTCAACGGACCGCCGATCGTGCCGCCCATGGTCTCGAACCGGTAGATCTGCTTGGCGATCCCGTCGCGGTTGCGGAAGAACGCGTTGGCGTTGAACATCTCGTGCCGCTTGTACCAGTAGGCGCTGCCGTGATAGTCGCGTCCGCCGCCCTTGGTGATGATGTTGATCAGCGCGCCGCCGGCGCGGCCGTACTCGGCGGTGTAGTTGCTCAACTGTACCTTCACTTCCTGCACCGCGTCCAGGTTGACGGTGGCGCTGAATACGCCGCCCGCGCCGCCGTCGCCTCCGTTGACGCCATCCGCCATGATGGTGGTGGTGTTGTTGTTCAGACCTTGGAAGTTGGGGACGTTGGTGCCGAAGAACCCGCCCGCGAACTCGTTGTCGAAGCCTTGGGTCACGCCGGGCAGAATGCGCAACATCGAGATGGGATCGCGGCCGCGGATCGACACCATCTGGAGCTGCTTGCTATCGAGAATGGCGCCGTTTTCGGAGTTGCCGGTTTGCACGGTCGCGCCCTGCGCTTGCACGACGATCGATTCGCTCACCGTCCCTACTTCCAACTGGATGGAGCCGAGAGCCAAACGCGCCGACGGTGTCACGTTGACTCGGGTGCGTTCGGTGGGCCGGAAGCCCTTCGCCTGAATCTTGAGCGTGTAAGGACCGGGAACGAGAGCGGAGAAAACGAAGTCGCCCACATCGCTGGACGTGGCGCTTCGCGTTTCACCGGTGCGCTCGCTCGACACGGTGACTTCCGCGCCGGGAATTACCTGACCGCTCGAGTCGGTCAGGGTGCCGGACATCGAGCCGGTACTCGTTTGTGAATAGGCCGCTGAAACGGCAAGCAGGCACAATAGTGCCACACGGATTGACATAGGCTCTCCCAGTTCCACCCAAGGCCCCTCACGACCGGGTGAATCGTCGTTGAGGCTATCGAATCGCGAGGCCGTTGTCAAGTGCACAAGCTCTCCATGTCAAGGGCAGGAACCCGAGTCGCCGTCAGTGGGGACGCCAAGTCGTAGCCCCGCGGGCCCGGGGCCCGGCCCCGTTGACAGCCAAGGAGATTCATGTATCCTTTGGGGAGGATACGAAATGCTGACCATCGAAGAAGCGATGGAAAAGGAGACGGGGCAGATCCGCACCGAGACGCTCGATCTGAGCTTCGGCGAAATCGTAAGCTTACACTCGTCCGACCCGAAGGAACTTATCAGCGCCCCCGAATACCAACGCCTCTTCCGGTGGTCAAACGAACAGAGGTCTAGGCTCATCGAATCCATCCTTCTGGAGTTGCCAATCCCGCGGATCTTCGTGGTCGAGAATGCAACGGGCGTCATCGAGTTGATCGACGGCCTTCAAAGGATTAGCTCGGTCATTCAGTTCATCGAACCCGGCGCGCTGGAACTGGAGGCGCTGGAACCGGAAGGCTGTGATCTGATCAAGGAACTCAACGGGAAACGATTCGCGGACCTTCCACTGAAACTCCGACTTAGATTGAAACGGTCCTCGATCCGGACTGTTTTGATCAAGCGGCAGAGCACTTCCAAATTACGGTATGAGATGTTCAAGCGGCTCAATACGGGTGGCGCTAATTTGGCTCCTCGAGAGATTCGGAACTGCACTGCCCGCATGCTGGAGAACGGGCAGCAGTTTTACGCGTTCCTGCAGAACTGCGCCGGCTTCGGTCCCTTTCAGACCTGTTCAGACCTGCACCGACACTTTGCCCCAGGCCGAAGTTGAACGTAAGGGAAACGAAGAACTGGTTCTGAGGTTCTTCGCTGCGAAGAATGCGCGTCATTTGTTCAAGGGTAGCGTTCGGGACTGGCTCGACCGATATATGGAGGACACGATTCTAGGCAAACTCGAGTTCGAGTTCCAGAAGGAGCGGCGGGAATTCGAAGAGGTCTTTGCGTATCTGGACGGTGTGATGGGCCGGGGGGCGTTCGTCAAGTATCGCGATTCCTCGCCTTTGGGTGGCTTGGCTCCGGCTTATTTCGAGGCGGTTGCCATTGGAGTGTCGCAGGCGCCACGGGAACCCCGGATCCCAGATCATCTCGTCCGCGAGAGGATCATCGCCACCGTGCAAAGCGATGACTTTCGCGAGAATACGGGACCCGGCGCGAGTAACGGGACGAAGTTGGAGTGCCGCATTAAATTGATCCGGGAGGCCGCGACGCGGCCAACGGTGTGAGCTCCTCAGGAATCGGACTCGAGGAGGACCTGAACTGGCGAGAAGCGGAACTGGCCTCGCTCGAGCTTCTTGCTTCCGAGGTCCAGAGGGGCACCCCGGCCCATTCAGGCTTGCTTCGAGCGCTCCGCGCCCTGCTCTACGCCCACTACGAGGGCTTCTGCCGGTTCGCTTGGGAACACTATCTCGACGAGATCCGCGCCACCAACGTCATTCGGAACCAGTGCGCCGATCCGATTGCAATCTTGTCGCTGACGAAGGAGTTCAAGCGGATCGCCGGTAGCGGAAAAGCGTCCGAGCTTTGGGCGTTCTGCCGCGAGGAGTTCCAGCAGAGAATGGCCGAGTGCGTCGACTTCAAGTTCTGGTTCGAGTCGAACTCTAACTTGCCGCCGCGCATTCTGGTGGAAGAATTTCTCTTCAGCCGGCTTGAGTTGCTCGAAGGCGGACACCCACGCAGCAGAGCTCAAGTCGCTCGTCGCCCGGCGGAACGAAATCGCCCATGGGCCAAAGGCGATGGTCTCGACTCTCGATGATTACCGAGAGTTCAAGCATGCGGTGTTCGACGTGCTCCACGAACTTGCGAACGCCGTACAGGACTCTCTCGAAGCCAAATCCTACTTGCTGGCCGCTCTCAGAAAATGAGGCTGACCCCGCCGCGGACCGCGCGAGGAGACTGGATCAGCAGAATCCGCGTCCCAGCGCTCGCCACGGGCAGATAACCCTGCGCGAGCAGGTTTCGCATCTCGGCGCTCGCTTCCAACCGTCCGCCCTTTACCGACAACGCCGGGATTGGCTGCCGAAGATACACATTCAACCCCGGCTCCATCGTCGAACGCTGCGTCAGCGACAGATGCACCGGATGCAGCACCGTGTAGTCGGTGGCCTGATAGCTCGCCGTGTACTTGGTCCCCATCCCCGGCGCCCGGCCCGACACCCGCCCTGTCACCGAATGCCGCCAAGCCCGCCGGAGCGACCGCCGCAGATCCAGCGCGTTCGCTTGCGCGATTTCGGACGCCGATGCGATCGCGCCCGCGTACCCGTAGCCGATCGACGCCGTCATCTCTTCACCCAGCTTCTGCGAGAACGCCGCCGAGTAGCCCATCCGCCGGAATCGGCCCGCGTTGAAGATCGAACTGCGCGACGCCAAGTCCGGCAGCAATTCCAATCCGGCCATCGCGCCGCCGTCCGCCGACACCGTCAACGCGGTGTTCGACAGCGACTCGCGATACGCCGACAGACTCAGCACCCGCCCGCCGACCTCGCGGCGGTAGCCCATCTCGAAGTTCTCCGTTCGCTGCACTCGCGCCCGCCGGTCCGCGATCGAGATCCGTGGAAACACCGCCAGAGTGTTCAATTGGTGCTGCAGCTCCGCCTCGGGCACCCCATCGCCCGCCAGCAGGTCCGTTGGAGCGGCGCCCGAGCTGAATGCCCACTCGATCGCTCCGCCTTCCGCGGTGCCCCAGCGGAGCCGCGCGAACGGGCTGATATAGTTCAGCCGGTCCAGGAAAGAAACCGATTCCAGCGACGAGCCAAACTGCAATTCCAACTCGTCGGCTAGCCGCCGCTTCTCATTGAAGGACAGCGTCATCGTCTGCAAAGCGGGAACCCCACCCTGCGCGCCGAGCAGGTTGGCGCCCAAGCGCGAAGGCAGGTAGACCTGCCGCATCGTCACATTGATGGCTGGAATCGCCGCGTCCGCGCCCCGGGTGAGCGACGTGCGGAAGCCCGCCGTCGGGATGCCGTTGTTCGACCCGTAGCCCAGATTGCCTGCAACCTGCAGTTGGTTATCGCCGAACAGCGTGGTCGCCACGGCGAAGGCCGTGCCCAAATCCGCCTGGCTGCCTGCGTGGGCGAGCACGCCGGTCTCGCCCGAAGAGACGCGGACCAATCCGCGCGTATCGGAGAACACGCCGTCGAGCACGCTGCGCCGCTGATTCGGATCGGAGATGTCGACCCGTCCCGCGCCGGGCAGGAAGCGCAGCACCGGGCGGGTGGACTGCGCGCTTCGCAGCATCCACTTCCAGTCCTCGCTCATGATGGACGCTTGTCCCGGAGCCATGTAAACCAACTCAACCGAACTGAGGACACTGCTCAGACTGATGTTGAGCACGCTCCGCATGCCCGGCTGAACGGCGATGTTCCGCCGCAACGCGGGCACGTAGCTCTGCAGATTGACACGCACCGAATAGGAGTCGGGGAGAAGCTGATCGAAGGTGAACGCGCCCTTGTCGTCGGTGAGGGCGCGGGAAACCATTCGGTCGAAACGGTTGTAGAGCATGACCGCCGCGCCCATCTGCGGGATGCCGGCGGCGCTCATTACTTTGCCGGCTAGAGATCCGCTGAAGCGATTCTCCTCGATGGCCAAGGCCGGGGACGCAAGCATCGCCAGCGCGGCCACTGCCGCGAATCCATGAACCGGGTTGAAAAAGTCTTTCAAGCGATTGTCATTTTCGCGCGAGGGCGGCGCGCGATCCGTCAATCGGACACTAATCCCGGATGCAGCGGGTCACTGCACCTTGAACGTGGCGGTTGGCGTCAAGACCGCGTTGTTGGCATTGCGGTCCGTCACCTTCATCTTGAGAGTATACTCCCCGGGTTCCAATCCCGTCAGGGGCAGGATCTTCTCCACGGTGTATTGCTGCGCCGAGGCTCCGTCGACCTTGGACACCTCCTCGGCGAATTCGAAAATCTTCTTGTTCGTTCCGTTCTTGGTGACTTCGTACTCCACGCTGGCGTTGGGCTTCTGCGTCTTCTCGTCGGCGGCGAAGTTGTAGAGCTGGAGGTAGATGCCCATCTTCTCGTTCTGTTTGAAGGTCTCGCCGAGCCGCGGCCGCACCTTGGAAGCGCCGATCACGAATTGGCCCGTGCCGATCGATTTGGTGGGCACCTTTTCGATCAGATCCGCCAGCACCAGGCTGCTCATCGCCAGCTTCTCTTCCTCGTACCGGGGAACGTTGAGCGCCAGTTCGTAATTGGTCATGTTGCCGCCGATCACGTCCTTCACCACCAGATTCAACCGGTAGGTGCCGGGCGGCAGCGGAATCGACTTCTGATAGATGGACGCGCCCTTGATCACTTCCTGCAGCATCGACGTCGGAACCGGATCCGGGCTCACCACCTCTTCGAACACGTTCACCACGCGGCGCGACATCGACGTGATGCGGCCGTAGATGTTCACCACCGACTTCGACAGGCCATCCTTGTCCTGGAACTGGAGGTCCTTCTTGTCGATCACGGCGGTGACGTTGGTGAGGATCGTCGAGTTCGTCATCTTCATATAATCCGCGCGGACGCGAATCGGAAGCAGGTTGTACTTGATGGTCGAGCTGACGGCGGCTTCCAGATCCTTGAACTTCACGTTCGGCGCCTTTTGCAGGCGGGCGAACTGTTGCAGCCGTTCGAACTGGTTCATGCGCATCGGCAGGGGCTGGTTGCCGGTGCCCAGGCGCGTGCCGTCGGTGCGCGAGAAGCGGTCCGTCTTGGACGACATGCCCATCTGTTCGTAGAGCGTGAGACCGGCATTGGGAACGTAGAGCAGCGCGTCCTTTTCCGACGGGTCCATCGTCATCCGGTACTCGCCGGTCATGGTCGGGTCGACGAATTCGATGATGATGTCGGAGCCGATGCCTTCGATCCAGCGGTAGCGCCACTTCTCGAAGGGAAACGTCGACGTGGTGCCGCCGCCTTCCTCGATCGGCCGCTCGTAGGTGCCGCCCGACGGGTGCGACTCGTTCTCGTCCGGCGGTCCGAACGCGATGTAGATGCGGCCGCGGTCGGTCTTCCACCCGGGGATGCCCGACGCGTACCGCTCGTTGCAGTAGGCGATGCGCCGGTAGTGCTCTTCCTTGAACTCGTTCTCCGAACTGTCCGGGCTCGGATCGCGGCGCAGCCAGAACTGCTCGATGAACTGCTCGCGTTCCTCGTCGGTCTGCAGGCGCTTGAACGCGGCCCGCTCCTCGTCGGTGATGATGTAGGTGACGTCCTCGTTCAGCCACTTGCGGAACGGCGTTTCGAGTTCCTTGCGGAGCTTCTCCTCGCGCTTTCTCCGCTCTCTATCGGTGAGCGGCTTGGCGACCGTTTCGCGCGGACCGGCGGCCTGCGCCTTCTTGTCGGCGGCGGCGGCGGCCGGAGCGAGCGAGGTTCCGGCGGCCACGATACCCGCGGCGGCGAACAATGCGATGCGTCGAGACTTCATGGAATTCACCCAGCCTACACTTGACTACTTCCGATTCTAGGCTTGGCGCCGCTCCAGGTCAAGGCGGATTCGGCCCGTTACCATTCTCTCATTCCACGCGGAACTTGGCCGACGCGCTGGTTTCGGCGCCGGCGGCGCGATCCACGGCCCGCAGGTCGAGCACGTAGGAACCGGGGTCCAGGCCGTTCAGTGGCAACAGTTTCTCGATGCGAAACGTGGCCGCCGCGACAGGTTCCGCGAACTCCACGAGGGGCGTGTCCCCCCCCGTACGCGTCACCCGGTAGGTGATTTCTCCATCGATCCGCCCGGTCCGATTTGCCGGCAGGAAGTTGTAAACTTCCGCGAAGATCCCCAGCTTCTCGTCGCGGCGAAACGTCTCGCCTAGCCGGGGCCGTACTTTCACATCGCCGAAAACGAACGGTCCAGAGTCGATCGGTTGGGCCGGAACGCGCTCGATCCGGTCCGCCAGTACCAGGCTGCTGATGGCCGGCGATCCCTCGTCGTAGCGAGGCACGCTCAGGGCGAGTTCGCGATTCGTCATGGCGCCGCCCGCCGCGTCCTTGATCGCGATGCTGAGGCGGTAGGCTCCAGGCGCGAGCGGCAGGGTCTTCTGATAGAGGGATACGCCGCCGGAAGCCCGATCGAGCATCAATGGATGAGCCTCCACCGAGACCGAGTCCTCGAAGAGGGTCACTGGCCGCCGCGCCAGCGACGTGACGCGGCCATGGATGTGGACCACCGCGCGAGCGATTCCGTCGCGATGCTGGAACTGAAGGTCGCGGCGGTCGATGGCGGCGGTGATCGCGACCAGCGTCGTGCCGGGAGCCATGCGGATATACCCGGTCTGCAGCCGCACGGGGAGCATGTCGTAACGGATGTTCGAAGAGACGGCCGCCTCCAGATCCTTGTACTTGACCGCCGGCGGACGGCTGATCGCGGCGAGCAGGGCCAGGCGCTCGAACTGGCCCATCCGCGCCGGCAACGGCTGGTTCCCCGTGCCGAGGCGAGTGCCGTCGGTTCGGGAGAAGCGGTCCTGCTTGTTGGCGAGCCCCATCTGTTCGTAAAGCGTGAGTCCGGTTCCGGGCACGTACAGAAGTGCGTCCTTTTCGGAGGGGTCCATGGTGAGCCGGAACTCGCCCGTCATGGTGGGATCGACGAATTCGATGACGACATCCGAGCCCGCGCCTTCGATGAAGCGGTAGCGCCATCTTTCGAATGGAAACGCGGAGGTCTGGCCGCCGCCCTCCTCGATCGGCCGCTGGTAGCTGCCGCCCGCGTGGGAGTCCACATCGTCGGGCGGTCCGAACTTGATATAGATGCGGCCGCGATCGGACTTCCAGCCGGGGATTCCGCTGGCATAGCGTTCGTTGGCGAACGCGACCCGCCCGTAGTGTTCCTCGCGGAACTCGTTTTCCACGGTATCCGGAGTGGGATCGCGGCGAATCCAGAACTGCTCGACGAACGACTCTCGCTCTTCGTCCGTCCGAAGGTTCTTGAATGCGCGGCGCTCCTCGTCCGAGACGATATACGCCACGTCGCGGTCCAGCCACCGGTCCAGGCCGGTCTCGAGTTCGCGGCGAAGCGCGCGCTGGCGCTTTTCACGGGCTTTCCCGCCCAGGGGTGGCGCGACGGTCTCGCGCGGCGGACGCAGCGTCTGGCCGGCGGGAAAGACGGACGCACCGGGAAGCGCGGCGGCGAGCATCGGGATTGCAAGGAGGATTCGCATGATCTCTGGCCGACGCCCCCCGTGCCCGCCGGGTTCCCGCCGGGCGGGCGGCTTAATATTAAGGCGGCGCCCACCGCTTCGTAAATGATTGCTAAGCCGGGCGTGCGCGGGAAACATTCCTGCTTCACGCGCGGTCTTATCAGTATGACCACCCGAGTCCTCGGCTTGAAGTTGTCGCTGGCTGCCGGCGCGATGCTCGCCGGAGTACTGGTGATCAACTCCACCGTGAACTACCGCCGAGCCGCGGCGAGAGTCGAGGAAAACCATACCCGCCGGCAATTGACGCAGCATGCGATGCAACTGGAGGCCGCCGTCCGTAAGGAAAAATCCGCCGCGGGGCTCGCCGCGCTTATCGACGACTTTCACAAGGATCGCGCGGGGCGCATCGCCTGGATCAGGATATTCGACCGCGAGGGCAAGCTCGTAACCTCGGCCGGCGAGTCCGGCGGTCTTTCGTTTCCACTCGATAAAGTAGAGGAAAAGCTCCGCGCCCGCGCGACAATGTCCGAGGTCCGCCGTCGTGGGGACGAACGAATTCTCGTCGAAGCCCAGCCTCTCCGAGGCGCGCCTCCCATCGAGGTGGACGATCCGCGCCGCACCCTGCTGCTCGAAATGGGACTGTTCGTCGAAGTGGATGACGGTGTCCTCTGGCCCCTGCGATGGAATCTGCTGGTTACCTACCTGGGTGGTGGGGCGCTGCTCGGCGCCCTGGCTCTGATCGGACTGCGGTTCCGCGCCTACGCCAACGGCCGGAGCCTCGAACAACAGGTGGAAATTGCCAGTCAGGTGCAGCAGGATCTGTTCCCGAAGGCGTTCCGGTTGCCCGCCAACCTCGACATGGCCGCCAGTTCGGTGGCCGCGTGGCAAATCGGCGGCGATTTCTACGATGCGTTCGACATCCCCGGTGGCCGGTCCGCCGTCGTTCTGGGCGACGTGTCCGGCAAGGGCATCCCGGCCGCGCTGCTGATGGGAGTGATCCACGGCGCGGTCCGCTCCAGCCGCTGGGCGGAAGGCGAAGGCCACGCGGGCTCGCTCGCCATGCATCTGAACCGGCTCTTGTACGAACACTCCTCCGGCGAACGCTACGCCACCATGTTCTGGTGCGACTTCGATCCCGATACGCGCGAACTCGAATACGTGAACGCCGGGCACTGCCCGCCCATGCTGATCTCGAACCAGGACAGCAAGCCCCGGGTTGCCCGGCTGCGCGAGGGCGGTCCGGTGCTAGGTCTGCTGCCCCACGCTCGCTACGGGCGCGGCACGGTGCGGCTGGGACCGGACGATTGCCTGGTGCTCTATTCCGATGGCATCGAGGACGCCGTGAACGACGCCGGAGCCGAGTTCGGCCAGGACCGGCTGGAACGGATACTGGTGGCGAACGCGGGTCTGGCGGCCGAGGAGATCCGAAGCGCGGTGTTCGAAGCGGTGCGCGACTTCGCCGGTGCGGCGCGGGCGGTGGACGACCTCACGCTAGTGGTGGTGAAGCCGCTGCCGGTGGGCGCCGGGATGCCCGTAGCCGCATGACGCCGGAACGCCGGTTCCGGTATTGGCGGGCCTCGTGCCGGAAGTGATACGATTCAGGTGAAGTTTCCATGCGCTGGACGTGGCTGGTCGTCGTGTTGTCGCCCGCAGCGGCGGCGCGCGTGGAGCCGGTCGCCCTCTCGGCGAACCCCTTCACCGGCGGAAAAGGCGCGTCCTTCACCGTCGCCATCCGAGGCACGGGCATCAAGGGCGCGACCGCGATCCATACGGGGACTGCCGCTCTGCAAGCCTCCATCGTGGGCGCGGAATCCGAGGACGGATCGAAAGGCAAGACCGACGTGGTCCGCGTGCGTTTCGAGTCGGCCGCCGACGCCCGAGCCGGGCGTTACGCGATTCGCTTGATTGCCCCGGGCGGCATTTCGAACGCGCTGCCCATCGTGATCGCGGAAGAGCCGGTGGTGCACGAACCGGCCGGTTCCCACGACACTCCGGAAACCGCGGTGGTAATTGGCGGCGTTCCTGTCGTGTTCAACGCTCATATCACCAAGCGCGGCGAATCCGACTTCTTCGCAATCGACGCCAAGGCGGGACAGCAATTTACCTTCACCGCCGTGTCGGGACTGCCGGCGCCCGGATCGGCTGGAGGCAACGCCCGCGGCTTCGATCCGTCGCTCGCGATCTATGAGGCTTCGGGGAGCTGGTTCGACCCGAAGCGCATCAACCGGATCGCCGCCAACGACGAGCCGCTCTGGGTGCTGGGGCTGCCCACCGACGCGCGCCTGGTTCACCGGTTCGCCAAGGCGGGCCGCTACCTGCTGCGCGTGGAAGCGTTTTCCGGCCAGGGCGGACCCGACTACAGCTATCAATTGAAGATCCGCGAGGGCGACGCCAAGGATCCCGTCGACATCGAGGCGGCTTGGCGCGAGCGCTCCTACTCGCGCTACCTCTCGGCGAATCGCCTCAACGAACTCGCCGAACGGGGCGGCAAGGCTCTCGAGCACGAGCCCATGGAAACCTACGGCATGGGAGACGGCTCCGAGCCGCGCATCAAGATTCCCGCCAATCTGGACGGCGCGATCGCAAGGCCCGGCGAGTTCCACCGCGCGCGGTTCCAACTGGACGCCTCGCGCGACATCGCCATCGAGATCTCGACTCCGAATACCGCTCCACCCGAATTCAACCCCATCGTGCGGCTGTTGGACGACAAGGGCGAAGAGGTCGCCACCAACGTCTCGGTGGGGCGCGGCGCCTGCACCGGCGCGATGACCAAGAGTCTGCAGTCGAAGGCAATCGTGCCGCTTCGCAACCCCGGCGAGTACACGGTGGAGGTGCGCGAAGCCACGGCGGATCTGGCCGGCGCCAACTTCAGGTACCGTGTGCAGGTCCGGCAGCAGGTTCCTCACGCCGGCGACGTGGTGATCGACGCCGATCACATCAATCTCACCCCGGGCGAGTCGAAGACGATGCGCGTCACGTTCGACCGCGAAGAAGACTATCGCGGCGCCGTGGCAGTGCTGACCGGGCAGCTTCCGCCGGGCGTGCAGGCCGTCGCCAGCGCCGACTTCGAGCCGGACAAGGATCCGCCGCCCACCAAGGGCAAGCGGGAGCGCTTTTCACCGCGCACCGAACGGAGCGTGGTCGCCTTCATCGCGTCGGCGGATGCGGCCGCCACGCCGGAACCGGCGATGGTCCAGGTCACCGTACATCCGGTGGCGGACGGCAAGATCGGAGCGGCTTTGGCCGTCCGCGCGATTCCCCTCATGGTGGTGCCCAAGCAGTGAAACTCGGCGTGTTATTGATGGCGGCTTCCGCGGCGTGGGCCGCGCCCAAGCCCGTGTCTCTCCGGATTTATCCCGCGTCCATCGACCTGCGGGGAGCCGGCGCGACGCAGCGTCTGATGGCGGTGGCGGCGTACGCCGACGGCACGGAAGCCGATGTGACGGCGCGAGTCCAATGGAAGGTGTCGCAACCGGCGGCCACGCTCGATCCGGCCGAGGCGCGACTGACGGCGCGGGCGGACGGCGCGGCGAAGGTCGAGGCGGCGCTCGATGGCGCTCGCGCGCAAGCCGATGTCCGCGTATCGCGGTCGGACCTCGCGCGTGCGTTCACGTTCGCTCGCGACGTGGAAGGCATCCTCACCAAGCGCGGTTGCAACAGTGCCGCGTGCCATGGCGGCGTCAAGGGCCGCGGCGGATTCAAGCTCTCGGCGAACGCTCTTTATCCGAAAGACGACTACGATTGGATCGTCAAGGGCGGCGTCTATCAGGTGCTCACCGCCGAGGTGAAAGGCGCCCGCGTTCCGCGCATCGACGCCCAGTCGCCAGAGAAAAGCTCGCTGATCGCCAAGCCGGCGATGACGGTTCCGCACGGCGGCGGCAAGCGGCTCGAGAAGGATTCGGCCGACTACAAGGCGCTGGTGGAATGGGTCCGCTCCGGAGCTCCTTACGGCGAGGCGGAGGCCGGCAAGGAAGTGAAGCTCGCGCGGCTCGAGGCGTTCCCTTCGATGGCCGTGGTTCCGGTGGAAGGCGAACACCGCTTGCTGGTGACCGCGCGCTTCAGCGATGGCCACACCCAGGATTACACCGATCAGGTGCTGTACTCGTCGAACAACGGCGACGTCGCGACGGTCACTCCCGGAGGCATCGTTCGCGGCAAGCGCTTGGGCGAGACCGCGATTCTGATTCGCGCGGCCGGACAGGTGGCGAGCGCTGGAGCCGGCGTGATCGGACCGCCGGTGGCCTCCTATCCGAAGGCCGCCCGCAACAACTTCATCGACGATCATGTGTTCGACAAGCTGCGGCGGTTCCAGATCGCGCCCTCGGAGCTGTCCACCGACGGCGAGTTCCTGCGCCGGGTCTGCCTCGATTTGACGGGCACGCTGCCGCCCACCGGGCGCGCGCGCGAGTTCATCGCAAGCCGCGATCCGAACAAGCGCGAAAAGGTGGTGGACGCCCTCATCGCTTCGCCCGAGTTCGTCGACTACTGGACGTTCCGCTACTCCGACCTGTTCCGCGTCGCCATCTTCGCCAACGGCCTCACGCCCAAGTTCAGCGACAAGTATTGGGAATGGATTCGCGCCAACGTCGAAAGCAACCGGCCCTACGACGACGTGGCGCGCGAGCGGCTTTCGGCGCAGGGCTACGGTCCGGTCTCGCGCCACTTCACCCCGTACAACCAGATCGGAACCCCTCCAGACACGATGGCCGAAGAGGTTCGCGTCTTTTTCGGCCGACGCATGGACTGCGCGCAGTGCCACAACCATCCGTACGAGAACTGGAGCCAGGATCAGTTCTGGGGCATGGCCGCGTTCTTCGGACGCCTGTTCAAGATGGGCACGATCGTGGTGGACCACCCCACCAACATGGACCTGAGTTCGAAGGACGTGGATGGCAAAGTGGAAACGCTCCATCCCCGGACCAAGGTTCCGGTGCGGCCCGCGCTGCTCGACAATTCGCCGGTCGAGGTTCCCGCGGACGGCACTCCCCGTCGCGCGCTCGCCGGGTGGATGGTGCGGCATCCCTACTTCGCCGAAGCGGCCGTGAACCGGATCTGGGGTTACTTCTTCGCCCGCGGCATCGTCGATCCGGTGGACGACTTCCGGATCACCAACCCGCCCACCCATCCGGAACTGCTGGCGGCGCTCGCCAAGGACTTCCGCGACAACGGGCACGACCTGCGCCACTTGATGAAGCGCATCGTCACGTCGCGCACCTATCAGCTTTCCCACCGCTCCAACGCTTCCAACAAAGCGGACGTGGTCAACTATTCGCGATCGCTCCCGCGCGCCATCGACGCCGAGGTGCTGCTCGACATGGTGTCGCACGCCACCGGTCTGCCGGAGACGTTCTCGACGGCGGTGTCCGAGGGCGGATCGGTGGGACAGGCTCCGTGGGGCATGCGCGCGATCAATTTGCGCGACCCCGACATGTACTACTCGCGGTTCCTCGAACTGTACGGGCGGCCGAATCGCGGCGCGATTCCGGAGCGCAACGCCAAGCCGAACCTCGGGCAGGCGCTCCACATGCTGGCGGGCTCCACGTATCTCGACCGGTTGGACGCGAAAGGCGGACGGCTGGGCGGTCTGTTGGAGTCGGGCGCGGCGGACGAAAAGATCTTCGAGGACTTCTTCCTGGCGGCGTTCGCGCGAACGCCGGACGCGGAGGAGACCGCGGAGTTGAAGCGGGTGCTGACGGCGCGCGGCGATCGCGCTGCTGCGTTGCGCGAGTTCGTATGGGCGTTGATCGGCTCGCGCGAATTCGCGGAGAATCATTAAGGAGGCCGGTGTGAACCATCCAAGGACGCGGCGCGATTTCATCAGCGCGGGCTCGCTCGGATTCATGGGACTGAACCTGAGCGGATACTTGCGGGCGGCCAGCAAGGCTCCGGATCTGCGCCCGGGAGCCAAGGCGAACTCGGTCATCCTGTTCTGGCTCGAGGGCGGGCCCAGCCACATCGATACCTGGGATCCGAAGTCGAACAGCAACTTCAAGCCCATCTCCACCAGCCTGCCGGGCGTCCAGTTCTCCGAATTGCTGCCGAAGATGGCCAAGGACGCGCACAAGTACTCCATCATCCGTTCGATGCACACGCGCGGTAACGACCATCCGCAGGCCACCCACTACGTCATCACCGGACACGAAGTGAATCCGGCCATGCAGTTCCCGAGCGTCGGCTCCATCATCACCAAGGAGATGGGCTCGCGCAACGCCGTGCCGCCGCACATCCTGGTGCCCAAGTGGGATCGCGGCCGCCAGTACGAGGACTACTTCCGCGCGGCGTTCCTCGGCGGCGACTACGATCCGATGTGCATCCCCGATCCCGCCAAACCGGGCTTCCAGGTCACCGATCTGAGCCTGCCGAAGTCGGTGTCGCAAGCGTCGGTGGACAGCAGGTCGGCGTTCCTGCAAGCGGTGGACCGCCGCTATCGCGCGCTGAACCAGACCGCCGAGCACGCCGACATGGACGCCTTCACCGCGCAGGCGATGAAGATGATCACCACGCCCGCCGTGCGGGACGCATTCGATATGTCGAAGGAGCCGGAGAAGCTGAAGGAGCGCTACGGCAAGGATTCGATCGGCCAGTCGTGCCTGTTGGCGCGTCGTCTGGTGGAAGCCGGCGCGCGCTTCGTCACCGCGGCGGGCTATCACGGGACGTCGTGGGACACCCACTCCGACAACGACAAGAGCCACAAGGACCGCTTGTGTCCGACGCTCGACCGCACGCTCACCGCGCTGGTGGACGACCTCGCGGAGCGCGGACTGCTCGAGACCACCATCGTGATCGCGATGGGCGAGTTCGGGCGGACGCCGAACATCAACCCCAACCTCGGCCGCGACCACTGGCCCAACGCCTGGTCGCTGGCGGTGACGGGCGGCGGGATGAAGGTGGGCCAGGTGATCGGGTCTACCGACGAGCGCGGGGCGAACGTCACCAACCGCGTGATCACGATGGGCGATCTCTACGCGACGGTGTTCAAGCAACTCGGCGTGGATTGGACCAAGGAGATCATGAGTCCGATCGGGCGGCCGGTGAAGATCGCGAACTCACTCGAGGATACGACGGGTCAGCCGGTGGCCGAGCTGATCGGCTGAGGAACCACTTGTCCGGTCACGGCGCGGCGCAGAACAGTACGCTATCCGAGTAGACCGAAGTTAGCGTCAGCCGGACGTTCTCCGCCGGCCGGATTGCGTTGGCGCCTGCCAAGCAAGGCTGGGTCCCCTCCGGCAGCGGAGGCATCTGGAACTTCACTTCGTACACCCCCACCTCGCCGGGCCGGAACCGGACCGACAACGGTGCGACGCGGTCCGCGAGCGGCATGGAGCTGCCGGGGACCAGCGGCAGCCGCGGATTCGAGAAGTCGAACGCCAGCCGCAGTCCGCTGGCATCCAGCGGACGCGAAGTCTCCGGGGAGGGCGTTCCCGGCCTGCCGTCCTCGGACTCGAGGCCCAATCCGGTAACCAGGATTGTCAGGATCTCGCCCGGTTTGGCGGCATGGCCGTTTTGCACAGTCCGGCCATCGGGATGAAGCGGAGCGACGAACTGCCCCACCAGCCTCGGGCGCGAAGACGCTGGCACAGCCTCGATGGGCAGGCTCTCTTCCCCGTCGATCGTGACGGAAAACAGCAGGAACGGCAACCCTGTGAAAAACGATGCGCCGTCGATGACCGGTTTGACCTCGAACGGCAGTTGGGCGCGAACGATGATGCCTTGGCAGTCCAGAGTCCGGCAAGGCAATCCGGTCACCAAGCCGATCGGAAGATCGAAGGCTGGCTGCCCGGCGATCCGCGCGAATCGCGCCTTCACCGAGACGCCCGATAGCGTCGTCGTCCAAACGCCGTCCGTAGGCGCTTGGCCGAGCACGCTCTGAAACCTCTCGGGTGTTTCTTCGAGGCGAACAAACAGGTCCAGCACTTCGCCCGGTACCACCTGCACGCCACCTCCCAGCGGCGTGGAGTTCAACTTGAAAATCACCGGGCGTTGCGCGAAACAAGGCTGCGCTACTAAAAACGCCACGACCGATAGGCAAATGCGGAACGGGTAGCTCATCTCTGGTCCCTCCCCCGAATCAAATTGGCCTTGGTTGCCGCCAATTCCGAAGGAGACAGTCCGCCCGTTCGAGGCCCCCGCGCGAGTGGAAATAGGTTCCTTAGATCCGCGCCCGGAGCGAACCTCAGTGCGTTGGGCACTTCGCGCACGGGCCCGGGCGGATCCAGCAGCCAAGCTCCGCCGAGGTGATTTCCATTCACCGGTAGCGAGTAGTACATCATGGCTTGCTGCCCCCTCGTCGAAGCGGTCTGGCCATAATCACCTCCGTCATAGCAGGTGGTATAGAGTCCGTATGCAAGACCCGCGCACTTTGCATCTGTCGGCCACGGGCCATTGGAAATCCGCCACGAATCCATGGAGATCTCGAGAATCGGCGCCGAATAGGACTGGGCCGCGTTCTGAAGCGTATACATCGCGGGCGGCCAACCACCGCCAGGACTCTGGTAGAAGGCGCGCTTCACCAACCTCTGGGACAAGCTGGGATGCTGGGTATAATAAGCGTGCCAATAGTCTTGCCGTTGGTTCGGATCGTCGAAATTGGTCGCGGCGGATGAACTCTGAAGCAACTGATCTGTATTGGTCCGCCAATCGAGTGCACCACACGCCGGTGGCGAAGCCTCGTTGCTGCACGTCACAATGTTATTTCCCGTGCCGTTGCCGACCGGGAATGACACAACCCACCGCTCTCCCGCCGACCGCGCATCCAAGTAGGGTGCCGTGAAGACAGGTAAGCACGCTCCTCCCTGATTCTGTGGGCAATAGGCGGAGTTCGTCTGGTCCCGAGGCGTCCAGTATTGAAGGAGGTCTCCCATGTTGGTCCACGACACGCCATCGATGCTCCGGTGCCACTGTATTTTGTAGGGCAAATTGCCAATTAGGTTGCCGTATGCATCGATCTGGCCCGGCGGATGTAGAAATGGCACGAAGGCGTTGAAATGGCTAGTGGTGGCAGTCACACGGGACTGCGGACCAATGTAGTTCCAGATTCCGTGCTGGCTTGCGAGGCTGTTCGGCTCGACCGGACTCGAGAACGTTGACCCGCCGTCTGAGGAGGTTGATATGTGAAATCGGTAGAGCGTCGGGTTCGACTGCACGGCGCTTGGTTGCCGGACAGCCCCAATCACGATGTGTCCGTTCGGCTTCACTGAGATCGATGGGTAGTCCCAACGATAACCGGCCCCTTGGAAGTCCATTACTGGCGAAGACCGGACGGTGATCTGCCCGGCCGGTGAGATCGTCCCGAACCAGACCTGTGAATCGCCGGAGCCAATCGCCAGCACGACGAATATGAAGCGGCTGTTCGCGGCATCCCACGCGACGTAGGGATCACCCAAGAGCAGTTGAGACCAGGGGGCCAATGTGATGGTCTGAGCGCCATTCCATATGACGGGAGCGAGCCAACTACTTCCGGTCGTCCCCAACTTCATCCTAACGCTGGTGCTACCAGAGGAAACCTCCTGCCACATTGCGCCGATAACGCCCTGCATCGACCCGGATGTAGGGCCGAACGTCGATGACCACTCGTGCTGAGCGCCCGATGGGTTGGAGTTCACCGTATACAGCCCCGCCAAGCTGATTGTACTGCCAAGCGCCACGACCATTGCCGGAATACCTAGAAAGATCGCAAGGAGTTTCGAGCGAGACCGGCGGTCATTCGCCCGAGAGAGAGAGAGAGAGAGAGAGGGGATTTCATGGACATTCCTTGAACTGAACGATTCTCTGCTGAATATCTTCGCAGGTTCGGCAATTTCTGTCAATGACTACTCTGACTTGGCCGCAAATAGCGAAGAGCAGGCCTCTACTTGGCCCATGTGAGAACGTAATCTGCATCGTCGCCACATCGCAGGATCTACGAGCCCAGCCGGCGTAACTGACACTCCAGGCGGCGAGGGCGATTGCTGTGCGTGGCGCGCGGCCAGAGAAGTGCCGGGGCGGCCCATTTTCTGGCGCGATGCGTCCTATTGGAGCGACTCCAACACTCCCACATTAATTAATTAATTAATCAACCGAGCGGCGACTCGGAGAATCCCACGCCCTTCACAATCGGGGGAACGCAGTCAATTTGCCGAATCGATCACCTCAATTCCGCCGCCAAACCGTAGATCAAGGCCACGTTAACCTCCGGAATTGCGGAACCAGAAGGATGACGGCCATGGCGAAAGCCATCTAAGGGACAAAGGGTCGCCGGTTTACAACCCGTCGCTTTTGACCGGCCGGGTTGCTGACGATCACCGGACAAAAGGAGTGACGTCGCTTCAGTCCAGCGGGAACTCCACGTTGCGCTCGACATTCAGCCGCTCGCTGATCTTCATATCCACCAGTTCCGCCGACACCTTGTTGTGCACCTGCCGCGTGGTCACGTAGTGGACCGTGTCGCCATCGCGCCAGAACGCGTAGCAGGAGTACACCGCGCCATCCTTCAACGCCAGCAGGTAGATCGTCGGCTTGTCGTCCGTCTCATGCCGGACCAGCGCCGGAACCTGTCCCCGCCGCCCTTCCGCGTTATTGGGAATCGGCGCCTGATAAGTCTGAAGACCCGCGGAAGTCTCCGGCAGACGGTCGCCGGAGTAGTCGCGCATGACCGGGCTCGGCCGTTCGGGCGTATAGTTCTGGTTGATGATCACCGTGGGCGCGGGCGATGGCGTGTTGATCACCGTCACGTTCGGCGCGGGCGCGGCCATTTGATACGGCATGCCGATCGGCACCGCGTAAGGAACCATCACGGGCGCGGCATATCCGCCGTAGCCGCCGTAGCCGCCCACCGGCGCGACGCCTCGAACCGTGGCCCCCAGCGCGGAGATGTGGCCCTGCGATCCCGGCACGCCGGTTCCCGGAAACACCACGCTGCCGAACCCGTGTCCCACCGGTCCGATGCCTGGCGCGCGCGCGCCCATGTGTCCGCCGTGTTGGCCGTGTGCGAGCGCCGCAACGCTCAGGATAGACAAGATGGAGGCGCGCATAGGGGAATCCCACTAGAAGAGTAGCGCCCGGCGGCGCGGGACGCAAGGGGGGATGCGGCGGATCAGTCCAGCCCCAGCGATACGATCGCATCGGCGGGCTCGTCTTCGAAGCGGGGCTCGTCTTCCGCGTTCGGCCCGGTGGTCCATCGAACCGCCACCGCGATCGATCCGAGCGCCGCCAAAAGGGCGGGGAGGCGATGCACCGGATCCTCGAGCGCCCGCAGTTCCCAGATGGCGCCAGTGTCCAGGAGCTTCACCAGCAGACCCGCGCACAGCCAGAACGAGACATGGATGCCCGTCTTGCCCGGAAGCCAGGACCGGGTGAACGGGATCATCGGTGGACCGGCCGCGCAAAGCTCCGCCACCATCGCGCCGAGCAGCGCCAGCACCAGTCCGTGTCCCACCGCCGCCCGCCACGGCCACATCGCCGCGCAAGCCGCGGTCAACGATAGCCAACACGGCGCCAGCGCGATGTACAGCAGGCGCCGTCGCGCACCCATCGCGCCCGTGGACACCGGCGTGACGCGGAAGATCCAGTTCGCCGCCATCTCGAAGGGGATCGCTCCCGCGATCCGAACCGCAAGCAGCCAGAAGCCCATGATCGCCACCGTGGCGGCGAGCGCCGGCGAACTGGGTTCGCGCCAGGGGTCGGCCGCGGCCATTTCGTCGATCTGGCGCCCGGTGGCCGGGCTCTTCAGAAAGAAGATCGACAACGCGAACGCCACGCCCAGAAAGAACATGAGAATCAGCCGGTGTTGGCGGCCGCGTGCCAGTGTGCGTATCCCGAAATGGGCGAGCGCGGTCTCGACGGAGCCGCCGCATCGGGGCAAGCGCCACCGGGGCTTGGCGGACGGCGCGATATCCGGCGTCTCCACGATCTGGCGCACGGCGCGAAAGTACGCCGCGATCCAGACGGCTGCCGTCACCGATCCGATCGCCGCGGACGCGATCCATGCCCGCCGCGCCAGTTCGCCCATCAACGGCGATCCTTGCCATTCCTGAAGCAGCCCCAGAAACCAGTACGACGGCGACCATCCTTGCCAGCCTCCGCTCTGCGCCGCCAGCACCGACCCCGGGTGCACCGCCACGGGCTGCGACAGATAACCCGCTATCAAAGCGCCGAACACCGCCAGTTGCAGCGCCGGCGTCACGCGCAGGAACAGCCTCCGCGGCAGTTGCAGCGCAACGCCCTGCACGCACAGCACCGCGCAAAACACGAACGCGCCGGAGCCGAGCATCGCCGCCCAGTACGCGGCCAACGTGCGAACGAATCCGGCGAGTCCGCCGCGCGCCGGAACGCGGACCTCCTCGATCGCCACCGCCGGCCGGCCCTCGATCCGCGCCATTATGTGCTCACCGATGAGATCCGCCGAAATCGCCGTGCTCGGACCCGTGTTGCATAGCACCACCACCGCCGTGTCGCGGCTGGGGCTGAGCGCCGCCAGCGCCGTGTATCCGGCCGTCGCGCCGCCGTGCGATACGCGGTCCGCCGCCGGATCGATCAGCCATGCCAGCGCGATCCGTACGCCGGCGCCCAGGCTCGCGCGCGGAATCCGGGCCAGTGTCAGAGCGCTCGTCAGAGTGGCATCGCCGCTCGACTCGGGATGAAGCTGCGCGGCCGCGTACGACAGCAGGTCGCCCGCCGTGGCATGCACCGCGCCGGCCGGGGCGATCGTGTCGAGGTCCCACGCCCGGGCGGGCCGGTGATGCCGGTCGTACCCCTGGACCAGCCGCGACCGTTGTTCCCCGGTCAACGCGACCGTCGTATCGCGCAGTCCCAACGGCGCGGCGATCCACTCCTCCACCAGCGCCGCGTAGGGCCGCCCCGCTCGATGCGCCAGAGCCTGCCCCAACAGCGCGAATCCGAGGTTGCTGTACTGAAACCTCGGGGCTCCTCTTTTGCCGTAACCGCACTTCGACAGATACGCGCGCAGGTCCGCATCGTGAAACTCCTCGAACGGATTCGGCCGGTCCGCCGGTTGGAAACCGGGCGGCATGCGCGGCAGACCGGACCGGTGCGTCGCCAGATCGAGCAGCGTGATCTCGGGGCCGAACGGTTTGCGCGCGATGTCTCCGGGCAGCAACTCCCGGACCGGCTCGTCGAGCCGCGCGCGGCCTTCCACCACCATGCGCGCAAGCAGCAGGCCCGTGAAGGTCTTCGTCACCGAGCCGGTCTCGAAGATCGAATCCGGCTTGGCGGCGCCGAACGCGAAGACCTGACGCGAGCCGCTCCGCCAGACTCCGGCCGCGATCCCCGCCTCTGGCCGCGCAGCGAGCATCGGGGCGAAGTCGCGCTCGAGGATCGAGCGTAGATCGCCCCCGGCAACCGGCGGGTCCGCGCGGAACGAGGGCGCCGCGAACTCAGGGCGCTCCGCGTTCAGCGCGATGGGCCACACCAGCCCCGCCCCGGCGTGCAGCAGCCCCACGGCCAGACCGAGCGCGGCTCCGGCGGCCGCGGCCTTCGACAGAAACAGCGTCCGCGCCGTCAAAGGGAGCGGCCCGGTGACGAAGACATCGCGCCGGTCCGGGAAGATCGACTCCTGGTTCAGCACCGCGAACAGCCCCACCACCAGCATCGTCGTCGAGATCAGCAGATGCTGCGAACTCCACTCCCAGACCAGCCGCGCCTGCGGATGCGCGTCCTTTCCCGGACCGCCGCAGGCGGGCATCGAGAATAGCAGGCCCACGAAGATCAGCAGCGCCGCGAACTGTCCGAGCAGCTTGCTCGAGTCTCCCTGGGCGTGCGCCGACAGCATCTCGACGTCGGTGAGACGGAACAGGTAGTGGCGGAACAACACACGAAATGGGGTCGTCATGTTCGAATCAAATCCGCGATATCGCGTGCGATCGCCGCCGTGTCCTGCTCCACCGCGAGTTGGGAGAAAATCTCCTCGAGGTTCGGCAGCGACATCAGTTCGCGCAGGCGCTCGATGGAGTCGTCCGCCACCACGCGGGCGCGATGCAGGATCACCACGTGGGAGCAGACCCGCTCCACGATGTCGAGGTCGTGCGAGCCGAGCAGGATCGTCTTGCCGCGGCGCGCGAGTTCCTGGAGCAGGTTTCGCAACACCAGCGCCGAACCGGGGTCGAGTCCGGAGAACGGCTCGTCGAGCAGGATCAGTTCCGGATCGTGCATCAGAGCCGCCGACAGCAGGATCTTCTGCCGCATGCCTTTCGAGTAGGCGGAGATCGCCGCGTGCCGGTCGCCGTGGAGCGCGAAGGCTCGCAACAGGCCGTCGATGCGCGCGGAGGCCTGCCGGTCCGGCAGGCGGCGAAGCTGCGCCACCATCGTCAGGTATTCGAGCCCGGACAGGTGCGTGTACAGGTGTGGCTCCTCCGGCACGTAGCCCATGCGGCGCTTGAAGGCGAGCGGATCCGCCCCGATCGCCGCTCCGGCGAAGAGGATCTCTCCCGATGTCGTCTCCATGAGGCCGGAGATCGCCTTCATGGTGGTCGA
>SYLY01000055.1 GCA_005808475.1 Acidobacteriota bacterium
CCTGCGTCAGCGACTCGATCGTGAGAGGTCGGCCGACTCTCCCACTGCTGGGGAATCCACGCCACCTCCTCGCACTCATCCACTCTACGGTACCCGAACCGCTCGCAAATGTCCAGCAAAATCAGGGGCCTGAACAGTTACACCTGATCGCATTGAAGTTATTAGGGACTATAATCAGATCATGAAATTCGCGGCTCTGGCGGCGTGCACCGCCGCGCTTTGCTCGGCCCAGCCGCCGCTGGAAGTGTGCCTGGAGGCCTGCGCTCGGTCTCGACTGGGCGCGAAGAGCCGCGACGCCATCGTCCAGACGCTCGACGTCGCGGGCGCGCACCTCGGGCGGAGGATCGAAACCGGATGTTCGGCGGACGCTGTCCGGGCGGTGTTCAGCGACCGGCACGAATCGTACGCCGATGTCATGGGCGCGGTCCAATGGAAGGCCGGCGTGTTCCTGCCGAGCATCGATGTCTACGCCGGCGCCATCGTGGATGAGCTTGGGGCATCTTCCTCCCGGCGCCTCGGACAAGCCGTTGGGCTGGTGATCGCCCATGAACTTCGCCACTTCCTGCTAAGGACCGCCAGCCATCCCGGAGACGGACCGTTGAGCACGGAGCGCGTCGACTTGCGCCAATTGGGTAAGCTGCTGCGCGAACTGTCCAAGTCCAACTTAGCGCGCTCGGGGATCTCAAATCCGCCGAGGGCGGTGATCGAGCTCGTTCGAAAGTAACTGGAGCGCTACGGCTTCGGGAGCAGGTGCTTCTGGACCTTCCCCAACGCCGTCCGAGGCAAGGTGTCTACCCGCACGAACGCACGCGGAACCTTGAACGACGCCAGCTTGGTCCGGCACACCGCCTCGAGAGCCGCCTCGTCCAGCCCGTTCGCCCCCACCACGTAGGCCACCGGAACCTCGCCGCGCACGCGGTCCTCCACGCCCACCACCGCGGCCTCCACCACCTCCGGCTGTTCGAGCAGCAACTCCTCGATCTCGCGCGGATAGATATTGAATCAGCCGGAGATGATCAGATCGCTCTTGCGGCCCTGCAACTCGTAGTAGCCGTCCTCCGATCGCGCCGCGATGTCCCCCGTGCGGAACCAGCCGTCCGTAAAAGCCGCGGCGGTCGCCTCGGGCCGCCGCCAATAACCGGCGAACACGTTCGGACCCTTTAGATAGACCTCGCCGTCCACGATCTTCGCCGACACGCCTGGCAGCGGGAATCCGACGGTCCCCGGCCGCCGCTCGCCCACATACGGGTTCGAGATGTTCATCAAGGTTTCCGTCATCCCGTAGCGCTCGAGGATGGTGTGGCCGAACAGCCGCTCGAATTCCCGATGGACCTGCGCGGGCAACGGCGCCGAGCCGCTCACGAACAGCCGCATCGCCGCTCCCATTTCCCGCGCCACGTCCGGCGGCGTCTCGAGCAATCGCACGTAGATCGTCGGGACGCCGAAGAACAGCGTCGGGCGAAAGTCGAGGAACTCCGCCGCCGCCTTGGCGTGCTCGAACCGTTCGAGCAGGCGCATCCGGCAGCCCGAGGCGAGCCATGCGTGCAGCCCGTTGCCCAGCGCGTGCACGTGGAACAGCGGCAGCGCCAGCAGGAACCTGTCGCGCTCGGAGATCCGCCAGCACGCCAGCAGGTTCACCGCGTTCGACGCGAAGTTGTCGTGTGTCAGCATGGCGCCCTTGGACACACCCGTCGTGCCCGACGTATACACCAACGCCGCGATCGAGCTTCCGTCCACATCCGCGCGGGGCCGCTCCGCCGATGCCGCGGCCGCCTCCGCGGACAGTTCCTCGGGCGTCCAGACGGCTGCTCCCGCGGCCGGAAAGTCCGCCGCGCCCGTCACCACCGCTTTCGGTTCGGCGTCGCACAGGATGTGGCCGGTCTCGCGTTCTCGATAGAGAATGTTGATGGGCACGAAGACGATGCCCGTCTTTACGCAGGCCAGATACAGATCGATCAGTTCGATCCGGTTCGGCATGTACGCGCAGATCCGGTCACCCGCCGCCACCCCACGCGCGAGCAGCACATTCGCCAGACGGTTCGACCGCTCGTCGATGTCGCCGAACGTGTACTCCACGCCGCGCCACTCGAGCGCCGGTTCGCCGCGCCATCGCAGCAACGAGTGATCGAAGAGATGGCAGAGGTTCACGCGATTCCCCGGCGCGACTTCATCTCGCCCGAGATCTCCGCCAGGTCCGCCGCGGTCAGCGCCGTTCGCGCCACGCCGATCAGACGCGCCTCCTCGAACGCGATGTGATCGCGATAGGCTCGCGCGGTCTCGTCCGCCAGCGCCGCGAAACCGTCCGGCGCGGCGTCGCGCAATCGCTCCACCAGCGCCTCCACGCGATGGTGCTGACTCTCGAGCTCGCGCAGATAGGCGTCGTCTTCGCCCGTCAAGCCACGCGCGCGAAGCCTCGGGAACAGGCTGCGTTCTTCGTCTTCCGTGTGCCACGCGCCGCTGCTGGAAAGGAAGCGCAGCACGTTGGCGATCGCGGTCCGCGCCTCCTCGGGCCGCGACTCGATCGCGTGCGCCGCGCGCAGCAACGAGTCCAATCTTTGCTCGATGCGGCGGTGGCAGGCGAGCAGATGCTCGAGCGGCTGGTCGAGCGTGGCGGATTCGGCGGATGGAGAGCGAAGCTGAGAAGCGGGGATCATACCGGTACAATAAGGTCTTCCCCCATTATGCAGTTGCCCGGCTCCGCCGTGTCGTTCCTGGAAGGCCAGGCCCGGCGCGTTCGACAGTTGAAACGCAAGCAGCGGATCGTGTTTCCCGAGGGTTCCGATCCACGGGTGCTCGAGGCGGCGGCGCGGCTGGCCGCCGAAGGGCTGGTCGAACCGGTGCTGCTCGCCAAGGCTCCCGCGGCCGCCCCCACCGGAGTCCGGTTCGTGGAGCCGTGCGGCAAGTACGCGGGGCTCTATCACGAGCGCCGCCGCGCCAAGGGAATCTCGCCGGTGGAGGCCGCCCAGATCTCGCGCCAGCCCCTCTACTTCGGATGCTTGATGGTGACGGCGGGCGACGCGGACGGCTTTGTCGGCGGCGCCGCGAACTCCACGGGCGACACGGTGCGGGCGGCGCTGCAGGCCATCGGGACGCTGCCGAAGGTACGCACCGTGTCGACCTTCATGATCCTGTGCGTCCGCAACGAATCCTACGGGCATGGCGGATTGGTCGCCATCGCCGACCCGGCCATGGTCGTCGAGCCCGACCCGGTCCAACTCGCCGAGATCGCCATCTCCACCGCGGCCAGCGTCCGCGCGCTGCTCGGCATCGAACCGGTGGTGGCGATGCTGTCGTTCTCCACCAAAGGCAGCGCCAAGCACGCGCGAGTGGAGCGCGTGGTGGAGGCGTACCGGATCGTGCGGGCGCGGGCGCCGGAGTTGCACGTGGACGCGGAACTCCAGGCCGACGCGGCGCTGGCTCCGGCCGTGGGTGCGTCGAAGGCTCCTGGGTCCACCGTGGCGGGGCGGGCCAACACGCTCATCTTCCCGAATCTCGACGCGGCCAACATCGGCTACAAGCTGGTGGAGCGGCTGGGCGATGCCGTCGCGATCGGACCGTTTCTGCAGGGGCTGGCCAAGCCGGCCAACGATCTTTCGCGCGGCTGCAACGCCACCGATATCTATGGCGTCGCTTTGGTCACCGCCTTGCAAGCGGAAGCGGCAAGGAGTTGATTCCCGCTTGCTGCCTTTCCGCCTCGTCTATCACGAGGGCTACGATCTCCATCTCGGTGGTCACGTTTTCCCAGCCCAGAAATACCGTCTGATCCGCGACCGTCTGATCGCGCGCGGCGTGGCCGAACCCGCCGACTTCGACGAGCCCGCGCCCGCGACGGACGAGCAGTTGATGCTGGTCCACGACCGAAGTTGGGTGCAGCGGCTGAAGTTCGGCACGCTGTCCTATAACGAGATCGTGAAGCTCGAACTTCCCTACTCGCGCCACGTGGTGGATGGGTTCTGGCTGGCCGCCGGAGGCACGCTGCTCGCCGCCCGGAACGCGTTGCGGGACGGCATCGGCTTCAACATCGGTGGGGGTTTTCACCATGCGTTCCGCGCCCATGGTGAGGGATTCTGCGCGATCCATGACGTCGCCGTGGCGATTCGGGCGTTGCAGCACGAGGGTGCGATCCGCACGGCGATGGTGCTGGATCTGGACGTGCACCACGGCAACGGCACGGCGGCCATCTTCGCGGGCGACTCCGCCGTCCATACGGTCTCATTCCACCAACTGGAGAACTATCCGCATGAGAAGCCGCCGTCCACCATCGACGTTCATCTGGCCGACGGCACGGGCGACGCGGAGTACCTGACGAAGCTGAACGAAGTCTGCTCGCTGGCGATCCCAGGGTACAAGCCCGATCTGCTGGTGTACGTGGCGGGCGCGGACCCCTATTTCGAGGACCAACTCGGCGGGTTGTCGCTGACGATGGAGGGTCTGCGGGAGCGTGACCGGATCGTGTTCGAAACCGCCCGGAAGCATCGCGTGCCGGTGGCGGTGACGCTGGCGGGCGGCTACGCGGTCAAGACGGACGATACGGTGGCGATCCATTGTGGCGCGGTGGAGGCGGCGCGGGAGTCGTGGTGAGCGGGTATGCAGCCCGCTACTTCGACGCGCGCCCGAAGCAGTACAGCGCCCTTCGCCGTCTGGCAAGCCGATTATCACGACCGACGATCAAACTCCGCTGAATCGACTGGGGAAGTCGAAGAACTTCGAACAAGTCCTGCCGGTCTCTGCGCAGAGTTCGCCCCCGCAGACACGCGGATCGCTGCTGAGGAATTCATGCCAATCTGCCATGTCCTTATTGTACGGAGATCCGCGATGAATGAGCCAAAGTGCATCCGCCGCCGAATCGGGCCGCTGCCCATCGGTCCGCCATTCACAACTCGCCACTCTCGTCACGCGCGCCAACGGCGCGTGCGGCCCGCCTACTTCGCCGCCCGCCCGAAGCAGTACAGCGCCTTCGCCGTCCGCAGGTAGAGGCGTCCGCCCGCGATGGCTGGCGTCGCGTAGATGTGCTCGTCGAAGTCGGTCACCGAGAGCGGCTCCCATTCCCCACCCGGCTGGATCACGGAGAACTTGCCGGTTTCGCTGCCCAGGTAGATCTTGCCGTCCGCCGCCACCGGCGACGAATAGTAGTTGTCGATCGCGCCCGGGATGCGCGCCGTCTTCAAAACGCGCCCGTCTTTCGCGTCCATCGACGTGAAGATGCCGCCATCCTTGATCACGTACAGGATGCCGCCGTGCAGCAGCGGACTCGAGACCTGCGGCACGTTGCGGTCGTTGCTCCACGCCACGTGCGTATCGGTGATGTCGCCGCGCGCATTCTCCGGCCGCACCGCGATCGTGACGTTCCGCGCCGACCTCCGCGCCCGGTAAAACGACCAGTCGCGCGACCCGATGAAGCCATCCGCGTCCAGATCGATCGCCTGCCACGATCCGCCATGCTTGTACGGGCTCGGGTTGATCTCCTCCGGCGCCAGCTTGCCATCCTTGTTGGCATCGGTCTCCGCGAGCGCCTGTTCGAACGCCGGCAGCGGCTTGCTCTGTCCCGCATCGGCGCCGGGAGCCCAACCCGTCATGTACAGTACGCCCTCGTGCTCGATGCCCGTCGCCTTGATCTGCCAGCTCAACCCGCGCACCCGCCACAACTCCTCGCCGGTGGCCACCGAGTACGAGGCCAGCACGTACGAACCCGGAACCACCACCTGCGTTTGGCCGCCCTTCGGCGTGAACAGCGTCGGCGTGGCGAAGCCATGCACCACGGCGTCGCGTTTGGTCTTCCACAATTGACGGCCGCTGTTCTTGTCGATCGCCAGCAGATAACTCTCGCTGTCCTGATCGCAGACGAACAGCAGCGTGCCGCCGGAAAGCACCGGAGACGCGGCCATGCCGTGGAGATTCGAGAACGGCCCCAGCGGAACGCGCCAGCGCTCGTTGCCATCGGGCCCATAGGAGACGAGTCCCAGGTCGCCGAAGAACACGTACACGTTGGAGCCATCGGTGGCGGGCGTCGACGACGCGGGGCTGTTCAGCTTGTGGAGCCGCTCCGACCGCGGCTGCTCGATCTCGCGGCGCCAGACGATCTTGCCGCTCCCACGGTCGATGGCGATCGTGAGGAGCCGCTTGTCCTCGTGCGCGGTGAGGAACACGCGATTCTTGGTGAGCACCGGCGACGAAGTCCCGGCGGGGAGCGGCGTCTTCCACGCCACGTTCTTCGCCGGGCCGATCTCGGCGGGCAGGCCTACCGATGCATCGACGCCGAAGCCGTTGTCGCCGCGAAAAGAGGTCCAGCCGGCGGCGGAAACGAGAGCGCACGACGCCAGACACGCAAGCGGACCGCGCATGTCAGACCAATTCCCGGACCGGCTCGCCCGTGCCGTCCTCGAACGAATTGGCGATCTTGATGGGCCGCCCGACCGGCGTCATGTACTCCGCCGTCCAGTCGATGCCCATCGCCTTGTAGACCGTCGCGAACAGATCGCCGATCGACGTCTTCCGCTCCAACACGTTCGCCGCCTGATCGTCGCTCTTGCCGACGACGAGGCCGGTCTTCAGCCCGCCGCCGCCCAGCGCCAGCGACCAGCAGCGGGGCCAGTGATCGCGGCCCAGCCCGGCGTTGATGCCCGGCGTACGGCCGAACTCGCCCATCACGATCACGATGGTCTCGTCGTAAAGCCCGCGCGCCACCAAGTCGTCGATGAGCGCCGATACCCCGCGGTCGAGCGGAGGCGTCAGACGGTCGCGATGGCCCTTGTCGTTGTCGGAATGGGTGTCCCACGAATTGCTGTGATAGCCGGCAGCGGTCACGAATCGCGTGCCCGCCTCCACCAGGCGGCGTGCCAGCAGCAGACTCTGGCCCACCGAATCGCGACCGTATCCGTCGCGTGTCTTGGCGTTCTCCTGCGACAGGTCGAATGCGTTGCGCACGCCCGGCGCGAGCAGCATTTCCCAGGCCTTCTTCTGAAACGCATCCAGCCGCGCATGCTCGGCGCTTTCCACTCGCGCGCGATATTGCTTGTCGATCACCTCGCGGAACGCGCGACGGTTGTCCACCGCGGCTTCCGACAGCGACTTGGGCAGGCTCATATCCGCCACGGCGAATCCGCTCTTCGCCGGATCGGGGATCAGCATCGGGTCGTAGTCGGGCCCGAGGAACGCCGAACGGAAGTAGTCCTGATACTGACGCCCCGACTCCCATCGCGGCGCGATCACGTAGGGCGGCATGCTGTTCTTCGAGCCGAGTTCCTTGCCCACCACCGCGCCCAAACTCGGGAACTGCATCGCCGGATTGTGCAGATGGCCTGTCGCCGCGTAGTGCACCGCCTGCGGATGATCGTCGCCGAACGAACTCATCGAGCGGATGAGGGCGAGCTTGTCCATTCGCTTGGCGAGCTTCGGCAGCAACTCCGATACCTGGATGCCCGCGACATTGGTGGAGATCGGCCGGAACGAGCTGTTCGTCTTCGGGTCCCACGTGTCCATCTGCGCGGGTCCGCCTTCCAGCCACAGCAGGATGCACGACTTCGCCTTGCCGCCCTTGGGCGCGCCGGGCTTGGCTTCCGCCGCCGCTGCTTCCAGCCGCAGCGTGGTGGCGAGATTCATGCCGAGGAATCCGAGCGAACCCGCTCGCAGAAAGTCGCGCCGCGCCCACTGGGCATCGGTCCGCGTCAGGCATCCGAGTTTCCGCATCATGCTTGCACCTCTAATGATTCTCCGCGAATTCGCGCGACGTGATCACCGCCCACGCCAGATCCTGAACCGCCTGCTCGCGCGATGGCGTCGACGCCATCAGCTTCTCGAGCGCCTCCGCTTCCGCCACCGAGGGAACGCGCGCGAACGCGGCCAGATAGAACTCCGCCGCGATCTCGAGGTCCGCCGCCTTGCGCGCGAGCAACGCCTGGCCGCGCGACCCCTTGCCCGACAGCCGTTCGTTGTACGTATTGCCCGCCAGCAGATGCAATGCCTGCGCCAGCTTGGGCGACATCTCGCGCTCCGGCACGGAGTAGCGATTCGGGCGGCCGTACGCATCGAAGAAGTTGTTGGCGTAGATATCGCCTTCCTTCAATTCGACGGCGCGGGTTCCCATCGGAGTCTTGCCGCCGCGCCACTCCCCGCGATTCGTGCCCACCGCGAACCGCTCCCGCACGCCCGTCACGTCGCCGATCGCGTCGAGCAGGATCTCGGCATCCAGCGGACGCGGCAGCGCGTGCGAGTAGTTGATCTTGTCAACCGCGTTCGATGGAGTGGGAGTGCTCGCCAGTTGATAGGTGCGCGAGTTGGCGATCAGCCGGATGACGTGCTTGAACCGGTAGCCCCCGCGCTGGAACTCCGCCGCCAGCTTGGCCAGCAGTTCGGGATGGCTGGGCGGGTTGGTGGAGCGGAAATCGTCCACCGGATTCACGAACCCGCGGCCGAAGAAGTGGCTCCAGATGCGGTTCACCGCCGCCTCGGCGAAGTAGGGGTGCGAGGTCATCCACGCCGCCAACTCGCGCCGTGGGAATTCGGTCTTCTCGAACGGGTAGGTCTTGCCGTCGAGCAGCGCGGGTTGGACGCGCGCCTTGGTTCTCGGATGGAACACGCCCAACGGCGTGGGGGACGCCACGTCCGGCGCCACTTCCTTGCCGCCCGGGAAATCGAAGATCACCGAGTCCGGATTGCCGCCGAGCTTGAACATCGGGCCGAAGAAGGCGGTCATGCCCCAAAACTGATCCTGCGTCCACTCTTCGTAAGGATGGTCGTGGCACTGCGCGCAGTCGAGCCGGCGGCCCATGAACACGCGCATCTGCTCGCCCATCATGTTCTCCGCGGGTGGGATCACCAAATACGGCAGGTAGTGGCGGGACGCCGGGCTGTAGCCTTGCGCGGCGATCCGCTCGCTCGCCAGTTCGCTGTAGGGACGGTCTTTCTCCACGCCGTCGCGAATCCACTCGTAGTAGTCTTGGGTCCACTTCGGATTGATACCCACCGGGAAGATCGACACGCGGAACAGGTCGGACAGGCGGAACGTCCAGTAGTCGGCGTATTCCGGCGACTCGAGGAGCAGGTCGATCGCTTCGGCCCGCTTGTTCGGGTTCTTGCTCTTCACGAACTCGGTGACCCGATCCGGAGGCGGTATCCGGCCGGTGATATCCAGGCAAGCGCGGCGCAGGAATTCGGCGTCGCCGCTGAGGTCCGACGGCACGATATTGAACCGCCGCAACTTGGCGAACACCTCCTCGTCGATGAAGCTCTTGGCCGGCGTTTTCGGATAGTTCGCCACCGGAGCGCCGATCACGCCGACGCCGATGCGGGCGCTCCGTCCGGCCGCGCTGAGGAGCACCGCCGTCTCGCCCGGGCCCTTCGTCTCGATCTCGCCGGAACCGGACACCGAGGCGACTTCGCCATCGTTCGACACATACGACACACGGTGGGTGTAGTCTTCCGTGTGTCCGTCCGAATAACGGGCCGTCACGAGGATGCGTTGCTTCTGCCCGGGAGGAAGCACGACATCGCGCGGAAATGTTTCCAGCTTGACCACGCGCGAAGCGTCCGCCGCGGCGGTTTCGCCATAGGGCGCGCCGGCTCGGACCCAGTCGAGCATCGCGCGGTAGTCGTCGGAATCCTTGGTGAACCGGCGGCCTCCTCCGTGCGGAACCTCCATCACGGCCTTGGTCAGCAGCAGGCTCTTTTCGGGGTTCGCCTTGTCGATGCGCGGAACCTTGGGCCCGCCCGATTCCGCCGACAGCACCTGGAACACACCGCCCTCCACGATCCAGCGGTAGTCGTCGCGCGGATGGATGCCGTTGCCGGAAAGCTTGAAGCCCTTCTGTCCCTTGACGCCGCCGTGGCAGCGGCTTCCGTTGCAGCCGCGCCGAGTGAAGATCTCGCCGACGTCTCGCGCGAAGCTGAAGGGTTTCGCTTCCGCCGAACGCTCCACCCGAATCGCGGCCGCGGCTCGCGCTCCGTCCACCCGTGCTTCCAGCGCTGTCTGGCCGTCCGCGGCGGCGAACACGCGCCCCGCGTCGCGCGCGGCCGCGATGGCTGGATCCTTCACCGCGAACGAGGCTTGGCCGGTCACATCGGATTCCGTCCCGTCGCTCATCCGGGCGATCGCGGCGAACTGCTGCGACGCGCCCTTGCCGGAAAGCGCCGCCTCGGCCGGAACCAGCCGGAGGCTCTGGATGCGAGCGCCGGCGGCGAACGCGCAGCAAACCGCGATCGACAGGCCCCCGGCGAAACGGATCGTGCTCATGCGGCTCCCTTAACTACCATCACCGGAATCTCCTTCACCAGTATGCGCGTCCCCAACTCGCCTTTCACCACCGGCTGCGCGTAGATGCGGCCGATTGCCGGCGTCCGCGTTGCTGGAGCCGAAGCGTCGGGCGCGAGCACCAGGGTCGCCTTCTGGCTCTTGGTGGTGAATCGCTCGCGCTTGCCCATCGGCGGCTGCGGCGGACTGTCCGGGTCCACTTCCGTCGCCGGAACCGCCCGAACGCCTTCGGGCAGACCTTCCATCGATACGATGACGTACCCGTCGAAGCCTTCTTCCTGGTCGGTGACGATGCTCACCTTTTGCGCCTTGCCGGCTTCCAGGTTCAGGCAATCGACGCTCACTTTCACTTCGCCCATGTGCGGCGCCTGCGGCCGGACCAACACCTTGTAACGCATGCGCTTGTCGCCGTACGATGCCGTGATGTCGCGAATCTCGAGCGTGAACTCGCCGCCGCGCGGGAACGAATACTGCGTTTTCGGGTGAATCTGCTTGGAGGCGTTGCCGTTCGAGTTCACCGTCGAGTAGATGTTGGTGAAAGCTTCCACGCCTTCCGAATCGATCACACGGAGATAGGGGTTGATCAGCGGCACGGTCTTGTCCGGCGTCTCGACTTCGAGGGCGATCCTCTCGCCTTCCTTCACGGCGAATCGAACGCGGTCGATGTCGCCCGGCCGCTCGATCGCGCCGGTCACCATCGTGGGTAGTTGGATCTTCTGGGGCTCGACGGGCGCGGTGGTGGGTTCGGCGTCCGCGTCCACCGCCGGAACCGGCTTCGCGGCGGCCGCAAGGCTGGGGAGCGCGCGCGCCCACAACTCGCGCATGCGATCCCCGGAGAGCGGCCGCGTCCACTTACGTTCGGTCCACTCGCGCGGTTTCGCCTCGTCCTGGCGCTCGACGTCGCCGCGCGTCACGCGGAGCGTATATTCCTGGCCCGCTCCGCCGTGGCCCCAGAAGCCGTTGACGCGCACCAGATACTCGCCCGCCGCGTCGAACTTGTACCGCAGCACCGCTTCCGTGCTCAGGTTCGGATACGAGACCGGCTCGTCGGTGAACGCGAGCCGCGTGGCGCGATCCGGATCGAACCAGCTTCCGGTCAACTGGTAGATCGCCAAGCCCGGGTCGAGCGCCTCGCTCGAGATGGTGCGGAACGTGAGTTCCTCGCCTGCCGCCGCGCGGAACGAGTAGAAGTCGACCTCGCCCACCTCGGCGATGCGGCCCTGCACGGCGACGGGGAGCAACGGCAGCGGCTGCGCCTGCCGGGGAAGATCGTGCGGCGCCGCGGTCTCGAGCAGCGATGGTTCCGGGTGCGGATAGATGCGCAGCGCGTTCGACACCCCACCGGGAGTCAACACGCGAAACGAGCGCGCGCCGCTCGCGGACTCGTCCAGGCGCATTTCCACGCGGAGAACGCTACCTGGTTTCCGCTTCGGATCGGACGAAGCCGGCTCCGGCTCCACCGCGATCACCTTGGCGCTGCCGCCCGCTCCCTCGAACCAGATCGAATAGGCGCCTTCCAGACCGGACCCGCGGATCGAGGCCTCGAACGGCGCGCCGGGCTTGCCACTGGCTGGAAAGATCGAGTCGGCCTTGGGTGGCGCGGCGCACAGAGCTCCGCACCAGGCAATGGCAGCCAGCCAGGCGGATATCGATCTCATGGGATGCAATGACCTGAAGGTATCATACTGAACGCTCGATGTCCGTTCGCCCGCGGAGGCCACGGCGGACTACAGTTCGATGTCCGAGTAGATCTCGCCGGCCGGTATCGCGAAACCCAGCGAGTCGAGCGGAATCGAGGCGTCTTCTCCGGGATGGGAGGAAAGCGTCCATCGGCCTTCCGGCGTTCGGCGGAAGACCTCGACGAGACGCGCGCCTTGTGACACGAGCACGTACTCCTCGAGCGAGGCGAGCTTGCGATAGCCGGCGAACTTCTTGCCGTAATCGTAGTCCTCCGTGGAGGGCGAAAGAACCTCGACGATCAGCTTGGGGTTCGTCATCGTGTCCGCGTGCTCGTCGGTCAACGCCGGTTTGCCGCACACAACCACGATGTCCGGGTACACGAACTCAGTGGGCGCGACCCGGACTCGGATCGGCGCGACGCCCACCCGGCAGGGGCCGCCTTGCAATCTCGACCGGAGTGCCGCGGCCACGGTTACCGCCAACTGGGCGTGAGGCCAACTGACGGCGGCCAGGGGGAACATCTCGCCATCGCGGTACTCGCTCTTCAATTCCGCGGCCCGGTCGATGGCGAGGTACTCCTCCACCGAAAGCCGTGGAATCGCGAGTGCTCCCATAGCGAGATTGTAGGACGCGCCCTATTCGTTGCGCATCGCCGCCATCGGATCGATCGCCGTGGCGCGCCGCGCCGGCAGATAATTCGCCAGCAGCCCGATCGAGCCCAACAGCAGCGGCCACGGTCAGGGCGATCTCGGTGTTGGTCCGGCTTCAACCGCGCCCACACCCGGAGATTGCGGCAGGCTGAACATCGCGGTATTGGCGCCGGTCCCGAGCGCCAGCGTAAGCACCGCGACCGCCGTGGCGGCTGGACTGCCGAGCAGTTTGCGCAGTCAGTAGCGGACATCCTCGAGGATGGTCATGCACCCGATCCTATCGCGCCGGATGCGTGGACCGGAAGCCAATCAGCCTCCGGTCCATGTGCTCGTACCGGCTACGCTTCGGCGATCGTCAGCTTGACGATCTTGTCGCCCTGCTTCACCGCGTTCACCACATCTTGTCCCGAACGCACCTTGCCGAACACGGTGTGCTTACCGTCCAGCCAGTCGGTCGCGATATGAGTGATAAAGAACTGGCTGCCGTTAGTGCCAGGACCGGCGTTCGCCATCGACAGCGTACCCACCGTGTGCCGGTGAGGATTGCCCTTGAACTCGTCGGCGAACTGATATCCCGGGCCGCCCCGTCCCGATGCGGTGGGGTCGCCGCCTTGAATCATGAAATCGGCGATCACGCGATGAAATACGGTGCCGTCGTAGTAGCCGTCCCGCGCCAGGAATACGAAGTTGTTCACGGTATTGGGCGCTTCCTTGGCGAACAGGTCGCAGACGATCGTGCCGCGCGACGTTTCGAAAGTGGCGGAGTAGGTCTTGGTGACGTCGATCGCCAGGGGCGGCGGCGCCGGGTATTGTTTGTTCATTCCCTTCCAGTTTACCGTCGCGGCTCCGCCGGCGTGGAGCCTGCCCGATGCACCAATCCGGCGAACGCGAAGAACAGCGCGCCAAACGCCGGCCGCTGCTGGAAGTGATACTCCACCAGGCAATGCGCCAGTACGCTCAGGACCCCCAAGCCGTAAATCGTCCGCCAAGCCGGCCCCGCCAGCGCCGCGGCGATCGCGAGCATCAAGGCGAAGAAGGGGACGCCGCCCTCCGCCGCCCACTGCGCCCAGTCGTTGTGCGCCTGATTGTCGAAGTGTCCGGTGTCGAACTTGGCGAACGCCGGATACGCGGCCGGCCATGTTCCCAATCCCCAGCCGAGGCCGGGCCGCTCACGCGCCATCTCGATGGTCGATTGCGTCAGCAGCGCCCGTTCCACCGCCGACAGGGGCCGCGAACTCGCTTTGCGCGCCACGGTCTCCCAGCCGGTTACCAGCCCGAACACCAGGCCGCAGACCGCCAGTTTCCCGGCCAGCGCCCTCCAATCGGAAGCGCTCACCACGTTCCGCCGCCAGAGCGCGAACAACGCCGCGGCCCCGCCGGCGGCCAGCGCCGCCAGTCCGCCATACGACCCACTGACGATCACCGACACCACCATCAACGCCGCCAGAATGGGGCCTGCCGAACCGGCTCCGTACACCGCCAGCGCCGCCGGCGCGCCCAACTCCACGAACGCCGCGAATTGGTTCGGATGTTCGAACGGACCCATCACCTGGGAAGCGTATTGCGTGGGAAACAGGAACAGCAACTTCCCCGGCGTCAAAAACTCGCCGAGGATCGCCGCGGCGCACACAGCCGCCACGAACAGCACGAACGGGCGTAGCACTCGTTCCGGCGGCAATCGCGACCCGAGCCAGGCCGCGGCCAGCCACGTGAACCAGCGCGACGCCTGATCCAGCGTCCTGCCGGCATCGGCCGTGGAACCCACCGCCACCTGGACCAGGCCCCAAGCCGCGGCGCCCGCCAGCAACACATGGAGCCGGTCGAAGCGCGGCCGTTCCCCCCAGATCGCGATCGCAGTCAATCCGAAAGTGGCGATCTGCTGCGCGCTCCACGCCCACCGATCGGGAATCGACACCGCCAGGATGCCGCCCACCAGCACCAGGCAGAAAGCGATGCGGGCCGCGTCCACCCGGTCAATCCACCAGCGCGCCCTGAATCGAGATCGCGTGGATCCACGCCGACTCGGCCGCGCTCACATAGTCTTCCTGAAGCTGCGTCAAGTTACGCCACGCGGCGAGCACGCGGGGATAGTCCACCGCCATCTGGCGAAAGTTGTTCGTGTACATCTCGAGCGCCTGCTTCGCCTTCGGGATCATGGTCTCGCGATAGCGCACCGCCGCCTCTCGCGATTCGCCGTAGGCGCGGAACTCTTCCGCCAGCGCCGCCCGCAGCTCCAGCTTGACGCGATCCGCCTCGAGCTTCGCGCGGTCCCACTCGAACCGCGCCGCCGTCACCGCGCCCTGGTTCTTGTTGAAGACCGGCAGTTCCACGCCCACGTCGAAAATTCCCTCGAGACCTAGCCTCCGGAGCGGCGGGCCCACGCCCTCGAGGATCTCGCCGTTCCGCCGGAGTCCGCCGCGCAACTGCAAGTCGGGGACCTTCTCGACCTCGGCCCGCCGTAATGCGAAGCCCGACCGGGCCGCCATCGCCTCGGCCGCGCGCAGTTCCGGATGGTCGCGGTAGATGGCCGCCAGCGCCTCGTCGAAGCCGATCTCGGGGATCGCGTCGAAATCGGCAGCCAACTCTCGCGGGGCCAGGGAAGCCCGATTCACCAGCGCCGCGATTTGGCGCCAGACCGCGTCCACCGCGAAACCCGCCTGCGTCAGCGCCAGCGCCGCCTTGTCGCGCTCGATCTCCGCGCCCAGCACGTCCGGCCGGTCCGCGATGCCGACGTTGGCGAGTTCGGCGTAAGTGGCCGCCGTGCGTCCCGCCACGCCCGCCAATTCGACCCGCACGGACCGCCGCCGCTCCGCGCCCATCGCTCGATAGAACAGCGTCCGCGCGCGGTTCCTCACGCGCATGCGCCAGATCCCGGCGGATTGCTCCACCGCCTTCTCTTCCTCCGCCGCGATCTTCCGGTCGAGCCCCAGCTTCCCCGCCGTGACCACCCGCTGCTCGACGAACCCACCGAGCGCGCCTCCTTGAATCCGCGGCGACACGTGCTCGCCGGTCGCGCCAATCACGGGGTTCGGATAAAGCCCCGCCTGCCGCGTCCGTCCGCCCGCCGCCCGCACCGCCGCCCGCGCCTGCGCGATCGACGGATTCGCCTCGAGCGCCATCCGCTCCAGATCCTCCACCCGCAGCGTCTGGGCGCCGCACGCCAGCGCCCAGAGCAACAGCCCCGCGCTACTTCTTGGGAGCTTCATGATGTTCGTGCGCCTTGACCGGATCTTTTCGCAACGCCGCGATCTTGTCGTATGTCTCCGGCGTCACCACGCGCACCAACGTCATCATCCCCATCATGGCGCCGGTCCAGTTCTTACGGAGCCCGAGATGCTCCGGCTTCACCGGGACCATGTGGTCCATCGGCATCCACATATCCTGGGGATAGCCGCGAACTTTCTTCTTCTGGGGATCGTCCTTGGGATAGAAGTCCTTGGTGTCCGCCGCCGCGCCGTGGTGCGCGTGCTCGCCGTGCGCCTCGTGCGTCACCGGACCCACCATCGCCACCATCTGATTCATCATGTGGTGGGGCAAGTGGCAGTGCAGCATCCAGTCCCCCACATACTTGGCCTCGAACTCGATGTTACGCGCCTGCGCCACGCCCACCAGCACGGTGTTCTGCGGATACCAGAGGTCCTCCTCGATGCGGCCGCCCTCGGTGCCGGTCACCACGAATTGGACGCCGTGTAAGTGGATCGGGTGGTGATCCATGCCGATGTTGACCAGCCGGATCCGCACCCGCTCGCCTTGCTTGACGATCATCGGCGTGCAGACCGGTCCGGCCTTGCCGTTGAAGGTCAGCCAGTTGAACTCCATCGCCAGCGTGTTGGGGACGGTGTTGTTCGGCAGGATCATCCACTCCTGCAGGATGAGGCCGAAGTCGCGATCCACGGCCGGCTTGTAGGGATCCTTGGGGTGCAGCACCACCAGACCGAGCATCCCCATCATTTCCTGCATGGCGAAGTGGGAATGATAGAAGAAAGTGCCGTGCTGATTCAGGGTAAATTCGTGGACGAACTTACCGCCCGGCGGGACCGGGTCCTGGCCGAGTCCGACGCTGCCGTCCATCTCCATCGGGACCTCGAAGCCGTGCCAGTGGAGCGCGCTCATCTCCGGCAGGCGGTTCTCGAAGATCACCCGGAGACGGTCGCCCTCGTTGGCTTCGATCGTGGGTCCGGGAACCGAACCGTTGAAACCCCAGGCATCGACCGGCCGGCCGGGCAGGAACTCGGTGCGCACCGGTTCGGCGATGAGGTGGAACTCCTTCACGCCGTCGACCAGCTTGAACGGGAGCTTGGGGAGGTCGGGGGTGGCGACCGGGTGATTGACGGCCTCCTTGGCCGCCGGGTGCTTGTGATGCGCGTGAGGGTCCGGGGCCTGCTTGGCGGCCTGTTGCGGCATCAGGCTCGCCATGGAGGAGGCGAGTCGGGAAAAGAATCCGCGGCGGCCGTGCATATCTCAAGAGTACACGGGTGAGCCGTCTGATAAACTGATTCAACTCGCGACATTGCCATGACCGGGCGCACACTCAGCCACTACCAGATCCTCGAGCCGCTGGGCTCGGGCGGCATGGGCGAGGTTTTCAAAGCCCGCGACACGCGATTGAATCGCCCGGTCGCCATCAAGATCCTCCGGTCCGAACATCTCAGCCAGACCACTCGCAAACAGCGGTTCATTCAGGAAGCCCAGTCCGCCTCCGCGCTGAACCAAAAGATCCTGTTCACCATTGCCAAACGGACCGGCAATATCTGGATGGCGGAACTCCCGTAGCCGCCTGCACCGCGTGGTATGATCCGGGCAGAATGGCGCGCGCCCGGTTGTCCCTGGAGGCCTTCGAGTCGAGTTCCCAGGACTGGCTGGTGCACCTCGTGCCCCGCCGCGAGGTGAGCCGGCAGGAATATCGCGCCTTCGTGGCCGCCAATCCCGAACTGCGTATCGAACGGACAGCGCGGGGAGAAGTGATCGTCATGCCGCCAGCTCATAGCCGGACCGGCTATCGAAATGGTGAGTTGTTCCGCCAGCTTGCCAACTGGGCGCGGCAAGACGGAAGCGGCGCCGCCTTTGACTCGTCCGCCGGATTCGACCTGCCGGACGGCTCCAATCGCTCTCCCGATGCGTCCTGGATTCTGAAGTCCCGCTTGGCAACGCTCACTCCGGAAGAACGAAGCGAATACTTGCCCCTTTGCCCGGACTTCGTGGCCGAGCTTCGCTCCAAGAGCGATCGCCTATCCGCCGTTCGGGAGAAGATGATCGAGTACCTGGACAACGGCGCGAAACTCGGCTGGCTCATCGATCCTCTCGAACGGCGTGTGCATGTCTATCGCGCTGGCGCCGGGCCCCAGATCCTGGTACAGCCCGCCGCGATTTCGGGCGATCCGGATCTCCCGGGGTTCACTCTCGACCTGGAGCGCATCTGGGATCCGGAGGTCTAGTCCGGCGTGGCCTAACTGATACACTGTTCAGAACCGCCACATTCCAATGACCGGGCGCACACTCAGCCACTACCAGATCCTCGAACCGCTCGGCTCGGGCGGCATGGGCGAGGTTTTCAAAGCGCGCGACACGCGATTGAACCGCCCCGTCGCCATCAAGATCCTCCGCTCCGAACACCTCAGTCAGACCACTCGCAAACAGCGGTTCATCCAGGAAGCCCAGTCCGCCTCCGCGCTGAATCACCCCAACATCGTCACCATCTACGACATCGACCAGGCCGAAGGCGTCGACTTCATGGTGATGGAGTTCATCGCCGGCCGCACCCTCGACGCGCGCATCCCACGACAAGGCATGCGGCTGAGCGAGGCGCTGCGAGTCGCCGTGCAG
>SYLY01000056.1 GCA_005808475.1 Acidobacteriota bacterium
ATCTCCACGCGGCGGTCGAGCGCATCGGCCGGTTCGGGCTCGATCTTCCAGCCGCCCGCGCGGATGTGCGCGGTTTCCGGGAGAAAGTCCGGCAGTTCACCGTTTGCCAGAGCCTTGCTCCGCTCTCGCCGCGCCGCGAGAAGCTCTTGCCGCCGGGGCTCGAACTTGCGGCAAAGCGCGGCGGCGAAGTCCATTGCCTCGGGAGTCAAAACATCCAGATACGCGTCGACGGGACGCGTGAATCGCACGCTGTTGGAATCGCTCATGAAGATTGGAGGGGGACTTCGAAGTGTAGGCCTTTCCGCCCGCCGTTTTCAACTCGGCCCCGCGGCGCGCCGATCGCGGACGGTTCATAATCGTGGATGGAGACCGACATGACTGCTACGACGCACCCCACTTCCTCGCCGGCCATTGGCGGCGGATTCCTCCTCGAGGACGCCACCCCGGAGTCGATTTTCACGCCGGAAGACTTCACCGACGAGCAGAAGGACATCGCGAGGACCACCGAGGAGTTCTTCCAGAAAGAGGTCGCGCCGCATCTGGACGCGATCCAACACCAGGAGCCGGGCGCGGCCGTGGCAGTGCTGCGCAAGGCCGCCGCACTGGGGCTGACCGCGGTTGTGGTGCCGGAGGAGTACGGCGGGATGGAAATGGATCTCATGTCCGCGATGATCGTCGCCGAGAAGCTCGCCAAGGATGGGTCGTACTCGGCGTGGCACGGCGCGCACGCGGGCATCGGAACACTTCCGCTCTTGCTGTTCGGCAACGAGGCGCAGAAGAAGAAGTACCTGCCAAGGCTGGCCAGCGCGGAGATGATCGGCGCGTATTGTTTGAGCGAAGCGCACGCCGGGTCCGACGCACTGGCCGCGAAGACCCGAGCCGACCTGAGCGAGGACGGCTCGCACTACGTTCTCAACGGCCAGAAGCTGTGGATCACCAACGGTGGCGCCGCCGACCTGTACACGGTGTTCGCCAAGGTGGGCGGCGAACACTTTACGGCGTTCCTGGTGGAGCGCGGCTGGCCCGGCGTCCAACCCGGCGCCGAAGAGAAGAAGATGGGGATCAAGGGCAGTTCCACCACGGCGCTCTTCCTGGACAACGTGAAAGTGCCGGCGGAAAACGTCCTCGGCGAGGTTGGCAAGGGCCACCTGATCGCGTTCAACATCCTCAATATCGGGAGGCTGAAGCTTGGCCCCGGCACAACCGGCGCGGGGAAGCACCTGTTGCAGGTCTGCCTGAAATACGCCAAGGAGCGGACGGCCTTCGGCAAACCGATCGCCGCGTTCGGCATGATCCAGCACAAGCTGGCGGAGATGGCGATTCGCCTCTACGCGTCGGAGACCATGACCTACCGCGTCACCGGCATGGTGACTTCGCGGGCGCGGGACGGATCGTGGATGAAGGCCGCGGAGGAGTTCGCGGCCGAATGCTCGTATGTGAAGGTGTTCGCCAGCGAGACGCTGAGCTACATCGCGGACGAAGGCGTGCAGATCCACGGCGGCTACGGTTTCCATCAGGACTATGTCGTGGAGCGCGCTTACCGGGATTGCCGGATCAACCGTATCTTCGAGGGCACCAACGAGATCAACCGGATGTTGGCGACGGGGATGCTGTTGAAGCGGGCCCAGCGGGGACGGCTCGGCCTGGTGGCGGCGGTGAAGGCGCTGCAGGCGGAGTTACTGGCGGGGCCGGCGTTGTCCACGGAGGCGCCGGATCTCGCCCGGAACGCCAAGAAGGTAGCGTTGCTTTGCCTGGGCGCGGCGTACCAGAGGTTCGGCGCGGAGATGGAGGAACAGCAGGAGGTGCTGGCGCTGATCGCCGATTTGTCGATCGGCGCGCTGGCGATCGAATCGGCGCAGTTGCGGGCGCGTAAGACGGGCTCGGCGATCGCGGCGAGTTACACGGCGGTTTTCGCGCGGGAGGCGATGGAGCAGGTGGAAGTAGCGGGCCGCGCGGTATTGGCGGCGTGTTCCACCGGGGACGCGTTGCGGACGAATCTCGCCGTGCTGAAGCGGTTCACCAAGTTCGAACCGGTGGACGCGATCGCGCTGCGCCGCAAGATCGCGGCGGAGTTGCTGGCGGCGGGCCGCTATTTCGTGTAGCGGCGGCATCCAGTCTGGTCAATACGAGGCCGACATCACCGCGCCGAGCGTCCGCACGCCGTCCCACAGGTTTTGCAGGCGGATGTTCTCGTCGTGAGAATGCTGTTTGTTGTCGTGGTTGGCGATGGGGACGACGATGACGGGGATGCCGAGGACATCCTCGAACGGTGCGATGGGAAGAGTCCCGCCTCCGGTGGGTTGCCGGACCACGGGTCCGCGCACCTTCTCGATCGCCCGCACGACGGTTGCCGCCAGCGGTAAGTCCATCGGCACGCGCACGGCGCGAGTACCGCCCCGGGTGCGCCGGACGCTGGCCACGCGCGGATGGGCCAACCGTTCGGCGGCGGTTGGCTCGCGCTCCACGACGAAGTATCCTCGCTTGCGGATGTGCTCGATGCACTGGTCGATGGTCTTCTCCGGATCCATGCCTTTGACCAGGCGGATGCCGATGCTGGCCACCGCCGTGGAGGGAATCACGTTACGCGCCCCGGCGCCGGTGGACGCGCTGGCGATGCCGTGGATATTGAGCGCCGGGATGGCGATCAGTTCGTTGAGCCGCTTGCCGGGAACCTCCACCGCGCCCAACAGCAGTTCCCGCTTCAACTCGTCCTCCACCTCCGGGATCTCGCGGACGGCGCGGAGTTCGGCCTCGCTCAGCGGGACGACGTCGTCATAAAAGCCCGCCACGCGCACGCGGCCATCCTCGTCCTTCATCGACGCGATCAAGTGCGCCAACATCAGCGCGGGGTTGGGCGACCAGTTCCCGTAGTGTCCGCTGTGCAGTTCCCGCGCGGGGCCGTGGAGAGTCAGTTCGAACGCCGCCGTTCCCCGCACGCCGAACGAGACCAGTTGGCGGCGGCTCTGGTGCACGGGACCGTCGCAGAAGATCATGGCATCGGCCTTTAACCGGTCCTTGTATTTCTCTAGGATCGCGCGCGCGTGCGGTGAGCCCGCCTCTTCCTCCCCGTCGAAGAAGAACTTCAGGTTGGCCTGGGGCTTGACGCCGGAGTCGAGCGCGGCCAGAAAGGCAATCACGGGAGCCTTGTCGTCGCTCGCCGAGCGGGCCTGCAGCCGCCACTCCGGATGGAGTTGCGCGTCCTCGGTGGGCCAGGGCAGCTTCCTGCCGGCCTGGTCCAACAGAATGGGTTCGAATGGTCCACCGTTGGTCCACTGGCTTGCGGCCACCGGCTGTCCATCGTAGTGGGCGTACAGCATGATCGTGCGTTGGGCGCCGGCAACCCGCAACTCGCCGAACAGCGCGGGAGGCGAGCCCGGAACTTCCATCCGCGTCAGCGCGATGCCCCGCTTGGCGTACATCCGTTCGATCAGCGCGGCGTTGCGGCGCATGTCGTCCACATTGCGGGCGACATTGGGAATCCGCAGCAGCTCAGCGAATTCGTTCAACATCGCGATCCGGTCCGGCTGGCAAAGCACGGGTAAGGCGGCCAGCAGGAGCGGGGCGGCGAGTCTCATTCGCCGAGGGTATCATGCGCGCCGCCGCTTGGGATTGACGTCCACGGCCCCACCGCCCACATCGTGATATGCTCTCCGGCATGTTTCGAACTTCGCTCCTGCTTTTCGGCGCGAGTCTGCTCGCCGAGACCCACGAGGTCTACCCGGATCACCATTCCCGTGTATTCTCCGCGTTCAAGGAACCGGTGAAACGCGTCCGTTCGGGCGACACCGTCGTCACTCGCACCTGGGATTCCGGAGGCGCCGACTGGAAGGCCGTCAAACACATCCAGCATCCGTACGTTTACCCGGAGAGCGGCAATCCGCTCATGGGCCCGTTCTACGTCGAAGGGGCCGAATACGGCGACTCGCTCGAGGTCAAGCTCGACAAGGTCCGCTGCAACCGTAACTATGGGTACACCAGTTACCGCCTTTCCCCGGGCATCCTGAATTCCGGAGCCGCCGAGTCGCTCTACAAGAACTTCTACGAGATGGGCGTGCTCCGCCCCGGCCGCGCCGATCTCATTCCGTGGGACATCGACCTGAAGCGCAATGTCGTGAGCCCGCGGCTGAAGCAGAGCTCGGGCCGCAAGATCGAGTTGCCGCTGCGCCCGATGCTCGGTTGCATCGGCGTCGCGCCCCCCGGCGAGAAAGTCGAGACGTCCGGTCCGGCGGGAAGTTGGGGCGGCAACATGGACTACAACGACATCGTGGAAGGCGCGACGCTCTACTTTCCGGTCTACCACAAGGGCGCGTTCTTCTACGTCGGCGACGGACACGCGGCGCAAGGCGACGGCGAGGGGCTCGGCAGCGGCATCGAAACCTCGCTCGACGTCCAGTTCACGGTCAAGGTCCGCAAGGGAAAGCGGATCTCCATCCCGCGGCTCGAGAACGCGGAATATATCGTGTCCATCGGCAGCCAACCCGAATTCTCGTCGAGCATGGACAACGCGCTGCGGATGGCCAATTCGGATATGATCGAATGGTTGACGAGCGACTTCAAGCTCACGCATCCGGAAGCGCACATGCTGATGGGCGCGGCGGTACAACACAAGATCGTCACTTATTTCGGCACGATCGCGACTCTGATGCCGAAAAAGTATTTGGCCGGGAGGTAAACATGGCGGGCGGATTCAACAGGCGCGATGCGCTACGGACAGGCGGCTGGGCGGCGGCCCTCGGCCTCACCGCGGAACAGGCGGGAGCGGCTCCCGCCAAGGCCGGCTCCGATTCATCGGTGTACACGCGCATCGGCGCGAGGCCGTTCATCAACTGCACGGCCACGTACACCATCAACGGCGGCGCCCTCTCGCGTCCCGAAGTCAAGCGCGCGATGGAAGAGGCCTCGTACTGGCCGGTGAACCTCGACGAACTCATGGAGAAAGTGGGTGCCTACATCGCGCCCAAGCTCGGCGCCGAAGCGGCGATCGTCACCAACGGCGCGGCCGCGGCGCTGACGTTGGCCACCTGCGGCTGCGTCGCCGGGCGCGATCCCGAGAAGATGCAGCAGATCCCCAACATGGACGGCCTGAAGAACGAGGTGATCGTGCCGCGGCAGTCGCGCAACGCCTACGATCATGCGGTTCGAACGGTGGGCGTGAAGATGGTGGAGGTGGATTCGCCCGCCAATCTCGATCGCGCCTTCGGCCCTCGCACGGCGATGATCATGATGCTCGGCACCGGCGAGCCGGGCGGTCCCATCAAGCTCGAAAATCTGGTCGCGGCGGCCGCGCCGCGCAACGTACCGATCCTGGTGGACGCGGCGGCGGAACTGGCCCTCAACCCGAATCCTTATCTGAAGCGCGGGGCCAGCCTGGTGGCATATTCGGGCGGCAAGATCCTGCGCGCGCCTCAGCCGTCGGGTCTTTTGCTGGGCAAGAAGACTCTGGTGGCGGCGGCTTGGGCAAACGCATCGCCCCATCACGCCTACGGACGCGCGTTGAAGGTCGGCAAGGAAGAGATCATGGGGATGGTCGCCGCGATCGACGTGTGGACGAACAACTACAATCTCCAGGCCGACTACGACAAGTGGCGCGGGTGGTTGAAGGAGATCGGAGAGACGCTGGCCCCGATCGGCGTCAAGTACAAGATGACCGAGCCGGCGGGAGCAAGCCCATTCCCGACAGTGAACCTCGAGTGGGATCCCAAGCGTTACGGCATAACCGCGGGAGAAGTCGGGCGGGAACTGCTCGCCGGGACCCCGCGCGTCATGTCCCACGCCGAGGGCGGCGGATTCCAGTTCCGCATCCGGCCCGTGGCGATGAAGGAGGGCGAGGCAAAGCTGGTCGCCGGCCGGCTGACCGCGATTTTCAAGTCGGCGGAGAAGGGCGTGCTCGAACCGAGCTTCGCCGCCCCGGCCCAGGACATCGCCGGAGGCTGGCGCGTCGAGATCGAATTCGAGCCGGGGTCCACGACGCACACGGTGGATTTCCATGTGGCCGGCAACAAGCTCTCCGGCAAGCATCGGGGCCGCGTGGGATCGGGCGAGTTGAAGGGCTCCATCAGCGGCGCCCATGTCGGCTTCTCGAGTAGCTGGAGATACGAAGGCCAGACGCTGCATTACGATTTCAAGGGACGGCTGGAGGGCGGCGCCATGTCGGGCGAAGTGGAATTGGGCGAGTACGGCACGGCCAAGTGGAAGGCGGTGAAGGGATGATTCGCCTGGCGCTGCTCGCCGCGCTGGCCTGGACGGCCGCCGCTCAGAAGAAGGATCTGCTTTTCCACGCCTCTTTCGACCAAGGGGTGGATGCCGGGGTCGCCCGCGGCGACAAGCGGCTCCATACAGCGACTTCGTACCAGAAACGCGATGACGCCAAACCCGGGCTGCACAATCCCGACATCGAGATCGCCCCGGGCGCGGGTAAGTTCGGCGGAGCGCTCCGGTTCAAGAAGAAGAACACCAAGGCGGTCTACTATCCGGCCGAGGGGAACGTCAACTTCAAGTCCGGTTCCTGGGACGGGACGATTTCGTTTTGGCTCTCGCTCGATCCGGAGACCGACCTCGAACCCGGCTTTTGCGATCCGATCCAGGTTACCGACGCCGCCTACAACGACGGGGCCATCTGGGTCGACTTCACCAAGGACGACAAACCGCGCCACTTCCGGCTGGGCGTGTTCGGCGATCTGAACAAGTGGAACCCGAAAAACGTGCCCTCCGACAAGAACCCGGCGTTCAACAACCGGCTGGTGGTGATGAAGAAGACGCCGTTCGCCAAGGGGCAGTGGACCCACATCGCCATCTCGCACAAGGGTTTGGGAACCGGCAAGGGAACCGCGACGCTCTACGTCAACGGCGCCGCGGTGGGAACCACCGAAACGATCGCCGAAGGCCTCGAGTGGGACATGTCCAAGGCGGCGATCCGGCTGGGCGTGGGCTACGTGGGGCTCTTCGACGAATTGTCGATCTTCCGGCGCCCGCTGTCCGCCCAGGAGATCTCGAAACTGTACAACGCAAAGAAGGGGCTTCAATAAGTGAGAACCGTATTCGCCGCCGTGCTCGCCGCGGCTACTTTGGCCGCGCAGCCGAACGTTCCGGACTCGGTGGTCCTCGAGCGGGCCGTCGAATACTCGCGCGTCGGCGAGCCGCAGTTACTCGACATCGCGCGGCCCAAGGCGGACGGCGGACGCCGCCCGGCCGTGGTCGCGATCCACGGAGGCGGATTCCGCGCGGGTAAGCGCGACTCGTATTTGCCGCTGATTCTGAAGCTGGCCGATCGGGGCTATGTCGCCGCGACCGTGGACTACCGGCTGTCGCCGAAACACCAGTTCCCGGCGGCGGTGGAGGATGTCAAAGCGTCCATCCGCTGGATGCGCGCCAACGCCAACCGCTACGGCATCGATCCCGGCAGAATCGGCGTCATCGGCGGATCGGCGGGCGGCCATCTCGTGCTGATGCTGGGCCTGACGGCCGGCGTCCCCGAGTTCGAGGGAACGGGCCCGAACCGCGAGATGTCGAGCAAGGTCCAGTGCGTCGTCGACTACTATGGGCCGACCGACTTCACCAAATCGTACGGGGCCAGCGTCGACGCGCACGAAGTGCTGCCAATGTGGTTCGGCGGCGGCCTGAGCAGCCAGGACAAGCTGCACCGGTTCGGCAGCCCGCTGAACTGGGTGTCGCCCAAAGCGGCCCCGGTGCTGGCGATCCACGGCACCGAGGACAAGTACGTCGGCTACGAGCAGTCGCTGTGGTTGATGGAACGCATGAAGACGGCCGGCGTCCACGCGGAGCTGCTCACGATGAAAGGCGCGGGCCACGGATTCAAAGGCGAAGACGCCGCCAAAGCGGAAGCGGCCGCCATCGAGTTCTTCGACAAACAGCTCGCGCCGAAGCCGAAGCAGACCCGCGTGCTGATCTCCGATCACGGCCCCGGCGGCGAGGTGATCGAGCTCGATTGGCCTTCCGGCAACGTGAACTGGCGGGTTCCGAACCAGCGCGGGCACGATGTGCAGTCGCTGCCCGGCGGCCATGTCCTGTACTCGATCGGCGCTCAGCGCAAGGTGATCGAGATCGACGGGCAACATCGCGAAGTGTGGAGCTACGGTCCGAACGAAGGACTGGAACACCCGATCAGCGCGCAACGGCTCGACAACGGCAACACTCTGATCAACGACGCGCGGAAGGGCGAGGTGATCGAAGTCACGCGGGAGAAGAAGGTCGTTTGGCGCTATGCGCACCCGGAACTGGCGAACATGCAGAGCCGCAACGCGCGCCGCACGCCGCAAGGCACCACGCTGATTTCGGTGGAGGTGCTCGGCAAGATCATCGAAGTGAACCAGAAGGGCGAGGTCGTTTGGAAGTACGAGGGCGAGGGCGGGACCAAGAGGCGTCCGTATCGCGGCATGCGGCTCGCCAACGGCAACACGCTGGTGAGCATGACCGATCCCGGCGAGGTGGTCGAAGTGACGCGCGAGGGCAAGGTGGTGCGATCGTTGGGCGGGATGCAACCGGCCCTGCGGATGAGCTGGGCGTCCGGCACCGACGTGTTTCCGAACGGAAACCTGTTCATCAACGACTATACGGGCCGGCGCCTGCTCGAGATCGACGCCAGCGGCAAGATCGTGAACGAACTCCGCACCGGGCCGTGGACGATCGCCAGCGTCAGCGTGGTGAAGGAATAGCTACAGCAGGTCGTGGCGCTCGCGCTTCTCGAGCTGCTTGACGATCCGGCCGACATCCTGCGCGCGGGACCGGTCGACGATCAGCAGCGCGTCGGGCGTGTCGACCACGACCAGATCCTTGACACCCACCATCGCCACCAGTTTGCCGTGGGCTTCGACAAAGCATCCGGTGGCGCCCTCGAACACCGACTCGCCACGCGAGATGTTGCCTTCCGAGTCGCGCTCCGCCAGTTCGTAGACCGCGTTCCAGCTTCCCAGGTCGTTCCACCCGAAGTCGCCGGTGGCCAGACCGAGCACCATCCCCTTCTTGCCGGCGGGCTCCATGACGGCATAGTCGACGGAGATGTTCTCGCAGTTCGGGTAGACGCTCTTCAGCTTGGCCGCGAATCCGCGCGACTCGAGCGGCGGCAACGAGGCGAGTAAGGTCGACGTCTTCGGCTGGAACTCGCGCATGCAGTCGAGGAACGCACCCGCCTTCCAGAAGAACATCCCGGCATTCCAGTAGTAGTGCCCGGCGGCGAGGAACTCGCGCGCCTTCGCCTCGTCCGGCTTTTCGCGGAAGCTCGACAAGGGAACCGGCTCGAACGTGCCGGCGTTCGAGCCTTCCGGAAACTCGAGGTATCCGTAGCCGGTCTCGGGCCAGCGAGGCTGGATTCCGAGAGTGATCAGGCTCCCCGCTCCGGCGGCGCGAAACGCGGCCTTGACGTACTTGCGATACTCGGCGGGCTTCGAGATATGGTGGTCGGCCGGAAACACGCCGAGCACCGCCTTCGGGTCGCGCGCGGCGATCAGTTGCGATGCCAACGCCAGGCAAGGCGCGGTGTTGCGCTGCGCCGGCTCGGCGAGGACCTGCGCGGCGGGGACGTCCGGCAATTGCTTGCGGATCTCCTTCACCAGATGATCGTTGGTCAGAACCCAGATGCGCTCGGGCGGAACCACCGCGCGCAGCCTTTCAAGGGTCTCCTGCAGCAGCGTGTTCTCGCCGACGAACGGGAGAAGCTGTTTCGGAGTGCGCGTGCGGCTGCGGGGCCAGAATCGAGTTCCCCGCCCGCCGGCGAGGATCAAACCGTAGTGATGTTTCGACACGTTATTGAAGGGGGCGTCCGCGCAACGTCCGCAGTGTGCGGTTCCAGCGGGTCTTGGAGAAGAAGTTCAGCGCGAGATCCTTCAGATGGGTGGGATCGACGGCCTTGCGATAATCGCCCGCCGACTCGAAGGACCAGTAGATCACCCACGGCTTGCCCACGATGTTCTCGCGCGGCACAAAGCCCCAGTAGCGGCTATCGGAGGACTCGTCGCGATTGTCGCCCATCGCGAAGTAGTGGCCCGCTGGCACGACGATTTCACCGGCAACGATGTGGCCGCGCAGCATTTGCAACGCGGCCGGCGGCAGCGGCGAGTTCGGCTCCGACGGGAAGAAGTCGCGATAACTGTCCATCTGGTTCGAACGATGCACCTTGTACGGCTCCTCCACCGCTTTGCCGTTGAGAAAAAGCTGCTTCGCCGAGATCCGAATGCGATCGCCCGGCACGCCGATTACGCGCTTGACGTAGTCTTCCTTGATGTTCAGCGGATAGCGGAACACGATGATATCGCCGCGTTTCACGTCGGTGTAAGGCAGCAGGTATTTGCCAATCGGACCGGACGGGGCGTAGCTCATCTTGTCGACGATCATGTGGTCGCCCACGAGAATCGTGCCCTCCATTGAACCGGTGGGGACCACGAACGCCCAGCCGATGCTCGACGAGACCCAAAGCATCGTCAGGAACGTCACGATCCACTCGGCGAGCTCTCCGCGATGATGCTTGCGCACGGGCGCCTCCTCTAGTCTGGAATCGGAAACGGCCGGATCAGGTTGAACGTGCGCTTCCAGCGAGTCTTCGAAAGGAAGTTCTGCGCCAGATCGAGAATGTGATCCAGACCGATGTCGGAACTGGCCAGACGTTCGGTCGGCGCGTCGTACGACCAGTAGATCACCAGCGGCTTACCGATGATATGGTCGCGCGGCACGAATCCCCAGTACCGGCTATCGAGCGACGAATCGCGATTGTCGCCCATCGCGAAGTAGTGGCCCGGCGGCACCACCACCTCGCCATTGATCAAGTTCTGCTCGAGCATCTTGTTCGCGGGATCGAACAAACGGACGTTGGGCTCGGTGGGAAAGTTGTCGCGGTAGGAATCGAAGTAGTCGGTCTTGTGGTACTTGTACGGTTCCTGGCGCTCGCGGCCGTTGAGGACTACCTGCTTCTTCATCAGCTTGATGCGGTCGCCGGGCACGCCGATGACGCGCTTGACGAAGGTGTGGCGGATGTCGATCGGGTAGCGGAACACGATGATGTCGCCGCGCTTGACGTCGGTGTACGGCAGGATGTGCTTGCTGAGCGGACCGGGCGGCGAGTAGGCGAGCTTGTCCACCAGAAGATGGTCGCCGATGAGGAGCGTGTCTTCCATCGAGCCGGTCGGAATCACGAACGCCTGCACCAGCGTGGTGGTTCCGAACAACAGCAGCAGGATGGTCACCGTCCATTCCGCGATGGTTCCGCGCTGAGGCTCCATCTTGCCGCGGTTCTTCACGACTTGATGCACGGTGCTCGTCAGGATCTGCCCGATACTCTGTCCCATGGGAACCTCCATTCTACCTTGCCTTTGAACCGAACCTACCGGATCTCGTACAGGCGGTGCCCGTCCCGCTCGCCGAGTTTGCGCAAACCCCAGTCGTCGAGGCGTTTTTCGACGTCCGGCGCCTGAGGGTCGGCTTGGTGCAGCAGGATGTGGGTGACGCCCTTCCGCTTGAGCGTACCGGCCGCCTGGCCGCGAAGCCCGAGCGGCGCCGCGCCGTCGATCTCACGCGGAACGGCCCCCGAAGGCCGCCAAGTCCTGCCATCGGCGCCGAGCACGTCGAGCGACAGCGACAGCAACCGGTCGACCGGCGGCGTCTCGATCGTGACCCGGTCCACCGCCTTCGGTCCGGCGAAGCGGACCTCGAAGAACATCCCCGGCCTGGCCGCCTGCCACGACTGCCAGCCGGTGAGCGGGCTGTTGTCGAATGCTTCCCCGGCTTCCCAGGGCATGGGCGACGCACGGAAGCGCCAGCCGGGATCGCGCGGCAGTTCGGCGCCGCCCGCGTGAATGCGCAGTTCGGAGACGTACCACTGCTCCGGGGACGAGCCGGTCTGCGTCACCCGGACCCCGGAGATGGACGCGGCGGGCACGGTGAACTCCACCACGCGCGACGCAACCCAGTCATGCACGACCGGCGCGTAGAGCAGCGACCCCAGATTCTGCCCCATCGCCGATTGGTACACCACGGAAACCCGGCGTGTGCAATAGGCCTCGGCGACCTGATTGGTGGCGAGGATCCACGCTCCCGGCGGCGTCCGCTCTTCGATCATGCGAGCTACCTGATACGGCCCGGCGAGCCGGGTCAGGAACTCGTGCTTCGGTTCGATGCGCAGCGCGGCCTCCAGTGGAAATTCGAAAAGCCGCCAGGCATATTGAGCGCAGTACAGGTTCACCACCGGGGGCCAGCATACGATCGCGTGAATCGCCGCGAACACCGCGGCCGTGCGGGCCCGGCGCGCGAGAGGGACCGTCAGCGCCAGAGAGAGGAACGGCAGCATCGGAATCAGGAATCGCGTGCCGATGTTGGACGCGTACGGCAGCGCGAACACGGCGGCGGCGGCTAGCAGACCCGCGCCGTGCGGATGACGTAACGCCAGCAACGCGAGCGGCGCCAGCAGAAACACCGGGCCGAGGAGTCCATTGGTCAAGTGGCCGCGAACCGTCACCTCGACCGGAAGAGCGCGCTTGTCCAGGACGCCGTAGTCGCGCATGTCCTTGCGGTACTGCTCCTCGAACGAGACGTGCACGTAGGGGTTCGGAAAGTACTTGTTGAAAAACGGCGACACCGGGTTGCCGAGCTGAATAGCGTTTTTGGCCGCCCAGGGAGCGATGGACACCGCCGCCATCGCCGCCACCACGGCTAGACGGCGCAACGATGCCCGGCGCCAGACCAGCCAGACGATCGCGAACGGCAGAGCCAGAAACGCGGTGTACTTGATCGCGTAGGCGAACCCGGCCGCCAGACCCACCGCGAGCAGCACCCCTGCGTCGCCAGTCTCGTCCCACACACGGAGCAGATGGTAGACCGTGAAGATCGCCGCCGCCGCCGCGACGTCGTTGTACGCGCTCGCCGCGTCGATCCCCACTACCGGCGACGCGGCCACCAGCACCGCCGCGGCGGCGCCCGCGTAAGGAAATCCGAAGCGCCGGCCGTGCGCGAACATCAACCCCGCCAGCGCGGCTCCGAAGCTCCAATGCATCAGCGCCGCGCCCGAGTGCCGCCCGAACGGAAACGCGAATAGGAACAGCATTTCCATCGCCTGTGACAGGTTGGCGTACATGTTGTCGGGGATGAACGGGAACCCGTGTTCGCGGTAATAGCGCGCGGTGAGACCCAGATGGTACGCCATTCCGTCGGCGCTCATCTCGGGCGCGAGCGCGTGGAGGAAGGTCCACACGCCCGCAGGAACCGCCGCGAGCATCACCCATCCGGCGCGTGTCGCGGGCAGCGTGGGCGCGCTGGCGCGGGAACGCGCGGCGGCGGCCAGAATCGCCAGCGCGGCTATGAGCAGCGTGCCTTTGTGGATCGCATGCACCGCGGCCATGGCGAAGGTCAGCAGACTCACCACCGCCGCGCCCAGCACGAACGCCACCGGCGCCAGTTCCTGGCGGTGAAGCGGCAGCTTCCATCGCGCGATCAACAACCGCCCGGCTCCGACGCAGGCGCCCGCGGCCAGACCCCATCCGAGAAGTGTGTAGAAGACCTCGCGCATCTATTCGACGAAGCCCGCCCGCAGCAGCACCAACGGCGGCTTGTCCACCTCGATCGCCACCTCGTTCACGCCGGTGCGCAAGGCCGCGTCCGGCACGGCCGCTTCATGGCGGCGCTCCCCGGCCGAATCGTAGCGGATGCGCGAAAACTCGGCCCCGTTCGCGCGGAACACCACCGTCACCGGCCCGGTCTTGGGAAACGTAACGTCGCTCACGCCGAGCAGCGCCTCGAACTTCAACTCCCGCGCCACCGGCAGTTCGAACCGCAGGACCGCGCGAGCCTCGGTCCAACGATGCCGGTCGTTCTCGAGCTTGCCGATGCCGCTCACGATGTGCGCCGGCGCGGCTGGATCGTTCATCGACACGGCTGGCGCGAGCCTCGGCGGACCGGGCATCTGGGGCGGCGGCGCGTACCATTCGAGACCCCCGCCGCAGCCGGAGAGCATCGCCGCCAACGCCGCGGAAACCAGCCTCACACCGTCTTGTCCGCCGCGTAGCACAGCGGCTCGATCGGGCACTTCGCGCATTCGGGCTTCCGCGCCACGCACATGCGGCGGCCGTGATGGATGATCTGGTGCGCAAACAGTATCCAGCGGTCCCGCGGCAGCAGCTTCGCCAGATCCCTTTCGATCTTGACCGGATCGGTTTCCTTGGTCAGGTCGAGCCGCGCCGCGATCCGTTGGACATGCGTGTCCACCACCACGCCGCTGGCGATGCCGAACGCCGATCCGAGCACGACGTTCGCCGTCTTGCGAGCCGCTCCGGGGATGGTCAGCATCTGCTCCATGGTGCGCGGCACTTCGCCGCCGAAATCGCCCAGCACCTTCTTGGCCGCGCCAACGATCGATTTGGCCTTGTTGTTGTAGAAGCCGGTGGACCTGATGTCCTCGCCGAGTTCGTCCTGGCTCACCGCCGCGAAATCGCGCACCGTGGGGTACTTGGCGAACAGCCCCGGAGTCACCATGTTCACGCGCTTGTCGGTGCACTGGGCCGAAAGGATGGTCGCCACCAGAAGCTGCCACGCGTTCTCGTGATGCAGTTCGCAGGTGACGTTCGGGTAGAGAGCGTCCAGGTGTTCCAGGATCTTCCCGAGCCGGGCCTTGCGTTCGGCGGCGGTTTTGGGCCGGGCGGATTTCGGCATGCGGCGTGGAGTGACCTAAGATAATAGCATTGGCTGGAACCGGTCCCGAAACGCCGTCCGAACCCCGTCCGCGCGGCGTCGCGGTGCTGGCGGCGATCGCCGCCGCCGTGCTGTTTTCGTTCGGCGGATTGCTGTCCGCCCCCTTCCAGTTCGACGACCACGCCATCCTCGCCGATCCGGCCATTACGTCGCCCAGCGGGTGGCGGGAAGTGTGGAGGCCATCGCAGACGCGTCCGCTCACGTACTTCACGTTCTGGCTGAACCACGCGGTGGGCGGCGAGTCGCCCGTGGGCTACCACGCGGTGAACCTGGCGCTGCATCTGGCGTCGTCGGCGTTGGTCTGGATCTGCCTGAGGCGCCTCATCCCCGGTCAGGCGGCGGCGATCGCGGCGTTCGTGTTCGCGGTGCATCCGGCGCAGACGGAGGCGGTGGCGTACGTCTTCGCGCGGTCGACTCTGCTCTGCACGCTACTGTGCCTGGCGTCGCTGTTGCCCTGGACGCGCGGCTCCCGGTGGTGGGCGGCCGCGGCGTTCGGCGCGGCGCTGCTGGCCAAGGAAGAGTGCGCAGCGTTTCCCGCGTTCCTGCTGTTGCTGCACTGGGCCGGCTCGCGCGACCGGGCGGAGCGAGTCCCGTTGGCCGCGATGTTCGCGATGGCGGCGGCGTTCGCGGCGCGCGTGGCGTTCCTGGCGGCGGTGACGCCCGGATCCGGCGCCGGACAACAGTCGGGCTTTGGCGCCACCCAGTATTTCCTCACCCAGGGATTCGCGATCCTTCGATACTTCCAGTTGCTGGCGATCCCGGTGGGATTCACCGTCGATCCGGCGATCCCGCTCATGGCGGACTGGCGCGGCGTGGTGTCTTGGGCGGCGATCTTGTTCGCGGCGTTCGTCGCGTCGCGATCCTTCCGCGGACCGGGGGCGGGATTCTGGTTCCTGGCCGGAATGGTGCTGCTCATGCCAACCTCGTCGATCTTCCCGGCACAGGACCTCGCCGCCGACCGGCGCCTCTACCTGCCGATGCTCGGATTCGCGGCGTTCACCGGGTTGATCGTGCGGCGGACCAGTTTTCCGATCCTGCTCGCGGCGGGTGGAGCGGTGCTCTGCATGTTGAGCTACGCACGCGCCGACGTGTGGAAATCGGAGCTGGCGCTGTGGGAAGACGCGATGCGCTGGGCGCCGGATAAGCTGCGTCCCCGCCTGCAGGCCGCGCGCGCGGCGGATCCCGGGACCGGACTGCGCCTGCTCGAGGATGCCCGGAACCGCGCTCCCGGCGATCCCACGGTCGCCTCCGAACTGGGCCGCCTGCACCTGGCCAACGGCCGGCCGAGCGAGGCTCTCAGGGAATTCGGCAGAGCGCTCGCGCTGCAACCGGGCGATCCTCTGGCGCTCAACCAGCGTGGCGTGGCGCTGTTCCAACTCGGTCTGCGAGAGCCGGCCATCGCCGACTTCCGCCACGCGCTCGACGCCGATGCCTGCCAGTTCGACGCGCGTTACAACCTGCGAAAAGCGGGCATCTTCACCGAAGTTCCGGAGCATTGCCGGTGGCCGGAAAGCCGCGTCCGGCTGTGGCAAGCTCCATAGGCGGGCGAAATCGTAAATCGGACCGCGCGGCTGCGGCATCCGATCGATCGAACGCCGATGGCCACGACTTACACGCTCCGCTGCGAAATGAAAGTCCCGCTCGGGCTGAAAGAGACGTTCGCCGTCTTCGAGGATCCGCGAAATCTGGCCCGAATCACGCCTCCCTGGCTGAACTTCCGCATCGTGTCGCCGCGCGTCGAGATGCGCCCGGGAGCGGAGATCGACTACGAGATCCGCTGGTTCGGCCTGCCCATGAAGTGGAAGACGATCATCGCCGCCTACGAGCCGCCGTTCGTTTTCGTCGACGTGCAGGAGCGCGGCCCATACTCGTTCTGGCGGCATACGCATTCGTTCCGCGAGGTTCCGGGTGGAACCGCCGTCGCCGACCGCGTCGACTACCGGCTGCCTCTGGGACCGCTCGGCTCCATCGCTCACGCGGTGATGGTGGGCGCTCAATTGAAAGCGATCTTCCGGTATCGTCAGACGGCGCTGGCGCGCCTGATGGGCGGAGGCGAAGAGACGCTCGCGCCGCGCATCTCAACGGCGGAAGCCGAAGAACGCCTGGCACACGACGGCGCCCACTAAAGCCATCGACCAGCCCCAGATCAGCAGATCGCGGAACAACTTCGGGCGGTTCTCCGAGGCCGGGGCCGCGGCGATGCAAATCGCGCCGATCGTCGAGAGCGGCGACACGTCCACCAGATGCGCGCCCACGTTGACCGAGTAGGCGATCATGAGCGGATCGCCGCCACCCAGCTTCTGCACCAGCCCTGGAATGGTGGGCAGAAACGCGGGCAGCACCACGCCCGAGGACGAACTGTACACCGACACGATGCCGCACACCAGCGCCATCACGCCAGGGATGAACAGCGGAGTCGCCACGCGCGCCAGCAGACCCGTGAACAGGTCCATGCCGCCGGTCTTGTCCATGACGTTGATGAGCATGGTGACGCCGCTGACCAGCAACAGGACGCTCCACGGCACGGCGCGCATCGCCACTTCGTCATCGGCCGCGCGCGTAATGGACAGCGCCGACGCCGCTACCAACGCCGCCATCCCCACGTCGACGCCGAACCCGGCGACGGCGGCCGTCAGTAGAGCGATGGCCGCCAGAGTCAACCGCTGATTGCGGTCGAGCGGCTCCGGCTGGACCGTTGCTCCGCGCGGCGCTCGTTCTCGAAACAAACGCCAACCGCCCAGCATCAGGTATCCACCGAACGCGACCGCGCTCTGCGCGAACAGGCTGTTCCAGAAGTTCGACCAGCCCTGATCCGGAAGACCGATCCGGGTCATGATCTGCTGCGCGATGATGCCGGTCGGCGCGAGCGGCGACAATGTACCGGCATTGGCGCCGTTCGCCAGCATCACGATCATCAGGAAGGCGCCGATCCCGGATTCGGCGGCGACGCTCATGGCGACCGGGGCAAGCAGCGCCGCCGCCGCGATTCCGCCCGGACCGATGGCTCCCAGCCCGAGCGCCAACAGGAAGAACACCACCGGGATCGCACCGCGGTTGCCTCGCGCCAGCCGGACCGACTGCCGCGCCATGCGCTCGAGCGTCCCGTTGGACGCCGCCTGCGAGAACAGAAACGTGACGCCGAACAAGGTCAGGAACAGGCTGGCGGGAAACCCGGCGGCGATCTCGGCGGTCTTCATGCCGCCCGAATAGTGTCCGATGAGGAACGCCAGCGCGCCGCACAGCACGCCCACGTGAACGGGCGAAAAGCACGACAACACGATCGCGGCCAGCAGCGCGGCCAGCGAAAGGGCGGCGGTCACTTCAGCGAGAGCTCGGCTTTGAGGAACTGCCAGTCGGGCATTTCGTAGGCGCGCATCGTCGTGAGGATCTGGATGCTGTAATCCTTGGTCTCATAGGGCGCCAGGTTCGCCATCTTGAAGTCGACGGTGGCGACCGTCTTCGCGCCGTCCTTGGTCGTGACGCGGATCTTGCCGTTCATCGCGGCGAGATCGGCTCCCGAGTGATTGACCACGGCGACGGTAAGCATCGCGCGCTTCTTGTCCTCGGTAATGCGGATTCCGGTGATCTCGACATGCTTGGCCATCTGCGCGCCGGCGGGTGACGGCGGCGCGGCTCCGGTTTCCGAAGGTGGCGTCTCGAGCGGCGACCGGGCCGTGGTCCGCGCATCCGGCGCGGAGGACCCGGCATCGTGACGGCCCATGTAAGAGTACGCGCCGTAGAGGACCGCACCCAGCACGGCGGCGACGCCGAGAGTCACCAGCCAGCCGGGAGGTCCCGTCTTGGCGGGAGGCTGAGCCCAAACGGGCGCGGCGGCCACCGTGGGAGCCGCGGTAACTTCATACCTCGGTGGAGGCGGTGGCGGTGGTGGAGGCGGCGCTGCCTCTTGGGGAGGCGGCGGAGCGTACTGCGGCTGCGGCGGATAGGGTGGCGGCGGATACGGGTAGTACGCGGGCTGTCCCTCGGCGGGAGGCGGTGGGTACGGTGGGTACGCATAGCCCGGCGGCGGAGGATACGGCGGATAGCCGGGGGGCGGCGGCGGATAGCCCGGCGGCGGCCAAGCCTGCGGAGCGGGCGGAGGCGGAGGAGCGGCCTGCTTCGGTGGAGGTGGGGGTGGTGGTGGAGGAGGCGGTGCGGCAGCGGCAGCGGCCTCTCGCGCCTTGTCCGCGCAGCGCGGACATTGGTCGTCCGACGGCTGCACCTCGGCGCCGCATTCCGGGCAGATCCACGTGAACATTTTCACCTAGCTTAGCGCAACGCTTCGGGCGCGACGGTGTTCGCGCTCGTTAAATTCGCGCCGCGCAAGCCGCGATTCGGCGTCGAAGGCCCGATGCGCTGGATGACGTTATAATGACAGTACTGGCGGAGAATCCCACTCCGCCGGTCAGGAGTTTTGCCAGAGGTCTACAATATGCGAACAACCACGTTGGTTTTGTGCGCCATGTTTGCCAGTTCGGCGGCATGGGCGCAGGTGGCCACCGGTTCGATCGGCGGAATAGTCACGGACGCAAACGGCGCGGCTGTCCCGGCGGCGGCTGTCATCGTCAAGAATGAAAACACCGGTCAGGAAATTCGGAGCCAGAGCTCGGATGCCGGCACCTACGTCTTCCCCTCGGTGAGCACCGGCGTCTATACGATCGCCGCCGAGAAGACGGGCTTCAAACGAGTCAGCCGCGGCGGTATCGAGATCCGCATCGCCCAGCGGTTGGATCTCAACATCGCCCTGGAAGTCGGCGACGTCCAGCAGACCATTACGGTCTCCGACGCACCACCCTTGCTCGAAACCACCAGCGCCGAGCGCGGATCCAACATCTCCACGAAGATGATGGACAACCTGCCGCTGTTTTCGGGCGGCATCCGCAATCCGCGGGCATTCGTCAACTACATGGCAGGCGTCACCAACGCCGGCGAACAGAGCGTCTCCGGATCGGGCGGCCGCGCGCAGGAAGTGCTGATCGACGGCGCCAGCGCGCTCAACGTCGAATCGAGCGCGGTGTTCAACTTCCCGTCGGCGGAGATGTTCTCCGAATTCAAGATGCTGCAATCCAACTACTCGGCGGAGTTCGGCCGCGTGGGCGGAGGCATCGAAATCTACGTGCCGAAGTCCGGCACCAACTGGTTCCATGGAGCGGCGTTCCACAACATGCGCCGCGACATCTGGAACGCCAACGCCTGGGCGCGCAACGCTAGCACGAACCCCGCCACGAACTTCCGGCCCAAGGAGCGTTTCAACGAAACCGGCGGTTCGGCGGGCGGACCGATTTATGTCCCTAAGGTGTATGACGGCCGCAACAAGACGTTCTGGTTCTTCACCTACACCAAGGACATCCGTCCCGCTACGATCAGCTTCCCGGTTCTCACGCTACCCACGGTCGCGATGAAGCAGGGCAACTTCTCCGGCGCCGGCGTACCGTTGATCTACGACCCGGCCACCACGGCCGGCAACGTGCGCCAGCCGGTCCCCGGCAACACGATTCCGCAGGCGCGGTTCAGCCGCATCGCCCGCAACGTGGTTCCGCTGATTCCCGACGCCAACCGCCCGACGCTCGCGACCAACTTCGACTTCGTCAACCAATCCGTCTTCGAGCGCACCATCTGGAGCTTGAAGTTCGATCACGCGTTCACGCCCGGCAACCGGCTGTCGTACTTCTTCAACGACGAAGTACAGTCCCAGAACGACCTCACCAACTTCCCCGGCGCGCTAGGCAATGGACTGCAGAACGATCAGCGTCCCTACAACCATCGCGTCAACCACGACTACAGCATCAAGCCCAGCTTGATCATGCACACCACCTTCGGCTTCTCGATCACCCGGCAGACCTGGGACAATCCCTACCAGAAGGGCTTCGGCAGCAAGCTCGGTTTCAACTCGCTGTCGGGAGACTCCGACGCCACGCCGCGCATCCAGTTCAGCGGAGCGGCGGGCCTGTCGCCGTACGGCGTGCAGGACGGCAAGGTGGCCAACGGCGCACAGTTCAACAAGCAGTGGTGGATCAGCCAGGGCTATTCCTGGCTGCGTGGCAAGCACGAGTACAAGTTCGGCGGCAACTGGCGCAAGTTCACCACGCGTGGTGAGGATCTGGCTGGAACGAACGGCCGATACGTCTTCAACCGCGCTCAGACCGCCCTTCCGACGGCCTTGACCAACAGCGGACACGAGTTCGCCAGCATGCTGCTCGGAACCGCCGATGTCGCCTCCAATATCGTTCCGCCGGTGCTGTTCGATACCACGGTGTACTACGACACCTCGGTCTACTTCCAGGACAACTGGCGCGTCACCAGCAAGCTGACCCTCAACCTCGGTCTGCGCTACGAAGTACCGATCGGCTGGCACATGCCGGGCGGCAACGGCTATTCGCACGTCGACATCAAAATCCCCAATCCAGGCGCGGGCGGATTGCCGGGCGCACTGGTGTTCTCCGGCGTCGGTCCCGGCCGCACCGGCGTCAAGCGGTTCTACCCGACCGATTTCTCCAACATCGGACCCCGCCTCGGCTTCGCCTATCAGTTGTCGCCCAAGACGGTGCTTCGCGGCGGCTGGTCGATCTACTACCAGGGCCTTTCGAGCGGCGGCTGTGGATGCCGCGCCGGCTTCGCCGGCAGCAACGACCTGCAAAGCGACGGCTTGAATCAGGTGCTCAACTGGGATAACGGGATTCCGGTGCAAGCCGGTTACCGCCCGCCCCCGATCATCGATCCGACCATCGTCAACTTCCAGAGCGTGCAGTATCAGGGTCCGACCGCCGGCCAACCCGGACGCATCCAGAACTGGAGCGTCAACGTCCAGCACGAGTTCAAGGGCTTCCTGTTCGACGTGGCCTACCAGGGCAATCGCGGCACGCGCCTGAACTCGACCGTGGATCTGAATCAGTTGCCCCCCAGCCTGTTGACGCGCGGCTCGCTGCTGCAGCAGCGCATCGATTCGCCGGCCGCGGCCGCCGCCGGCATCAGGGCCCCCTTCGCCGGCTTCCCCGCCGGCCAAAGCGTAGCCCAGTCGTTGCGCCCCTACCCGCAATACCTGTCGGTGAGCAGCCTGTTCGCGGGCTTCGGCCATAGCTGGTACGACGCCCTGCAGACCAAGGTGGAGCGCCGCTTCGGCGCCTACCAATTGATGGCCAACCACACCTGGTCCAAGAGCTTGGGCTACGGCCACTTCCGCCAGGTCTTCTCGCAGGGTGGCACTGCCGCTCCGCAGGACTTCCACAACATTCGGGAAGCGAAGAGCCACATGCCCTTCGACATTCCGCATGTGTTCAACATCCTCTCCACCTTCGACCTGCCGTTCGGCAAAGGCCGGAAGTTCCTGAACTCGGACAACCCGGCGGTGAGGATTGTGGCCGGCGGCTGGACGATTGCAACGGCGCAGGTGTACCGCAAGGGCACGCTGATCCAGGCCGTGACCCCGGGCAACCCGCTCGGCAACGGCGTCCTGTTCGCTCCCCAGACCAAGGCCAACCGCACCGGACAGGCGATCCGCACCGGCATCGACCGCACCACGCTCGATCCCAACAACCCGAACACCCGCTTCTTCAACCCCGGCGCCTACTCGGCGGCCCCGCAGTTCACGCTGGGCACGGCGGCGTTCTTCGACTCGGCATTCCGTCAACCGGCGGTCTTCACGGAGAACCTGTCGCTGGTGAAGCGAACCACCCTGTTCCAGAACGACAAGAATCCGATCGTCCTCACGTGGCGCTCGGACGCGTTCAATCTGTTCAACCGCACCAACTTCGGCGGCGTGGTCGGCGCCATCGGCAACGCCAACTTCGGCCGGCCCACCGGTCCGCAGAACGGCCCGCGGCTCATCACCATGGGCCTGCGTCTCGAGTTCTAACCGGCAAGGCTCGCAAACCGGAAACGGCGGCTACGCACCTCGCGTGGCCGCCGTTTCCTTTTGTATTCCTTGCCGCCCGGCGCCGAACCTTCGGAGTTCCGAAGTCGAGCGGCTCTAGATCTAGATCTCGTACTCGGGCGGCCGCGGCTTGCCGTACGAGATGTGGTTCCATAAGCGCTCGTGCAGGAAATACAGGCAGATCTTCACCACCGAATCCAGCAGCGCCGCCCCCGCCGACACCTTGGCGCTGCCGGTGAACAGGTAGACCAGACCGCCCGTCGATAGCGACCCGAGAAGGCGGTACGTGATCGCTTTCGCCAAGCTGCGCCGTCGTGATTCCACTCCTCTCAGAATATCACGATAATTCCTATCGGAATAGGGGTGTTGCCCTTGGCTGGTATCATGGACATGTGCCCCGTGTGACCATTCTTCCGGCCAATGTGACGATCGACTACGATCCGGCCACGATGCCATATTCCGAGCACGGCAAGGCTGGATCGATCCTCGACATCTGTCTGCATTACGGCGTTCACCTGGAACACGCCTGCGGAGGAAGCTGCGCCTGCACCACCTGCCACGTCTGGGTGAAGGACGGCGCGGCGAACCTCTCCGAACTGGAAGACGACGAACAGGACAAGCTGGACGGCGCGGCCGATCTCAAGCTGAGCTCGCGGCTGGGATGCCAATGCGTCGTCAGAGGCGACGTAGTGGTCGAGATCCCAACGTGGAATCGCAACTACGTCAGCGAGGGCGGCGGTTCGATGAACATGGGCTCCGCGATTCCGCCCCCCAGGAAGTAAGGCTCGCGCGCGAGTGATACCATGCTCATGATGAGCGCCACTCGCCGATCCTTCCTCGCCAACACCGTCGCCGGAGCCGCGTCCGCCACCGCGCTGAAACCCTCCGTCTCGGTCAAGTCCGGCCGCGTCCTCGGAGCCAACGACCGCATTAACATGGCGGTCGTGGGTGTGGGCAACAACGGCTCCGGAATGTTGCGCACCCTGCTCGCGCGGCAGAACGGCGTCAAGGACACGCAAGTGGTCGCGGTCTGCGATATCTACACGCGCCGCAAGGAGCGCGCGGCGTCCACCGCCAAGCTCGAGTCGAAGGACGTTCACCACGACTACCGCGATGTGCTCGCCCGGCCCGATGTCGACGGCGTGGTCTTCTCGGTTCCCGATCACTGGCACGCGCAAATGGCGCTGGACGCGATGGCGGCGGGCAAGGACGTCTATCTCCAGAAGCCGATGACGCTCACCATCGACGAAGCGCGCCAGGTGCATCAGGGCACGATCCGTTTCGGGCGCGTCCTGCAGGTGGGCTCGCAGCATCTTTCCGATGCGCGCTATCACCACGCGCGCAAGCTCGTCGAAGCCGGCGAGATCGGCGACCTGCTCTGGGCGCACGGCACCTACTCTCGCAACTCGATCGCCGGCGAGTGGAACTACTACGTCGAGGAGGAGGCTTCGCCCGAAACCATCGACTGGACCCGCTGGATCGGAACCGCGCCCAAGCGCGCCTTCAGCGCCGAGCGATACTTCCGTTGGCGCAAGTATTGGGACTACTCGGGCGGCATCGCCACCGATCTCTTCTACCACAAGCTGGGACCGCTGCTGTACGCGATGGGGCCGCAATTCCCCACGCGCGTCACGGCGTCCGGTGGGATCTACGCGCAGAAGGATCGCGAGGTGCCCGACACCTACGCCACCACCATCGAGTACCCCGCGTTCCAGGTGAATCTCGCCGCGTCGATGGCGAACGCAAGCGCCGGCAAGTATCTGCAGGACGTGATCTACGGCCAGAAAGGCACGATCTCGTTCGGCTCGGACAAGGTGATCGTGACGCCGGAAGCCACCTGGTCGAAGAAAGTGGCCGAGTCCCGGCGCGGAACTCGCTCGTTCGACGTAGAGCCGGGCTCATTGGTCGATCTGCACGTGGCGAACCTGCTCGACTGCATGCGGTCGCGCAAGCCGCCGGTGTTGAACGCCGAGTTCGGCTACCAGTTGATGACCGCGATCCGGCTCGGCGTCGACTCTTATCGAGAAGGCAAGGTCAAATTCTTCGACGCTCGCTCGCAACGCGTGCTGGACAAGCCGCTATCGGCGCGCGCCGGCTACGAGGGCGACGGCAAGAACTCGCCCGACGGCATGCGCCGGCGCGGGTAGGATCAGACCTCGGCCGCGTCGTCCCTGGTGCGCATCGCCCGCATTCCCGCGGCGATCGCGCGCTGGGCGCGCAGGCCGTCCCGGTGCGACGTCGGGAAGGGCGAGTCCTGGTGGCAGCAATCGATGAACGCCGCGACTTCCGCCTTGTAGGCGGGTCCGAAGCGGTCCACGAACTCGGGCGAACCGGGCGCGCCAATGCCGCCGGGGAACTCGCGGCGCGCGATCGGCTCCGAGCGGCCACGCGGACCGAACGCCTCCACCACGATGCGCGACGGATCCTGTTCGAACCGCCCGATCTGGATCTGCCCCTTGTCGCCGTAGATCGCCGACTCCACGCGGTAACCCGACACGTGATTGCGCGTCACCTGAACCTGGCCGAGGATCTCCTCGCCGAACCACAGGTACAGCATCGCGTCGTCGAAGTCTTCCTGGCACGTCGACACGTACTTGTTGTGCAGCACCGATCCGACCGCCATCGCGCGATCCGGTTCGCGTCCGGTGATCCACAGGATCTCGTCGACGTTGTGCACCGACATGTCGGGGAGGATGCCGCCGCTCTGGTAGCCTTCCGGCGGCGGACCGGAATCCTCGAGCGCGGAGTAAATCTTGAAGACGCGGCCGATCGCGCCCTCGCGCGCCAACTCGCGCCCATAGGCGAGCGCCGCGTCGAACCGGCGTTGAAAGGCGAGCATCAACGAGCGCGGATGATCGCGATCCAGTTCCTCGCAGCAAGCCAGATCGCCGTCGAGCGTGCCTGTCAACGGCTTCTCCATCAGCACGCGATGGCCCGCCCGCACCAGCTTCATGGCGTGATCGCGATGGTGCCCGGTAGGCGATACGACGACCGTCGTCCGGCACACGCCCGCCGCGAGGTAATCCTCCACCGAGAGGAACACCGGCCCGCAGTATTGCATCTCGCCGCGAAAGCGCTCCAGCCGGGAGGCATCGCCATCCACCACGGCGGCCAGGGCGCACGCGCCCGTCTCGCGGCCGATCTCGATCAGGTGCGAAGCGTGCACCCAGCCCATCCGCCCGATTCCCACGATTCCGATTTCCAGCGGCATATTCATTCTCCGTTTCCTTTTCTCACGCCATGGTACGCCATCACGGTCCCAACGCGGCCGCGCTCCCGGGCGCGTTTACCGGATCACCTTGGCCCCGGCCCAGGAGGCGAGCGAGAGCGCGGTGAGGAGGTCGTCGTGGGTGGCCTCGTCAACGGGCGCGAAGCGTGTGCCTCCGTTCCGCTTGGGGGCGCGGCGGTAGGCCGCGAGTTCGTCGAGAAGCTTGCGCGCACCCGGCGTTCCGGATGGAATGCGGAGACGCTCGGTCTGGATCAGGAGTTGTAAGCGCTTCAATAGGTCGGACTTGGGGATGCGGTCCACGCCGTTGGCGTACGACGGCATTCCGCCGGATGTGATCGAGAC
>SYLY01000057.1 GCA_005808475.1 Acidobacteriota bacterium
ATGTCCTATCATGAGGCCTTTTTTTCCCCACTTCAAACAAATTCCGTGTTCCTTGTTCCGGCGCCCCTCCGGTCTCACCCACTTCCAGCACCTTCATCCACGCCATTTTTCCAAAAAACGTCCCCTATGGGACAGGCTCTATCAAGTCTGCCGCGTCATCAAGGACAACAAGTTCACCAAGCACATTCCCGTCCTCATGCTCTCCGGGAAAGACGGATTCTTCGACAAGGTGAAGGGACGCCTTGCGGGAGCCGCCGGCTATCTCACCAAGCCTTTCGAAGGCGACGGACTGGCGGCGGAAGTGGGCAAATACCTCAAGAAAAAGGATTCCAAGAACTAGGAGCGAAACCGATGTCCAAGAAGATATTAGTGGTCGACGACAGCCCCACCGAAATGAAGCTGATGTTGCAGGTCCTTCAGGGGATGGGGCACCAGGTGATTACCGCGGAGGACGGTGAACAGGCGATCGCGCAGGCCGCGGCCCACAAGCCCAATCTGATCCTGCTCGACATCGTGCTGCCCAAGAAGAATGGCTTCCAGGTGTGCCGCCAGTTGAAAACGGCCGCCGACACCAAGGACATCAAGGTGATCCTGGTAAGCAGCAAGAACCAGGAAAGCGACCGGTTCTGGGGCATGAAACAGGGCGCGGACGAATACATGACCAAGCCCTACCGCCCCGAGGATCTGGCCGGCGCCGTGCAGCGGAACCTCTAACCGGATATCGCATGGAACATAGGGAAGAGAGCGGATTGCCGCCTGTGGACGGCGACTTCATGTCGGACCTGCTGGCCGATCTGATGACCGATTGGGACGGCCCGGCGGAACTGGCGGCCGCGAGCGCGCCAACGGGCGGAGTGTCCGCTTCGCCCGAACGTACCTTGGCCGCGTTGGGAGACGCCATGGCGGCGGAACCACCCGTCCCCGCGCCGGCTCCTCAGCCGGAAGCAGCGGCCCGTGTCGCCCCCCCGGCGCCATCGTGGGCGGAGTTCGACGAGCCGCCGGTCCCCGGCGTCCTCGCCGCGATATCCCCGAGGCCGGAGATCGCCGCGAGCGAGCCCGCGCTCCGATTCGCCTTCTCACCCGCCGCAGTCGACAGGTACCACGCCGAGCCTCCCGAGGAAGTTCAGCCGGAACCGGAAGCGCCCGGCCAACCCCCGGCCGCGGCGGCGTTGCGCGCCATGCCTGAACTGGAGCTCTACGCTTTCGAAGCACTCGCTCCGGTCCCGGAAGCGCGCGTGGAGTCCCCATCGCCTGCTCCACCGGCCCTGTCGTGGGACGAGTTCGACGAACCGGAGGTCCGCCGGTTGGAGGCCCTCGCTCCCCAAGAGCCCGTCGAGACGATTCCGGCGATTCCCATCCCGCCGGCTAGGGCTGGCGACGCGGAGCCCGAGTTCGGTCCCGCCGCCACCGGCGCGACTGCGCCGGAGCCGCTCCCCGAACCTCGGATCGAGGTTCCGTCCGCCTCGTTCTGGCTCGACTTCGACGAACCGCCGGCGCCCGGCCCCGCCACCCACGCAGCCCCGGCCATCGAGATTCCCGAGAACGGTCCAACGGCCGTCGCGGCCCCGGCCGTGGAGTCTGGCGATGGCGCGATCGAGGAACTGCTGGCCGGCATGGACGCCGAACTGGCCGCCCGCCAGGAGCCCGAAATCGCTCGAACCGCCGCCGCGGTTCGGACCGAGCGGCTGATCCTGTTCTCCGTGCGCGGCGTCGGATATGCGTTGCCCGTCGCCAACGTGGTGGAGACCGAACGCGTGCCCCCGACCACCTCGGTGCCCGGAACGCCCGAGTTTGTCCGCGGCGTTGCCAACCTTCGCGGGGACATCATTCCCGTGCTCGACCTCGGCGGCGTGCTCGGAACCGGCATGGTGGAACACGGAACCCGTTTGTTGGTGGTGCGCGGCCGGGACGCCACCGTCACCGTGGGGTTCGTCGTGGACCGCGTGTCCGGCGCCGCCGCGCTCCCGGTGGGAGAAATTCGACGGCCCCCCGCCATCCTGGATGAACGTTCCACCCGCGCTCTGCGCGGCTTGGCCCGCCACGAGGGCTTACTGATCAACGTGCTCGACGCCGAAAAGCTCTTCTCGGCGTCTGGCGCAAATCCGCTGGCCGGCTAATGCCGCGCGTTCGGCGGGAATCAACCGAAAAATCGACAAGAGGATAATAGCGACCCCATGAAACTGTTTGGCAATCTGAAAATCTGGCAAAAACTCTTCCTCACCGCGGCCCTGGGCGCAATCCCGGTCGTGGTGCTGCTGTTCCTGTTCGTCCGGGCCAAGAGCGTCGACATCGAACGCGGCCAGAACGAAGTAGCCGGCCTCGAGTATCTGGCGCCCATGCGCGCGCTGCTCGAGCACGTTCCCCAGCATCGTGGCATGACCAACGGAATGCTGAACGGCGACGCGTCGTTCCGCGCCCCACTCCAGGCCCTCGGCCCCAAGATCGACGCGGATCTGGCGGCGGTCGAGCAGGTGGACAAGCGCCTCGGCGCGGTTTGGGGAACCTCCGAGCCATTCGCCAAGTTGAAGGCGTCGTGGGCCGAGCTTCGCCAGAAGTCCCCGGCGATGCAGGCCTCGGAGAGCTTCAACGCTCACACCAGATTCATATCGGAAGTGCAGAATCAGATTCAGCTCGTCGGCGACAAGTCCGGACTGATCCTCGACACCGAACTCGACACGTACTACCTGGCGAGCACGGTGTTGACCAACATCAACTGGGCGTCCGAGTACCTGGGCCAATTGAGTGGCTACGGAGCGGGTATCGCCGCGGCGGGCCGCTCGACGGCGGAAGAACAGGCGCAGACCCTGTTCCTGATTTCGCAGGTGACCACTTCCACCGACCGTCTGGCGCAGAACATGAACTCCGCCTTTGCCTACAGCCCGGTGGCGAACTCGCGGCTGGGCGGAATCAGTAGCACGGCCGTCAACTCCGCCAACAAGATCGCCAAGCTGTCCCGCGAGAGGTTGCTCGGCAAGCCGGACATCTCCGCCAAGGAGTTCCTCGAAGCCGGCTCGGAGTCGATCGCCCAGCATCTCGAACTCTACGACAAGAGTATCGAGGTTTGCCGCGACCTTTTGAACGCGCGCGTCGAGGCGTTGAGCTCTTCTCGAACCACGCAGTTGGGCGCCGCCGCCCTGGTGCTGCTGCTCGCCTTCGCCCTCGTGTACGGCGTCAGACAGAGCATCACCCGCCAGGTGGGCAGCATTCAGCGACTGTTCGGCAACATCGGCGTAGGCAACTTGCAGGCGCGCGCCGAGGTCCAATCCGGCGACGAGTTGGGAGTCATGACGCAATCGCTGAACCAGATGCTCGACAACACTCTCGCGCTGATTCAGTCGCGCGATGAACGCGACCGCATCCAACAGTCGATTCTCAAGCTGCTCGACGAAGTCAGCGGCGTGGCCGAGGGCGACCTCACCAAGGAAGCCGAGGTCACGGCGGAAATGACCGGCGCCATCGCCGACTCGTTCAACTACATGATCGTCGAACTACGGCGCATCATCTCCCAGGTGCAGGCCACCACCTCCGAACTCAGCGGTTCGGCGGGCGTCGTGCGCGCCTCCGCCGAGGAATTGGCGCGGCAGAACCACCAGCAGTCGGCCGAAATCCTGCGGGCGTCGGAAGCGATCGGCGAGATGGCCAGTTCGATCCAGCAGGTGTCGGTGACGGCCGTGTCCGCCGCCGGCGTCGCGGAAAAAGCCCTCAGCACGGCGCGCGAAGGCTCCACCTCGGTGAATCAGACCATCGACGGCATGAACTCCATCCGCGGCCAGGTGCAGGAAACGTCCAAGCGAATCAAGCGGCTGGGCGAAAGCTCGCAGGAGATCGGCGAGATCATTCAGCTCATCTCCGACATCGCCGACCGCACGTCGATTCTCGCTTTGAACGCATCGATTCAGGCCGCCATGGCCGGCGACTCCGGCAAGGGATTCGCGGTCGTCGCCGAGGAAGTCGAACGGCTGGCCATCCGCGCCACCGACGCTACCAAGAAAGTGTCCACGCTGGTCAAGTCGATTCAGGCGGATACCA
>SYLY01000058.1 GCA_005808475.1 Acidobacteriota bacterium
CATCTGGTGGCGCATTCGCGAGAGCGGAGCCTGCCGGACGCGCTTCGCGACGCGCTGTTGCAGATCGAGGGCGCGTATTCGCTCGCGTTCCTCGCCGGCGACAGCCTGATCGTCGCGCGCGACCCGCACGGGTTCCGTCCGCTGGCCATGGGCCAGTTGGAGTTGTCGGGGCAGAAGCTCGCCTACGTATTCGCGTCGGAGACGTGCGCGTTCGACCTGATCGGCGCGGTCTACCTGTGCGATGTCGAGCCCGGCGAGATGGTGATCGTGGGTCCGGATGGAATGCATCGCGAGCATTTCGCCGCGCCGCGCAACAGCGCGCACTGCGTGTTCGAGCATGTGTACTTTTCGCGGCCGGACTCGATCGTGTTCGGGCTCCCCGTCCAGCAGACGCGCGAGAAGATGGGCCGCCTGCTCGCCCGGGCGCACCCGGCGCCGGGAGCGGAAGTGGTGGTGCCGGTGCCGGATTCGGGCGTCGCCGCCGCGGTGGGATACGCCGAGGAGGCCGGGCTGCCGTTTCGCCTGGGGCTGATTCGCAATCACTACGTGGGGCGCACGTTCATCGAGCCTTCGCAGGCGATCCGGGACTTCGGCGTCAAGCTGAAGATGAATCCGGTGCGGAGCCTGCTCAAGGGCCGCTCGGTGGTGCTGGTGGACGATTCGATCGTGCGGGGGACCACGTCCCGCAAGATCGTGCGCATGGTTCGCAACGCCGGGGCGCGCGAGGTGCATCTGCGGATCTCGTGCCCGCCCACGCTTTCGCCGTGCTTCTACGGAGTGGACACGCCGACCAAGCGGGAGCTGATCGCCGCCAACCAGAGCGTGGAGGAGATCCGCCGGTTCGTGGAAGCCGATTCGCTCGGATACCTGCCGCTCAATCTGCTGCGCCAGGCGGTCAACGACGACGAGCGGTTCGAGTTCTGCTATGCGTGCTACACCGGAGACTACCCGACCGAACTCATCAATATCGGCGAGTTGATGTCGAGCAAGGACCGCTAAATGCCGGCGGTGGCGCCCGGCGCGCTCGGCGTGCCGCACTCCCGGATTCGCGAGATCGCGGAGATCGCGATGACGATGGAGGGAGTGCTGCGGCTCTACTTCGGCGAGTCGAACCTGCCCACTCCGGACTTCATCAAGGAAGCCGCCACGCGCGCGATGGCGGACGGCTTCACCTACTACACGTCGAACGCGGGGCTGCTTTCGACGAGGGAGGCTTTGTCGGAATACTACGCGCGCGTGCAGGGCGTGGCGCTCGATCCTTCGCGCGAAATCGTGGTCACCACCAGCGGCGTGCAGGCGCTGAACGCCGGCATCCGGTGCGCCATGGATCCGGGAGACGAGGCTATCGTGCTCACGCCGGCATGGCCCAACGGATCGGCGATCGCGCAAATGCTGGGCGGGGCGGCGCGGCAGGCGCCCCAGCCGCTGGTGAACGGACGCTACGAGATCGATTTCGACGCGCTGGAGGCGGCCGTGACGCCGCGTACGAGGCTGCTGCTCTACACGTCGCCGTCGAATCCGCTCGGCTGGGTGGCGACGCTGGAAGACCAGACGCGGCTGCTCGAGTTCGCCCGGCGGCACGATTTGTGGCTGATGGCGGACGAGGTCTACGAGCGGCTCTGGTACGAAGGCGGCGAGCCGGGCGCGGCCGTTCCATCGATCCTGAAGCTGGCTACGAGGGACGACGCGGTGGTGGTGGTGCAGTCGTTCTCCAAGAGCTACTGCATGACGGGGTGGCGAGTCGGCTGGCTGGTGGCGCGGACCGATCTGGCGGCGCGAGCCACGCAGTTGAACGAGTTTATCGTCTCGCACGCGCCGTCTTTTGCGCAGCGGGCCGCCGAGACCGCGCTACGCGACGGCGAACCGTTCATTCGCGAAATGGCGGCACGGCTGGCGTCGAACCGGGACTATTGCGCGCGGATTCTCGAGAGCATTCCGGGCGTGACTCTGCCGCGGCCGAGCGGCGCGTTCTATTTGTTCCCGCGCATCGAGGGGCTGACCGATTCGTTCGATTTCTGCAAGCGGCTGCTGCTCGAGACCAAGGTTGGCGTGGCTCCGGGCGTGGCATTCGGGGCTGGTGGAGAGGGGTCGATCCGCATTTGCTACGCGGCGGGGCGCGAGGTTCTGGAGCCGGCCATGGAGCTGTTCCGCCAGTTCGCGTTGTCGCGCCGGTAGCGGATCAGCGGCGCTGGCGGGCGGCCACCGGCACGACGAACCGGAGCGCGGTGTGGGTGGCGGAAAACGAGCAGACTTTGTTGTCCTTCAGGCCGGCCGCGCGGCCCGCTTCCAGCACGTTCATTTCGGTGATGGCCTGGATGCCTTTCGGGTAGACGATCCAGAGTCCGCCATCCTCGCGCAGGAATTGGCGCGCGGCGGCGATCTTGTCCAGACCGGCGCGCTCCGGCGCGAGCAGCAGCACCACGGCGGACTCTTTGCGCGGGCGTTCCGCGACTTCCGCGCACGATCGCAGTTCGGCGGTGAAGGCATCCTCGAACCGGCCCATCAGCGACACGGACATCCCCGGTTTCACGCCGAGCTTGTCCAGCAGCGACGGTGGGTTGGTTACCTTGTCCGCCCACTTCGCCGCAGCCGCTCCGAGCGCGAACGCCGCCTCGCCGCTCTCGTGCTCCACACGCAGTTCGCCGTCGACGGCCTCGATGCGCTTCATCGACGCGCGGGGAATGTTCAGCCGCAGATCGCCGCCGCGAAACAACAGCGCGTTGCCTTCGAATTGGAGATTGCCCTCGGCCTGAAGCGCCCCGGCCGAGGCGCGGCACTTGGCTTCCAGCCCCATCTACTCGACTCGCTTCCCGTACACTTCGATCCAATCCAGGCGCGAGCACGCCGCGCTGGCGCCACCTGGCATCAGATCGGTGAAGCCGATCTCGCGCACGCGGGACAGATCGGGGGTATCGGCCCACGCGGCCTCGGCGACGCGTTCCATGTTCAGCCGCCGCCAGCGGATATCGGCGACGATGAGCTCGGTCTCGCGCCAATCGCGCCCAGGACCGTCGGAGAGATCGCTCACCAGCCACGTTCCATCCGCCAGTTGCAGGATCGCGCGAAGCTGCCGGAATCCCTGCTGGTTGGCGCGCCACTTGATCTTCGCCTGGCCGCGCAGGTCGACGAGAGCGGCCTTGTGACGCAGGCTGACGGCCCAGTTCCCGCGGCATTCGCCGGACCAGACGTAGTAGGGATCGTCCGCCGGCTTGTCGTGATGGCTTTTCTTGATGCCTGCCTTGCCGGGTCCGTGCAGAGACAGCACCAAATCCGCGTTGGCCACGTGCGCCTGGGTGATGGGTAGTTCGGCGGGAGACTCCTTCCAGTCCTCGCGGAAGAACAGCGGAGGCCTGTCCGTGGCCTTGGCCCGGTCTTGCGCCGCCGCGGCCATGCACGCGGCGAACGCCAAAATGAAGCGATTCACGCCTGACAATGTAGCAAAATGGTTGGATGCGAGCTTGGCAAGTACACGGCTGGGGGGAACCCGAGTCGATGACGTTCGGCGACATCCCGGTCCCTTCTCCCGGCGCGGGTGAAGTGTTGATCCGCAACAAGGCGACGGGGCTGAACTTCTTCGAGGTGCTTCGGATTCAAGGGAAATATCAGGAGCGGCCGGAGTTCCCCTGGAGCCCCGGCGCGGAGATGGCGGGAATCGTGGAGGCGGTGGGCGAAGGCGTCACGCGATTCAAACCCGGCGACGCGGTGGTGGGCTGCCCCTTTGCCGGCGGCTTCGCCGAATACTGCACTTCACCGGAGGATTCCACCTTTCCGCTGCCGGCGGGAATGAGCTTCGCCGAGGGCGCGTCCCTGCCGATCATCTACCAGACTTCGTACTTCGCCCTTCGCGATCGCGGCGAGTTGAAGCCCGGCCAGTGGCTGCTGGTGCACGCGGGCGCGAGCGGCGTGGGAATGTCGGCGATCCAACTCGGCAAGGCGTGGGGCGCGCGCGTGATCGCGACGGCGGGCAGTCCGGAGAAGCTTGCGTTCGCGCGGGCGCAGGGCGCCGACCACGCTCTCGGCTACACCGACGGGACGTGGGTGGAGGAAGTGAAGCGGATCACCGGCAAGGGCGCGGATATGATCTACGATCCAGTGGGCGGCGACGTGTTCGACCTCTCGTCGAAGTGCATCGCGCCATACGGCAAGTTGCTGGTCATCGGATTCGCGAGCGGCCGTATCCCGTCGATCGCCGCGAACCGGATTCTGCTGAAGAACATCTCCGTGGTCGGCGTGCTGTGGGGCAATCACAGAAAGACATTCCCGAACTATGCGCGCGAGACGCACGACGCGTTGGCGAACATCTTCGCGCAGGGCAAGATCCGGCCGGCGGTGACCGGGTCGGTTCCGCTGGAAGGAGCGGTGGAAGGCTTGCGGCGGTTGACGGACCGCAAGGTGTGCGGCAAGATCGTCGTGGAGTTCTGAGGGGCCGCGGCGCGAGTTCTCGCGGCCTCAACTCGATGGTGCGCGTGTGTTGGCTTCCTGGCTGGACTCCGACACCGCCTGGCTCAGTTGTTCCAGGCCGGTTTCGCCTGGGGCGCCGGGTTCCTCGTCGAGCCAGTTAGCCAGCGCTTGCGCCAGCACTTGCGGATTCACCGGCTTGGTGAGGTAGTCGTCCATTCCGGAAGCGAGGCACTTTTCGCGGTCGCCGAGCATCGCATGCGCCGTGAGCGCCACGATCGGGATTCGGGGCAGCGACAACTGCTTCTCCCAGTCGCGAATGTGCGCCGCCGCCTGATAGCCGTCCATCTCGGGCATCTGGCAGTCCATCAGCACCAGGGAGAATCCGCCGAGCCGCACTGCGTCCACGGCCTTGCGGCCGTCGTCGACCGATGTGACCTCGAGCCCCTGCTTGCGAATCAGGTGCTCGACGACGCGCCGGTTGACCGCGTTGTCCTCGGCGAGCAGGATGCGCTGGATACTCGCTGGCCGGGGGCCCCCGGCCAGCGCGGGCATGCGTCCCGATTTCGCCACCGGAGCCGCGGCGGGCAGTGGCAGCCGGAACCAGAAGTGCGACCCCACGCCCAAGGTGCTACGGGCGCCGATCTCTCCGTTCATGAGTCCGGCCAGCCTCTTGCAGATCGCCAAGCCGAGCCCGGTGCCTCCGTACTTTCGAGTCGTCGTGCTGTCGGCCTGTGTGAACGGCTGAAACAGGTGCGCGGCGGCGGCCTCGTCCATGCCGATTCCGGTGTCGATCACCGAGAAGGAAACGGTCCCATCCGGCGCCATCCCGGCCTTCACTTGCACGCCACCCGAATGGGTAAACTTCACTGCGTTGGACACCAGGTTGAGCAGCACCTGCTTGAGGCGGCCCGGATCGCCGGCCACCCAAGCCGGAACCGCGTCGTCCACGCTGACCTCCCAGGCCAGCCCCTTTTGCCGGGCGCGCTGGGCTTGCGCGGCGGTGGCCGCGCGGATCGACTCCCGCAGGTTGAACGGCGCCGATTCCACCGCCAGCTTTCCGGCCTCGATCTTGGAGAAGTCGAGGATATCGTTGATCACCGCCAGCAGCGTTTCCGAGCAGTCCGTCAGGTCGCGCACCAGTTCTTTCTGAGCGGCGGGAATCGGGGCTTCGGCGAGCATCGCCGAAAGGCCCAGCACCCCGTTCAACGGCGTCCGGATCTCGTGGCTCATGTTGGCGACGAACTCGCTCTTGGCGGCATTGGCGAGATCGGCGGCCTTCCGCGCCTCCCTGGTCCGGACGTATTGGACCCCCATCATCAACATCACGAGCACCAGGGCGGCGGTGAGCCAACGCAGGCGCACGGCTCTGTCTTGAGCCTCCAGCAGGTCGTAGATGATGTTGGTATCGGCGGAAGAAGCCAGGTTCCAGCGGGAGAAGATGCGCGCCATCGTGCCGTCGCGGGCCAGATTGACGATCTCCTCGCGGATCGCATCGGCGGCCGGCGCGGCCTCGAACGTCGACGCAACGCCGGAGGGAAAGTTGGCTCCATTGACCAGCGCGATTCTCAGCGGCGAATCGCGGCACACCTCGGGACGGTCCATGAGCGCGGCTTCCACGCCGCGTGTCTCGACGAACGCGGCATCCACTTCCTGCCGGCACAGGCTGGCTATGACATCGTCCCTGGTTGGCTTCTCCCTCAGGATCGCTTCAGGTAGAGTGGCGCGCGCCAGTGAGCGCGTCCGAATCGCGTCCGCGTGGGACACCCTCCGTCCCTTGGCGCCGGCGGCGTCGCGAATCCAGTTGTGCTCGAGGGACAGCAGGCAGTAGTAGGTGTGCAGCCAGCGGCCGGTCATGTGGTACCGCTGCTTGCGCTCCTCCGTGATCGCCACCATCGGCCACAGGTCCACCTGGCCACCGAGGATCGCTTCGTCCGGCGCCGGAGCAAGGAACTCCTTCCACCGCAGTCTGATGCCACGGCGCCGCGCGGCCTCGGAGATCACCTCGACGCTCAGGCCTTCGTAGCCTCCACCCTTCGTTTTAACGGCGTAGGGCGGCGACACCGCGAATCCGATCGTCAGTTCGCGATCAGGCAGACGGATAGGCCAAGTCCACGACCAGAGGACCAGCAACACCGTGCCGGTCAGAAGCCACGGCAACCACGGCGCGTGCTTCGTAGAAAGCCAGTCTGGCATGAGTCCCTGAGGAGGAAATCGGCGTACTGGGAGCTTGGCTTTAGAACTGGAAACTCCAGACTAATTCGTATTATGGTACGGGGTACAGGGCGGCGCGCCAGGACCCCGTTTGAGGGGTATTAGGGCGCAACCCGACTCATGCCACTTGCACGACGGACTGCTACACCGAAACGCCGGACAGGCTTTGCCGCAAGGCCGTGTAGGCGCGGAACAGCAGGGACTTGACCGCCTGCGGCGTGCAGTCCAGCGCCGCGGCGATCTGTTGGTAGTCGAGTTCCTGATACTTGTGCATCAACACCGCCGCGCGCTGGCGGTCCGGCAGGGAATCCACGGCCCCGCGGATTCGCGCCAGCACCTCGAGCCGCAACGCCCGTCCTTCGGCGGAGATTTCGGGATCGGGCAACTGGCGGCGTATGCCATCCGCGCTAATCGTGTCGATGCTCTCGTTCTCGTTGTAGCGCCGATTGTCGCGCAGCCAGTTGAGCGCGCGATTGGTGGCGATGCGGTACAGCCATGTGGTGAACTTCGCGTCGGCGGTGTAGCGCTCGCGGGACTGATACACGCGCAGGAACACCTCCTGCGCCAACTCCTCGGCGATGTCTCCGTTTTGCACCATGCGGTAGATGAAGTGGACGATGGGCCCGCGATGGCGCGCGAGAAGAATGTCGAAACAAGCCGCGTCGCCGGCCTTCACGGCGAGCATCAAGTCGGCGTCTTGCGTAAACGGAAGGGCGATCGCGTTGGTCACTGCTTCGATAGCTCCACCTCCAAATTCACACGGAGACCGGTTCCAGTTCCACTGGTAGGGGGTAAAGATTTGTAAAAATGGTCTCGATGAGCGATCGCGAACAAGAGGGCTTCGAACTGCCCGCCACCTTTGAATTCCTTGTCGCCAATCTCCAGATGCAGGCGCAGGTGCAACTCGGGCTGGTCCGCCTGGACCCTTCCTCGGACCCGCCCCAGCCAAACCTTCCGCTGGCGCGCCATGCCATCGACATGCTCGCCATGCTGAGGGAGAAAACCAAGGGAAACCTCTCCTGGCCCGAACAGCGGGATCTGGAGAACGCGCTGACCGAGTTGCGGATCCAGTTCGTCCGCGCCTCGGCGGCTCCTCCCGCCAACGCAGTGGAGGAAGCCGGACCGGTCTCCTGATGCGGCTGAGCCTGACGGTCCTCGGTTCCGGCACCAGCGTCGGCGTTCCCACGATCGGCTGCCACTGCGACGTTTGCGAATCCCCCGATCCGCGCGACAAGCGGTTGCGCCCCTCGGTTCTGGTCCGCTATGGCGGCAACACCGTGCTCGTCGACACGACGCCGGACTTCCGCCAGCAGGCTCTCCGGCACGGCATCGAACGGGTGGACGCGATCCTCTACACGCACGGTCACGCCGACCATATCCTCGGGCTGGACGATCTGCGGCCGCTCAACTTCCGCCAGCGCGGCTCCATTCCCGTCTATGCGTCGGAGGACACCATGGCGGGGTTGCGATCGATGTTCCACTACGTCTTCTCCGGGAAGCCTTCGGAGTCGTCGATGCCGAAGATCGAGCCTCGCGAACTGAGCCCCGATCCGTTCGACCTGCTCGGCGTCCGCTGCGTTCCCATCGCCCTGCGCCACGGCGCGGGCAAGAGCTTCGGCTTCCGCTTCGGGCCGCTCGCCTACCTGACCGATCACAGCGATATCCCGGAGGAATCGCTCGCCTTGTTGGGAGATCTGGATGTATTGTTCCTGGACGCGTTGCGGCACAAGCCGCATCCCACCCACTCCACCGTGGAGAAGTCGTTGAAGCACGTCGAACGGCTGAAGCCGCGCCGGGCCTTCTTCACCCACCTCTGCCACGATCTGGGGCATGTCCGAACGGAGGCCCTGCTGCCGCCCCACGTGCGGCTCGCCTACGACGGCATGGAAGTGGAGGTCGAGTTGGCGGATGCCTGAGCGCGCCGCGTTGTACCGGAGCCTCGAGGAGGCGCGCGGCCGGTTCGCTCCGTCGTCGGTCACGATCGGCACTTTCGACGGCGTGCATCGGGGCCACGCGGAGTTGCTCCGCCGGCTGCGGGGACGCGGAGGCAAACCCTCGGTGGTCACCTTCGATCCGCATCCCACGAGCGTGGTGGCGCCGCATCGCGCGCCCCGGCTAATGAGCACGCTGGAACGGCGCGTCGAACTGATGGCCGGGCGTGGCATCGAGCAGGTGCTCGCCATCCCGTTCGACCGCGAGTTTTCGCTGCTGGCGCCGGAGGAGTTCGCGCGGCTGGTGTTGGTGGAGGCGGCGGGCGCGGTGCTGGTGGCGGTGGGCGACAACTTCCGGTTTGGACACAAGCAGGCGGGCGATACGGAACTGCTGCGGCGGCTCGGCGAGAGGCTCGGATTCGCGGTGGAGGTGGTTCCCGGCGTGGTGTGGCGCGGCCGCCCGGTTTCGAGCTCCGAGGTGCGGCGGGCCGTCGAGTCCGGCGAAGTGGGATTGGCGGCGCGGTTGCTCGAACGGCCGTATTCGCTCGAGGGCGTGGTGGTGAGCGGCCACGGCGTCGGATCGCGCAGCACGGTGCCGACGTTGAACCTCGCCACGTCGTGCGAGGTTCTGCCGGCGCGCGGGGTCTATGTCACCCGCGTGCGCGATCTCGACGCCGGGCGCGTGTGGCCTTCGGTGACCAACGTGGGCTTCCGGCCGACCTTCTCGGGCGACGCGCTGACGATCGAGAGCTTCGTGCTGTCGGGCTATTCCGAGCCCGCGCCCGCCAGGATCGCCGTCGACTTCCTGCGGCGGCTGCGCGACGAGCGCAAGTTCGCGAGCCCGGAAGAACTGAAGACGCAGATCCTGCGCGACGCGGGGAGGGCCGTGAAGTTCCATCGCCGGATCGCGCGACTGAGCTGAATCCGGTTCTATCCGGCTGCCCCTTCGGAACCGGCGGGGCGGTTGGCAACGCCGTCCGTTCGCGGTCCTCGGCTGCGCGTCGTAGTGAGCCCGGGCCCACTTGGACTTGCGGGTGGTGAACCAGGCCCACTCCTGAAACGTCTGCCGCGGAAACTTGGGGCAGGCCCAACGCCAGTGGACCCACTTCTGTTTGCCGCTGGCCTCGGTGACGGCGCCGTTGGTTCCATCGGCCGAAGGTACCGGGCCGGGGATCATGTGCGCTTGTTCGCCGAGCGATGCAAGGTTACGGGCGTGGACCGCAGGCCCGAGGTGCTGGAAACCGCGCGCCGCCGGCTCGACGGCAAGCAGTTCGCCCGGAATGCTACGCTGCGCGAAGCCGACTGCCGCGAGAATCTCCGAGATGCTGTCTGGAGCCGGGACCGCGAGCGTATGCGTTGATGGGGCAGGCGGACTTTTCAGGGGAACTCCAGCCCGCTGACGTTACACGAAGTGTTACTCGAAGTGACAGATCGATATTGCGCATGGCAACATGTACGGATACGAATGATGTTACCGGCGGAACGCTCAGGCGCGCCGTTGGGAGCGGTGGCCCCGCGGGCCGGGAGGAAACGGGAATCAGAAGGACAGCCGCAGCGCCAACTGCGCGATCCTGGGAGCGCGCGCGCTCGTAATCCGGCCGAAGTTAACGCTGTTCACCGAAGCCGCGGCGGATCCGAGGTTGGTGTGGTTAAAGGCGTTGAACAGTTCACCCCGGAACTGCAGTGTCAGCTTCTCGCGCAGTGGGAAGCTCTTGAACAGCGAGTAGTCGACGTTCCATAGCCCCGGGTCGCGGAGTTGATTTCGCGCGCCCGTGCCCACCGTGCCGACAGCGTTGCCGCGGAAGGCGGCGCGGTTGAACCATAGCGCGATCCGCTCGCCTTGCGCCCGGTCCTTGGACAAGCGCCAGTCCGTTCCCGTGAGGTCCGCGAACTGGCCGCCGACGCCGGAGAAGTTGTTGTCCACTCCGCTCGTCACCGTGAACGGAGTTCCCGTCTGCGCCGTGAAGATGAAGTTGTTCTGCCATCCGCCGAGCAGCGAGCGGATCCATACCGGCCGTGCCTTCATCGCCGGACTCTCCCACAAGCCCGAGACGACCAGCCGGTGCGGCATGTCGAAGTCCGAGAGCCCTCGGTTGCGGTTGTAGTTGAACGGATCGGGTCCAGTGTTGTGGCCATTGCCGTTGCTGGCCGAAACCGGGTCAATCGACTTCGACCATGTGTAGTTGCCCAGGATCGACAGGCCGCGGCTCATCCGCTTCTGCACGGTCAACTGCAACGAATGGTAGTTGGACCACGCGTTGTTCGTCGCCAACTGCAGTCCACCGATCGGCTGGTGGATGCGCCGCTGATTGATGTTCGAGGCGTTTGCCGTGGGTGAATAGATCGCGGGATTGATCTCGGCCGTCATCTGCAGGCGCGTTCCCTTCGATCCGACGTAACCCGCGCGCACCAGCAGATCACTCGCCGCTTGGCGCTCGAGGATCAGGTTCCAGTTCTGCATGTAAGCGGAGGGCATTTCGCGCGCGGGCACTGCCCAGGTCGTGTAGTCGCTGAAGACGAAGTCCCGGGACGGCAGCAGTGGGCTCGGATCGAACACGGGCCCGCTGCCGTAGGGACGCTCGAGGTCGAGTGGTCCGATGAAGTCGAACAGGCGGATGAAGGGCTCGCCGGAACCGACTCGATTGTTGATGATGCCCTGCGCCTGATCGTAGAAGATGCCGTAGGCGCTGCGCACCACGGTCTTCGGCGTGATCTGATAGGCGATGCCCACCCGCGGCGCCAGGTTGTTCCAGTCGGTTTGCGTGGCGCGATTCGGAATCGTGGGGTCCCCCAGGAACTGGATGCCCCGGAAGGCATTCGGGAATCGCGTGCTCTGGGCGCCTGGAATGAAGGTCATCTGCTTGCGGTTCTGTTCGCGGAAGTCGGCGCGAGGGTCCCAACGAATGCCGGCGTTCGCGGTCAATCGCGTGGTGATGCGAAGGTCCTCCTGCGCGAACACTCCGATGTAGTTGTTCGTCAGCACTTCCTCCCACTCCGAGCGTTGCGTCCAGTTCGACATCTTGCCCATCAGGAATTCCGCGAACGCGTTGCCGGCGTTGACCAACCCGCGCTCACTGAACATCTGCCCGTTGAACGTGGCCGCGCCGCCGGCCTGGAAAGGCGAGCCCTTCGGCAGGCTGTAACGGCGCAGGTCGCCGCCCACGCGGAAGTTGTGGCGGCCTGTCGCATAGCTCAGGGTGTTTGCGAACTGGTAGGTATTCTGAAACTGGAAGTACCCCTGTCCCAGATTCAGCCCCGACCAACCCGGGATGTTGGCCACCATGTACGGCTGCCGGTCGGGCGATTTCACGCGCGCCCCGAACGCCTCGAAGGTGAATTGCTTCAATTGTTGCGGCGGCATTGAGTTCGATACCGCGCGGTTATAGGTAAACGTGAAGTCGTTGATCCACTTCGGCGACATCACGTTCGTGTAGTTCGCGGTGGTGTTCTGCGAGAGCGCGTCCTGGCCGGCTTGGAAGAAGTACAGATTGTCCGGAGCGAAGGTCCACGGCGAAACCGTGTTGTAGCGAAAGTAGCGTCCCGAGATCCTTTGCGCTGGGGTGAACTGGTGGTCACCCCGGACCACGACCTGGTCGTCACTAGTCCTGGTTGCCGGAGTAGGGATCCGGATCTGATAGTTGGCGCCGGGCGCGGAGGCGGGCATCAACGCGAGCATCTTCACGGCGACCGGACTGAACCGGCTCACGGGGATGACGTTGCCTGGGAATCGCTGGTTCGGATTCAACGGATCGCGCACCGCGCCCTGTCCGTTGGCCCGCAACCACTCGGAGTAGTCGCCCCGCTTCATCGCCTCGGTGGGCGTGGTTCGCAAGGCGGCGGGTGTCGATGTGGAAATGCGCGTGCCTTGATAGGAAGTGAAGAAGAAGGTCCGGTCCCTGCGCACCGGTCCGCCGAAGCTGCCGCCGAACTGATTGCGCTTGAGCGTGTCGCGGCCCGAGAAGAAGTTGGCCGCGTTCATTCGATAGTTGCGCAGGTATTCGAACAGACTCCCATGAAACTGGTTCGTTCCGGACTTGGTCACCGCGTTCACCACTCCACCGATGCCGCGTCCGTATTGCGCGTCGAAGGTGCTCGTCTGAATGCTGAACTCCTGCACGGCGTCCGGATTTGGGAACGGAAGCGCGATGTTGACGTAGCTGTCGTTCTGATCCCCGTTGTCGAGAAGGAAGTTGGTTCCGTTGCCGCGCGAGCCGTTGATGGACGCCGTGACCGGACCACCGAAGTTCTGGATCTGTCCCGTGCCGCCGCCCGCGTTGTCGGTGGTCACGCCCGCGTTGAGCGTCATCAACTGCAAAACGTTGCGGCCGTTCAGCGGAAGATCCTGCACGCGGCGCTGGTCCACCACCTGCACGAGCGTGGTGCTTGTTGCCTGAACCATTTCCGCCTGACCCGCCACGGTCACCTGTTCGGCGGCGGTGCGCACGTCGAGTTCGATGCTCAACTGAACAGTCGTGTTCACCTGCAACTCGACGCCTCTTCGCACCGTGTTCGCGAAGCCGCTCTTCTCGGCGACGACATCGTAGGCGCCGACCGGCAACAGGTTGACCACGAACTGGCCCGAGTCGCCAGTCTGGACCCGGCGTGTCAATCCCGTGCCGGGATTGGTCACCGTCACCTGCGTGGCGGGCGCGACTGCGCCGGACTTATCGAAGACCGTGCCAGAGATCGTCCCAGTCGCCTGCGCCAGCAGAGCCGGTGACAGACTACAGATCGCGGCGAGAATGGTGAACTTCATGCACGCGATCCTATCACACGGCTCACCACGGCACTCGCGCGCCGCATTGGCCCACCATCGCTGGGCGCGCGAAGCCGCTCCGCAAGCTCGTCCCGGCCTTGCTTGCCGTGTTCTTGCCGGCGGCTCACGTGTGACAGGAACCGTCACCGGTTCCATCGTGGCCGTTGCCAATACCGCTGAATCGGCTTAGTCGAGTCCGCCCAACCGCTCGTGGCCGCTTGCCGCGAGTGCGGATCGGCGCACGTACTAGCAGCCCGTGGTGCAAGTAGGATGAGTCGCGTTGCGAGCGCCGCCGCGCCGAATCCGAGGCGCGGCGTCGTAGTCGATGCGGGACATCTCCGAGGAGCCGCAACGAAGGAAGCGGCCCGGCGCCGCCGCAACCCACTGGGCGCATTGGACTTGCAACGCAGACTCCGCGCACTGGCGTTTGCCGCCCATGGCCGCCGCAGCAGCCATGTCATGGTTGCGCGCGGCCATGCTACTTGCACCACGGGCTGCTAGGGTGGCCCTTCGTTCCGTTCTACCATCCCGCGGCCCGCCGCGCCAACGTCACCCGATCGACGCTTCGAACGCACGCTCCCCTTCCTCCGCCGCCTCCGGACCCGCCTGCTCGGCCTCCTCGATTACCGCCAGGGCCTGAGCCTCTACCTCCTGCGGAGCCATTACCGAAAACGGCAGGTTCGGCATCGACGAGGACCCGCTCAACACGTTCGGAATCCCGTTGGCGTCCAGCACCGCGCTCACGCCCATCGCCTCCAATTCCGCCGTCGCTCCCGCCGCTTGGAACACCTCGACCAGATCCATGTCGTGGGTTGCGTCTTCCGATGGATTCATGATCCACCTCCTGCCTCCAGAATACTCCTCCTATTTGGGAAATCGAGCCCTTCTTCGATAAAATCGATTCCAGTGCCACTTCTGCAACTCAGTTTCATCTTGGCGGCCGTCTGGGCCGCCTCCGCGCAGACGACCACCGCGCGCCTCACCGGCAACATCCTCGATCCCTCCACCTCCCGCGTCCCCAATGCCATCGTGCGAGCCGTCCACGAGGCCAATGGTTTCACGTTCGAAACCCGTTCCGACGCCGAGGGCGGGTACGTCCTTCCGCTGCTGCCCATTGGCCGCTACCGCATCGAAGTCGAGGCTCGCGGATTCGCCCGTGAATCCGTCACCGGCATCACGCTCCAGGTCGACCAGACGGTGCGCATCAACATCCAGCTCCAACCCGCAACCGTCGCGGAATCGGTCACCGTGGCCGCCGAGCCGGCGCTCGTCGATACCGAGTCCGGCGCGAAGGGCACCGTCATCGAGAACCGCCGCATCGTCGATCTTCCTCTCAACGGCCGGCAGTTTCTCGAACTCGCCAAGCTCACGCCGGGAGTCGCGCAGAACGCGGGTGGGAGCCTCCGCGCCGAGTTCACGGGCAATCTGGCCGGTCCGGCGATCACGGTCAACGGCGCCCGCGAATCCGACAACTTCTACTCGATCGACGGCATCTCCGCCAACGACCGTTTCTACAACTCGCCAACAGTGCTGCCCTCCGTCGACGCGGTGGCCGAATTCAAGGTGCAGTCGTCGTCGTACTCGGCGGAGTCGGGCGGCCAAGGCGGGGCCAACATCAACCTGCAGATCAAGGCGGGTACGGACCAGGTGCACGGGTCGGTCTTCCACTTTTTCCGCAACAACAAGCTGGACGCGCGGAACCCGTTCGACCTGCTGTCGAGCCAAACGCCCGGCTTCCAGCAGAACCAGTACGGGGCCACCATCGGCGGCCCTATCCAGAAATCGAAGACGTTCGGGTTCGTGTCGTGGGAGGGGCTGAGGATTCGCAAGACGGTGACCCAGTTGCAGAGCGTCCCGACGCTCGCCATGCGCCAGGGCGACTTTTCCGAACTCCGGCGTCCCGGCACGGCGATCGGCCGCGTGATCGATCCGCTCACCAATCAGGAGTTCACCACCCAGAACACGATCCCGTCCACGCGCATCGATCCCACCGCGCGCGCCCTGCTCGCCTTCATCCCGCTGCCCAATCGCGGCTCGGGCATCTCGCAGAATTACGTGGCCCAGCCGAAGGAGCGGAACACCACCGATCAGGGTATTGTTCGCATCGACCGCTACTATAACGAGAAGGACCGCGTCTACGGCCGCGCCCTGATCGCCAATGCCGAAGGATTCAGTCCGTTCGGCACGCGCAACGTCCTGGGGAATCCGCGGCTGGCTCTGCCCGGCTTCGGCAACTTCCTCACGTTGAACTCCCGGAACGGGGCCATGGTCTGGACCCGCACCTTCACGCCGCGGCTGATCGGAGAAGGGCGGCTCGGATACAACCGGGTCTCGGGCGGGCAGGTTCCCCAGAACGCGGGCAATTCGTTCGCCCAGGACGCGCGGCTGCAGGGCCTTCCGCTGTTGAAGGAGGAGTACCGGGGGTTTCCCCGCTTCTCGATCGCCGGCTATCCCGAGTTCGGCGACATCGAGTTCAACATCGTGCGGCGGAGCAACGAGTACTCGGGCGAATATGCGTTCACCTATGTGCGCGCGCGGCACACCTACAAGCTCGGCGGATTCTACCGCCGCGTGCAGTTCGCGCCCCAGTCGTTCCAGATCCCGCGCGGCCAGTATCAGTTCGGCGGATCCACCACGGGCGCCTTCTCCGGCAACGGATTCGCGGACTTCCTGCTCGGCCACCCCGACACCGTCAACCTCGCCACCATCGACGAGGGCTATATGTTCTCCAACGAGTATGCCTGGTTCGCCCACACCGACTGGCGGGTCTCCAAGCGCCTCACCGTCAACCTGGGTCTGCGATACGAGTTCTTCGGCAGCCCCTGGGAGAAATACGACCGCATGTCGACCTTCCATCCGGCCACGCGGAGCTTCATCATATCGAGCCACAACGGCAAGACCGCCGACCCGCGCTTCGTGATTCCGGTGACCGGCTACGGCCAGAAGGAGATCGCCGTGACCAACCCCGCCGGGACCTTCCGATTCCCCGTCCGCACCACCGAGGAGATGGGGCTTCCGCGCGGGATCATCAAGAACGACCGCAACAATTACGCGCCCCGGTTCGGCTTCGCGTTCGATCCGTTCGCCGATGGCAAGAGCGCCATCCGCGGCGGCTACGGCATCTTCTATTCGCGCACCATGTATTCGACGCGCGCCCTGCTGGGCACGCAGCCGCCCTATTCGAACCGCTACCAGCGCCAGTTGCCCAACGGCGGCACGCCCGCCAATCCGGTGACCATCGCCAATGCCGCCGCCTCATTCCCCACGCCGACGCTGATCAACACCAGCCAGTTCCCCGACATCGACTTTCCTGCCGCCTACGTGCAGCACTGGAACTTCACGCTCGAGCGCGCGCTTCCCGGGTCGACGCTGCTCAGCGTCTCTTATACGGGATCGAAGGGGACGCGGCTGTTCAGCAACCGGCTGTACAACTACCCCAGGCCCGGCGCCGAACTCGGCGGCAACGTTCCGGGCAATCGCGGCGCCAACGTCAATATCGGCATTCCGGGCGGACCCACGGGTTTCACCGGCGGTCCGCCGCCCGAACTTCGCGTCCAGGGACCCGCGTTCCTGCGGTTCGACGCGCTGCCGGAGGCGCCGGGGCTGTTCTACACGTTCCAAATGACGCCGAACGGCTTCTCCACCTACCATTCCGGCTCGGTCCGCCTCGAGAAGCGCTACGGCTCGGGACTCGCGCTGGACACCAGCTACACGTGGGCCAAGTCGATCGACAACGACTCGCTGGGGATCCCGGTGGCCGACGCCTCGGCCAGCGATCAGAACCCGTTCGAAAAAGGGCCGGAAAAGGCTCGCTCGTCCTACGACCTGCGCCACCGCTTCGTGGCGAGCTTCGCCTACGACCTTCCACTAGGCGCCACCCGGATTCTGCGCGACTGGCAGTTGGGCGGCATCGTCACCATGGAATCCGGCCTGCCCTTCACCGTCAACCTCAACGGCGACTACTATGGGATCGGCTCCAGCCGCCGCGGCCGGCCCGATCTGGCCGGGAATCCGAACGCCGGACCGAAGACCTCCGAGCAGTGGTTCGACACCCGCGCGTTCGCGCTTCCACCCGTGGCGGTGACGGCGTTTCCATTCCTTTTCGTGCCGGGCCCGGACGCGCTCCGGCGGTCGCCCACGCCGTTGGGGACGTTCGGCAACGCGGGGAGGAATATCGTCGACTCGGACAACGTCTCGACGTTCAATCTGTCGTTATTAAAGAACTTCCCCATCCGGGAGAAGCTCCGCGTGCAGTTCCGGACGGAGCTGTTCAACCTCTTCAATCACGTCAACTACGGGTTCCCGAACCGCGAGTTCCTGGTACCTCCCGCGCAGGTGGTTCTCAGTCCGCAGTGGGACCGGCGCACGTTGAACCCCGACTTCGGTAAGATCGGCAACACACGGGTGGATGCACGCCAGATTCAGTTCGCGCTCAAGCTGCTGTTTTGACTGGCTCTGGTACTCCGCGGGCCTTCGGTCTCCTGACTGGCCCCGGCGTTGTACCGCGGTGAACGCCGGCCGGCCCTAGGAGTTTCCTAGTTCGACATAGGGGAATTCTCTGTACGGACATCCGGCGCTATTTGCCGCATGATGGCTGAGGGAGAGGAAATTCCGAAAATGTTCCCCAGGCTACACCGCAATAAACACAAACGGTCCAAGGGTTTTGTCATGATCGCCGCCGCGTTCGCGGTCACGGCGCTAGCCGGTATCACCGGCCTGGCGGTCGACCTTGGGCGAATGTACATCGCCAAGAACGAGTTGCAAACCTACGTCGACGCGGGTGCATTGGCGGCGGCGCTCGAAATCAACGGCGAGTCGTCGGGCGTGACCGCGGCACAGACGGCGGCCACCAGCATCTCCAACCAGTGGGATTTCGCGTCCAAGGCGCTGCAGTCGTCCCAAGTGACCGTGGCGTTCGCCACCGGCACCACCGCTACGACTTGGGTGACGACTCCCGATGCCACGCAGGCGAAGACGCATGTATTCGTCCGGGTCAGGGCCTCCGTGCCGCTGAAGTTGTATCTGATCCCGGCGGTGCAAGGCGCGTCGTCGACCAACGTCGAAGCGTTCTCGATCGCCGGGCGGCAGGACAGCGGCACGCTGGCATCGGGCTATGCGTTCCCGTTTTCGCCGATCGCCCCCAGCGCCGCCGCCGCCGATTTCGGCTTCGTGAAGGGCAACTCCTACGCTCTGCGATGGGCCTCCAACATCGACGATAGCGGCGCGCCGCCGAACGGCAGCACCTGCGCGGGCGATCTGGCGCTCGGCTGGGCGAGCGGCTCCACCATCGCCACGCGGCGCGCCGGCCCGTCGTCGACTCGCGGCTACATCGAGGCGCAAAGCGGAAGCCAGTTGGACGACTGGATCGACAACGGCATGGATGTCGCGCTCTCGGTCAATGGGACCGTGTTCATGGCGACCGGCAGCAAGAATGGGCGGAAGAACGCGATGGGGGACCGGGTGGACTCCGATACGGACCACACGACCACGACTTTCACGGCGTACGAGAACAACCGCTCTGGCGGGTACCGGGTGGGTAGCGGCAAGCGCATCGTCGTCGTGCCGGTCAACGATGGAACCGCGGCCGCCGCCGCCAACGGCAACGGTGGGCCGGAGAACCGGACAATCAAGGGCTTCGCGGCCTTCTTCCTGAACGATCTCTCCTACGATGACACAGCGGGCAACGAGCCCTACTGCGCGGAATACATCGGATCTTATGTTCAAGGTGCGAATTCCCACTCGGGCGGCGGAACCGGCGGAGTGGCAAAAGTGAGACTAGTAAAATGAGACTACTGAAACGATCTAACTCCAAGAGGGGCAACGCGATCATCGAGTTCGCCCTCACGGCCAGCGCAATGATTCCCCTGTTGACGGGCGTCACCCAGTTCGGCCACAGCTTTTACATGTACAACCAATTGGTCTCGACCGTGAAAGGCAGCGCGCGGTACGCGTCGGTGGCGAGCTATACTTCGACCACCTCGACGCCGGCCTCCGACTACACCACGGCCGTGAAGAACATGGCGGTATATGGCAAGACGAACCCCGTCACCGGCAACGCGGATCTCTCGCTGAACGACGCTCCACTGGTCCGGGGCCTGGCGACGTCGAACATCGCGATCGACGTAACCATGAACGGCAGCGTGCCGAAGGACATCAAGGTGAAGGTGGTGAACTTCACCATCGACAGCGTCTTCCGGTCGTTTACGTTCAACGGCAAGCCGCACGCTACTTATCGTTACAACGGCTCGTAAGGCGAAGGGGGGAGCCATGAGAAACAGGATCAAACGCCGCAAGGGCGGCACAATGCTGGAGAGTACGTTCATCCTGACGGCGTTCATCGCCACCACGCTCGGCGTGCTGGACGTGGGCCAGGTGATGTACTTCCACCAAGGCATCGTCGAGCGGGTTCGCCACGCCGCGTCGTGGTCCAGCCGGCGGGCGTACGACGCCACCGAGATCAGGAACGTGGTATTGTACAACACGGAGACGCCCTCGAACAACGCCACGCCGACCTTTCAGCACATGACGGCGGCGATGGTGGACGTGAGTCTCGAGGACACGGGGACGCCCTCGGCGCGCGTGATGGTGAGGGTGAAAAACTATCCGTACACCTTTTACTCGCCGTGGATCGCCCGGATGTACACGGCGCGGCAAATCACCGCCGTAGCCACCCACGAACCCAGTTTGCCCTAAGTCAACCGGCGCGGAGCCCGGCTATGGCCGAGCCCGCGCCGCCTTCACCCAGTTTCAGTCGCGGATGATATGATTGGGCATTTACAGCCATTTGGTCTCGCGGGGCCCGGAAAATAACTTTGGATACCGGCCAGGATGGCCGGAACCAATACCGGCGCCGCCGTCAACCAATAGCGGATCTCCCACCATACGCTCACGGTGACGAGCAGTCCCAGGTAGGGGATCAGGGCGAGGGCAAACGAGCGGACCAGCGCTGGCGCGTCCGGCAATCCGCGAGCGGCGAGCCACCACACGGGACCGAGCAGGTGCGCGTTCAGCAACAACGAATACCAACCGGTGGCGAGGTTTCGCTGGAAGTTCTCTTGTAAGTATCCGTCAAGCGGAGGCTCCGCCCCGGTGACCGAACGCAGGACCAGGAGCAGCGCGGTGCATCCCAACAGCGTGCCACCGGCCATCAGTGCCACCGGGCGCGGCGAGGCGCCTCGCCAGCAATGCACGCAAAACGCGAGCGGCAGGAAGATCGAAGTCTCGCGGTTGACCACCGCTACCGCGCACAAGGCCGCGAACGCCGCGATCTGGCCGCTACGCAACAGCAGCATCCCCAGGGCGAAGAACGCCGGCTCCCAGAAGGACCACGGATGAAAGAACTGGTCCCGGAATGTCAATGCCATCATGAACGCGGCCAGTAGTATCCCGGCAATGGCCAGGGGGCGGGGACTCCAGTCCACAAGCAGCCGCCACATCGCCCCGAAGAACAGCAGCAGCCCAGCGACGTTCAGGCAGAAGTACGCCGCGTTGAACGCCTTGACCGGCGTGAATCCGGCTGTCCTCGTCAGGGTGTTCGCGGCAAACTCCGCGACCCAGGGGATCAGAAGCCTCGTCCGAACCGCGTTTTCCCCCGAGCCGTCGAGGATCGAGCCGTGATACCGGATCCGGGCGGACTCTTTCGGCCTCTCGATTCGGTCATGGTATTCATAGGACAGGGCAAACGAGACGTACGCGACCAGGAGGACGGCGACCCAACGCTCTCGGAACATTCGACCGATTGTAACCGCCACCTGGAACTTTTGGAAGCCCCAGTACCTCTTTTTGGGTAGGGCAACGTGTTTTCGTGGGCGGCTAATCAACCGGCGCGAAGTTCGGCAATGGTCGCGCCCGCGCCACCTTCGTACTGATCGCCCGGACGGAAGCTCGCCACCAGCGGGTGTCCGTCCAGCAGTTCCGCCACGGCGCGTTTGAGGATGCCCATGCCGTGTCCGTGCACGATCCGCACCTTCTCGACGCCCGCCAAGGCGGCGTTGTCCAGGAACTTGTCGACGTCGGCGACGGCTTCCTCGGCGCGGCGCCCGATGAGGTTGATCTCTCGAACGGCGGTCACGTGATCCTGCCGCGGAGCCATCTTGACCGTCACTCCGCGAGGAAGCTTGGCCGCCGGCGGCGCATCGGGCAGCACCTCGATCACATCCTCGCGCGACACCTGCAACCTGAGGAATCCCGCCTCCACCTCGATAACGTCCGCGCCGATCAGCCGCCTGACCCGCGACGGCTCGCGAACGCCGCGTAACCGCACCCGCACACCCTCGGAGATCGCCAGCGGCGCGGGAGCGCCCTCTTTCGGCGGCGCGATCGCGACTTCCGCCTCTTCCCGCATCTCGCGAACCGCCTGCGCCACTCGCCGTTCCGCCTTAGCGGCCGCTTTCTTGTCGTCCGCCTGCCGCCCGATCTCCTCGATCGTCTGGCGCGCGCGCTTATCGAACGCCGCGAGCATTTCCTCGGCGCGCCGCTCCACTTCCTTGATCTTGGATTGCCCGCGCTTCTCCCAAACCGCCGACAGTTGCGCCCGCTCCTCCTCGATCAGACGTTTCTGTTCGGCTGCCTCCGCCTGCAACCGCGACGCCGATTCCACGCGCTCCTCGAGCAGCGACAGGAACCGCGCCAGATCGCGCTCCTGGCTCGACAGCGAAGCCCGCGCCCGCGCGATCAACGTCTCCGGCAAGCCCAACCGCCGCGCGATGTCGAGCCCCGCCGACGCCCCCGCCGCGCCGACGCGCATCTCGTAGGTGGGCGCCAGCGTCTCCTGGTCGAAGCTCATCGCGGCGTTCAGCACGCCGTCCGTGGTGGCGCCGTAGATCTTGGGCGCCAGCAAGTGGGTTGACGCCAACGTGCAGGCTCCGCGCATCCGCGTCTCTTCGATCACCGCCACCGCCAGCGCGCCGCCCTCGGAAGGATCGGTGGCGCGGCCCAACTCGTCCAGCAGCACCAGCGACTCCGGCCCCACCGCATCCAGGATCGCCCGGACCCGCGTCACGTGCGCGCTGAACGTGCTCAGGCTCTGCTCGATCGACTGGTTGTCCCCGATATCGGCCAGCACCTCCTGGAACAGCGGCAACTCCGCGGTCTCCGCCGGAACCGGCAACCCCGCCTGCGCCATCAGCGCGATGAGCCCGATCGTCTTGAGCGACACCGTCTTGCCGCCGGTGTTCGGACCGCTGATCAGCAGAGTTCGCGTCGCGGCTTCGAGCGTCAGCGACAGCGGAACCACGCCGCTGCCCGAGCGGGAGCGCTTCAGGATATCCACGAGCAGCGGATGGCGCGCTCCCGTCACCGAGAGCCTGGTCCCAAACTTCGGAATCGTGCACCCGAAATCGGCGGCGAAGCGCGCCTTGGCGAACACGATCTCGAGTTCGGCGAGCGCTTCCACCGTGCCGGCGATGTCGTCCGCCGCCAGCCGCAGCCGCGCCGTCATTTCGGCGAGAATCCGCAGGATCTCGCGCCGCTCCTGCTCGCGCAGCCGCACCAGATCGTTATTAAGCTCCACCGTTTCCAGCGGTTCGATGAACAGCGTGTGGCCCGTGCCGGACGAGGCGTGGATGATGCCGTCCACCTTGCGCTTCTGTCCCGCGACCACCGGCAGCACGAACCGTTCGTTGCGGATGGCGATGAACTCTTCCTGCAGGATGCCGTCGTCGCGATGCTTGCGCATGAAGCGCTCGAGCGAATCCTGAATGGACCGCTGCTGACGGTCCATGTCGCGGCGGATGCGGCCCAGCGCCACCGACGCGCTGTCGGCGAGCGATCCATCCGGTTCGATCTTGCCGGAGAGCTCCTGCAACAGGGGCCGGAAGTCGCCGATCGCCGACGCGAGCACGCCGAGACGGGGAAAGCGCGCGGTGGAGGCGGTGAGGATCGCGCGTATGTCGCAGGCGCGGTCCAGCAACGAGAGCAGGTCGCGAATCTCGAGGCCTTCGAGCGCGGCGCCTTCGATGGCCAGTTTGGCGGCCGCCGGCGCGGGATCGGGCATCGAGTCGAAGCGCAGCCGCACGGCCGCTCCGCGCACGGTGGACTGGGGCTGAGCGGCCTCGCCCAGGTAGCGGATCGCCTCGGCGGTGCGCGCCTGGGCCTCGTTGATGCGCGACGGGTCGGCGCACGGCTCCACTTCTTCCAGCCGCGCATGGCCGGCCGGGCTCGACACGTAACGGGCCAGCAGCGCCTTCACCGCGCCGAATTCCAGCAGTTCCCGGGAAGTGTGGATCAAGCGCCCGCCAACTCTAGCAGCCGCGCGGCCGGTGTCCAAAGCTCGCCGTGCCGGCTCTCGAATTCGCGTACACGGTCGTACGCGCGGCGCCAGCCTGAAAGCTCCGCGTACTTCATCGGACCGCCGCGCCAGGCGGGAAATCCGTAGCCGGTGACGTAGATGATGTCGATATCCACGGGTCTGGCCGCGATTCCTTCCTCCAGGATACGGCAGCCCTCGTTGATGAGCGCGAGCAGACAGCGGTCCCTGATCTCGTCTCGCGAGATTTGACGCCGTTCGATGCCGGCGGCCGCGGCCACTTCGGCGGCGAGCACCTCCACCTGGGGATCGGAGGTGCGCTTGCGGGTGGCGTCGTAGAGATACCAGCCCGCCCCGGTCTTCTGTCCGAAGCGGCCCATTTCGCAGAGGCGATCCTCCATCAGCGGCTTTCGAACGCCCGGCTTCTCGAGATGCCGGTGTTGTTGCCGGATGCGCCATCCAATGTCGAGCCCCGCCAGGTCTCCCACCGAAAGCGGTCCCATCGCCATGCCGAATTCGGTCAGCGCGGCGTCGACATCCTGGATGCCGGCTCCCTCCTCCACCAGGAACTGCGCTTCGCGACGGTAGCAGTGGAACATCCGATTGCCCACGAAGCCTTTGCAATTGCCCACCACGACGCCCACCTTGCCGAGCTTCCTCGCCAGCGCCAGCGACGCGCCGATGACTTCGGGGGCCGTCTCCTTGCCGCGCACGATTTCGAGCAGCCGCATCACGTGCGCGGGGCTGAAGAAGTGATGGCCCACGACGCGCTCCGGACGGCGCACGGCGGAGGCGATGCGGTCGATGTCGAGCGACGAGGTGTTGGTGGCGAGGATCGCGTCCGGCGCGGCCGCCGCGTCGATTTCGGCGAGCACGGCGCGCTTCAGGTCCATGTCTTCGAAGACGGCCTCGACAACGATGCCCGCTTCGGCGAATCGCTCGTAGTCGAGCACTGGCTGGATGCGGGCGATGCGCCGGCCGGCTTCTTCCTTCGAGATGCGGCCCTTCGCGGCGCTGGCGTCGTAGTTGCCGCGAATCGCCGCCATGGCGCGGTCCAGCGCTTCGCCCGTCGTCTCCTTCAGCAGCACGCCGATGCCGGCGTTGGCGTACGTCATGGCGATGCCCACGCCCATCGTGCCGCCGCCCACGATCGCCGCCAGTTTCACCGCGGGCGCGGGGACGGCAGGAATCCCCGGAACCTTCGCCACTTCCCGTTCGCCGAGGAACACGTGGATGAGCGCCTTCGATTCGTCCGAGTACAGGCATTCGCGGAACAGCCGGGCTTCCTCCGCCAGACCCGCTTCGAACGTCAGGCGATGCGCGCACTCCACGGCCGCGATGGCGTGCCGCGCGGCCATTCGTTCGAGCACCTTTTCGGGCAGCGCCGGAGCGGCGAATGCACCGGGCTCCAGACACATGTCGCGCACGCGGCGGGGTCCGGAGGCACGCCCGGCCAACGCGATCGCCGCCGCCAGAGGATCGTCCGCCACTTCGTCGACGAGGCCGAGCTCCTTCGCCGCGGCGCCGGTGATGGAGTCTCCGTTCGCGCACATTTTCGCCGCTAACTGCGATCCCACCAGCCGCGGCAACCGCTGCGGTCCGCCGGCGCCGGGAATCAGCCCGAGCTTCACCTCGGGCTGGCCCAGTTGCGCGTCCGGGGCGGCGACGCGATAGTGGCAGGCGAGCGCCGTTTCCAATCCACCGCCGAGCGCGGCGCCGCGAATCGCCGCCACCAGTGGCTTGGGCGACATCTCCAGCCGGTCCAGAATGCCGCCCAGATCCACGTCCGCGTCCGCGGCTCCCGACGTAATGCGGACGAACTCCTTGATGTCGTAGCCGGCGATGAAATTGCGTCCCGCGCCGGTCAGCACGACGGCCGCAACGCCTGGATCGGCCATCGCTTCCGCCACCCGCGCCTGGATCTGGCGGGCGACGAGCGGGTTGATGGCGTTCACCGGCGGGTGATCGATCGTTACGATCGCAATGGAGCCTTCGCGCGAGGCATGGACGAAATCCGGCATGTACTGCCAGTATCACACCGTAGAATGGTAGATACGTTGATTCACGGCATATCGTCCCATCTGATCGTCAATCACCGGCTGACCGTGTCGTGGCTGCAAAAGGTCCAGGACACGGGGCTGGAACTGGTGGAGTTGTTCTGCGCCCGCCAAAGCCTGGACTATCGCAACCCGCGGCAGGTGGAAGAGATCGCCAGTTGGTTCCGCGATCATACGCTGAAGCCGCACTCGTTGCACCTGCCGATGTTCTCCGACGAAGAGTGGGGACGCTCGGGCGCGTCCGCCGCGATCAACATCGCCGAGGTGGACCGCGTGCGCCGCCGGACCTCGGTCGACGAGTTGAAGCGCGCCCTCGAGATGGCCGAGAGCATCCCGTTCCGCTTCGCGATTCAGCACATCGGCGTGGGCCGCGATCCGTTCGACGAGCGCAAGTACGACGCCGCGTTCCGCGTGCTCGAGGAACTGAATGTCTTCGCGCGCGACCGGGGCGTGGAGATCCTGCTCGAGAACATCCCCAACGAACTCTCTTCCGGCGAGCGTCTGGTGCGGTTCGTCGAAGAAACGCACCTGCGCAACGGCTTCTGTTTCGACACCGGCCACGCCCACATCATGGAAGGCGTGGAAGCGGCTTTCGACGCGATGGGCGAGCGGATCCGGTCGACGCACGTGCACGATAACGACGGCGAGAACGACATCCACTTGTTCCCCTACCTCGCCGAGGGCGGGACCGTCGACTGGCGCAAGACGATGAAGCTGTTGCGAAGCCGCGAGAAGCAGTACCCGCTGCTGCTCGAGTTGCGCGAAGCGGCGGACATCCCCGATCCGCTCGACGCGGTGCGCCGCGTGCTGGACCGCCTGGAAGAAGAACGTCCCTACGAGGAAAACGAGCGCTAACCCATGAAGCGAATCACCGTATCGCAAGCCGCCGCGCATCTCGGCGAACCCATCGAGATCGCCGGCTGGCTCTACAATCTCCGTTCCAGCGGCAAGATCTGTTTTCCGCAGATCCGCGACGGGTCCGGCATCATGCAGTGCGTGGCCGTGAAGAGCCAGTTGCCGGAAGCGGTGTTCGACTCGTTGAAGAAGCTGACCCAGGAGTCGTCGCTGCTGGTGCGAGGCAAGATCCGCGCCGAAAGCCGCGCACCCGGCGGTTTCGAGATGGATGTGGAGGGCGCCGAGATCGTCCAGCGCGTCTCCGAGGACACGCCGTATCCGATCAGCCTGAAGGAGCACGGTCCCGACTTCCTGCTGGATCACCGGCACTTGTGGATCCGCAGCCGCCGCCAGCACGCCATCCTGCGAATCCGGCACGAGGTGATCAAGGCCGTTCGCGACTACTTCGACCAGAACGGCTTCACTCTGGTCGACACGCCCATCTTCACGCCGGCCGCGTGCGAGGGCACCACGACGCTGTTCGAGGTCGACTACTTCGAGGACGAGAAGGTCTATCTGACGCAGTCGGGCCAACTCTACAATGAAGCGACGGCGGCCGCGTTCGGCAAGGTCTACACGTTCGGCCCGACGTTCCGCGCGGAGAAATCGAAGACGCGGCGCCATCTCACCGAGTTCTGGATGGTGGAGCCCGAGATGGCGTTCGCCACGCTCGAGGACGTGAAGCGCGTCGCCGAGGAGATGATCTGCTTCGTGGTGGGGCGCGTGCTCGAGAACAAGCGCGCCGAACTCGCGGTGCTCGAGCGCGACGTGGCCAAGCTCGAGGCGGTGAAAGCGCCGTTCCCCCGGATCTGCTACGACGAAGCGGTGGAGGTGTTGAAGCGCAAGGGCAGCAACATCGAGTGGGGCGGCGATTTCGGGGGCACGGACGAGACGCTGCTCAGCGAAGACTACGACCGTCCGCTGCTGGTGGACCGGTTCCCCACCGCCATCAAGGCCTTCTATTTCGAGACCGATCCGAACCGCCCCGAAGTGGCGCTCGGCTGCGACGTGATCGCGCCGGAAGGCTACGGCGAGATCGTGGGAGGCGGCCAGCGCGTGAGCGATTTCGATCTGCTGCTGAAGCGGATCGAGGAGCACAAGCTGCCGCGCGAGGCGTTCGAATGGTATCTGGACCTGCGGCGGTTCGGCAGCGTTCCACACGCCGGCTTCGGGATGGGCATCGAACGGTGCGTCACCTGGATCACCGGAATCGACCATCTGCGGGAGACCATCGCGTTCCCCCGCATGTTGTATCGCACGCGTCCTTGAGGAGCATCCAATGAGACCCACCCGAATCGCCGTCATCGGAGCCCCGCTCGACCTGGGCGCGGGCCGCCGGGGCGTGGACATGGGCCCGTCCGCCATCCGCGTCGCCGATCTGCAGCAGCGCCTGGGCCGGCTCAGCTATATCGTGGAGGATCACGGGAACGTGGCCGTGGAGCAGGCCGAGAGCCGCGACTCCGGCAATCCCCACGCACGCTACCTGCCGGAGATCGCCGAGAGCTGCCGCCGCATCGCCGCGGCGGTGGAAAAGGCGGCGAACGCGGGCAAGTTCCCGCTAGTGCTCGGAGGCGATCATTCGGCGGCGGCCGGTACGGTTTCCGGTATCGCGCGTCACTTCCGGAGGAAGAAGCAATCGCTCGGAATGATCTGGATCGACGCCCATGCCGACATGAATACGCCCGAATCGAGCATGACCGGCAATGTCCACGGCATGCCGTTCGCGTGCGTGATGGGCCGCGGTCCGCGCGAACTGACGCACATTTTCAACTTCTCGCCCAAGGTGAGTCCGCGCAACGCAGTGCTGGTCGGGGTGCGCGACGTGGATCAGCTCGAGCGGCAGCAGGTGCGGGAATCCGGCATCCACGTGTTCACCATGCGCGACATTGACGAACGCGGAATGAAGGCGGTGATGTCGGACGCGATTCGATTTGCGATGGAGGGGACGGCGGGGTTCCACGTGTCGCTCGACATGGACGCGGTGGATCCGCGCGAGGCGCCCGGCGTCGGTACGCCCGTTCCCGGCGGTCTCACCTTGCGCGAGGCGCATCTGGCGATGGAGATGGCCGGCGACACCGGCGCCTTGGCGTCGATGGAAGTGGTGGAGGTGAATCCGGTGCTCGACATCTCGAACCGGACCGCCGAACTCGCCGTGCAGTTGATCGCGTCGGGATTGGGCAAGCGGATCTTGTAAATGCTGTTGGCCCTTCTGCTCCTCGCCGCCGAGCCCAATGAACTGGAACTCGCGATCCGCAAGTTCGCGCAGGTTTACGGGCTGGTGGAGGAACAGGCGGCCTCGCCTATCGACCCGAATCCGGCGATCTACGAAGGCGCCATTCCGGGGATGCTTCGCAAGCTGGATCCGCACACGGTCTTCTTCACGCCCGGCCAGTTCGACCAGTTGAAGGAGATGGAGAAGTCCACCGCGAAGGGCTTCGGCACGGTGGTGTCGGTGCTGCCCGGCCGGGTGCTGGTGCTGCAGACGGTGGCCGGGACGCCGTCGGCGCGCGCGGGAATTCAGCCTGGGGACGAGATTCTGGCGGTGAACGGCGTGCGGCTGGACTGGCTGTCGATGGACCAACTGATCGGGCTGCTGGGCGAATCGCGGCGGCGGGAGGCCAAGCTGGATGTCCGCCGCCAGGGCAACAACCGGATGATGCAGTTCACGATGATCCCGGAGGAACTGGCGTCGCCGTCGGTGGATCGCGCCTATGAGATCGCGCCGGGCATCGGTTATCTCCGCGCGACCAGTTTCGAAGTGCCGACAGGGAAGCTGGCGAAGGAGTCGATCGAGAAGCTGGGCGGAGCGAATCTGAAGGGCCTGGTGCTCGACCTGCGGGGCAACCCCGGCGGCGTGTTGACCTCCGCCCTCGAGATGAGCGCGCTGTTCCTGCCGGCGGGAAAGCGGCTGATGGCGATTCGCGGGCGGGCGCGGGAGGCCGAGGAAACCGCCGTTCCCAAGGACTGGCCCCGCTTCGACTTTCCGCTGGCGATCCTGGTGAACGAAAAGAGCGCCAGCGCATCGGAGATCGTGGCCGGCGCGATGCAGGACTACGACCGGGCGACGGTGATCGGATCGGCGACGTACGGGAAGGGCCTGGTGCAGAGCGTGTTCCCTCTGTCGCAGGGGACGGGGATGGCTCTGACGACTGCGTTCTACTTCACGCCGAGCGGCCGGTCGATCCAGCGTCCGCTGAAGGAGGGGCTGCTCGAGGGCCAGACCCCGCGCTGGGCGTCGCTCGAGGAGCAGACCGAGTTCCTGACCGAGAAAGGCCGCAAGGTGCGCGGTGGCGGCGGGATCGAGCCGGACGTGCTGGTGTATCCCGAGCGAGCGACGCGGCTGCGGGAGGTGCTGGACGCGAGCGGCGTACTGACGCAGTACGCGACCGTCGCGATCGGAAAGGCGGGGAAGATCGAGCCTTCGTTCACGGTGTCGAACGGGCTGTTGGACGATCTGCAGAATTATCTGTCGGAGCGGAACATCCGGCCCGGGGTGGGCGAGTGGTCGGCGGACCGGGAGTGGATCCGCAACCGGCTGCACCAGGAGATCTTCAACCAGGCGTTAGGCGTGGAGAAGGGAGACGAGGTGGAGGCCCGGCGGGATCCGGTGATCTTGCGGGCGCTGGAGTCGCTGGGGGCTCGTTAGGAACTCCGGCGGGATATCTTGTTACTTGTTCTCGCTGGGACGCTGAGCCGGAGGCCGAGTTGGTCTTGCACGGCCCGGGAAATGAAGCCGCCGCTCTCGCCCGTCTCCCGACGCCGTACCCACTCCCGCCGCGAGGAAGCGGCAGGCAAAGCCGCACCGTCCCGGCGCGTCGCCCCTTACGCGCGGACCGGCTCGGGCTGCTTCACCACGACCAATCCGAGCGACTGCCCGGCGTCGCCGCCGGCGCTGTATCCCACGGCCATCGGAACCGCGCCGAGCAGCGACGCCATCGTC
>SYLY01000059.1 GCA_005808475.1 Acidobacteriota bacterium
AACAGCAACTCGCCCTCCAACTCCGCTGACTTGGACAGGAGCCGTCAGCAGACCTCAACCCGCTACCGCCACATTCCGCACCACAATCCCAATGCCTTCAACGTCGCCAACGGCCATTCGGCCTATTTTGGACAGCAGTGCCCGGAGGCGAAGACCCTCTACATCAAGTACAACAACTGCGTGGACTCGCCCGTGCTCCCGATGACGGAGTTCGCGCGTCAGGTGGTGGCATTCGCCGAGTCCAATCCGGTGGAGCATCTCGTCTTCGATCTCCGCAACAACAGTGGGGGCAATTCGGAGGTGATCCGTCCGCTGGAGGCCGCGTTGCGAGCGTCGGTTGAGCGCGGCGCGATCCGTCCCGCGCGCCAGCCGGTCTGCATTGTCGGACGCCAGACGTTTTCGTCCGGTATGCTGAACGCGCTGAATCTGCGCTCCCAGGGAACCCTGCTCGTGGGCGAACCGACGGGCGGCAAGCCGGTTTCGTTCGGCGAAGTGCTCTCGTTCCGCCTGCCGAACTCGGGATTGACGGTGGGCTACTCGACCCTTATGGTCCGGTTGGGACCGGATGAGCCGTCGGTGATGCCGGATATTCCGGTTCCGGTTACCGCCGAGGCTTACTTCGCCGAGCGCGACGACGCGTTGGAAGCGGCCTTGCGCTGACTTTTGCTTCCCGCGTTCGATATCCTGAAAGAGAGTCCACGGACTCTCCCAGGAGGGCCGTTATGACTGTCTGGCTGTTGACGCCCTTGATCGGGGGAGCAGTCCTCTATGCCGCTTGGGCGGCGTCCGCGTGGTTGCGGTACGGTCGGCACGGGCCGCCCGCCGCCGGCGAGGAAGACGAGTTGCTGGACCGGTTCATGCCGGAGTACGACGTGGTGGAGCGGCACTGCACTTCCGTTTCCGCTCCGGCGGCGGTCACGTTCGCGGCGGCCTGCGAGACGGGCCTCGAGGACTCGCCGGTCTCCCGGACGATTTTTCGCGCGCGCGAGACTCTGCTCGGCGCGCGGCCCGATGGCGCTCCGCTGCCCTCCGGCATCCTGGCCAAGACGAAGGCGCTGGGATGGGGCGTCCTTGCGGAAATCCCGGGCCGCGAGATCGTCATGGGCGCGGTGACTCAGCCGTGGCTTGCGGACGTGGTGTTTCGTCCGCTGCCGCCGGAGGAGTTCCGGGGGTTTCAGGATCCGGACTACGTGAAGATCGCGTGGACGCTCCGCGCCGATCCGGCTCCCGGCGGCTGCTCGATCTTTCGAACGGAAACGCGCGTATTGGCTGGCGGAGCGGAGGCGCGGTCGAAGTTCAGAAGATACTGGGCGTGGCTCTCGCCCGGTATCGTTCTGATCCGCATGTCGATGTTGGGTCCGCTGAAGAGGGAAGGCGAGCGCCGGGCGCGCGCGGCCACCCAGCAGGTTTGACCTATTGCAGCTCCGCCGGTCGATGCCAGGCGAACAGCTTCGCCTTCATCTCGTCAACCCGCCCGCGATGCCCGCTTTCCAGCGCCAGATTGCGCGACTCCTTGGGATCGCCCGCCAGATCGTATAACTCCGGCATGTCGTTCACATAGAAGTTGTACTTCCACGAACCCTCGCGGATCATATACTTCGCCTGCTTGGTTTGCAGCGCGAACTCCGAATACACGGGGCCGCTCCCGGCGCGCTCCGGTTCGCGCAGCATCGGCCCGAGCGGCTCTCCGTCCAGCCCGCCCGGCACGGCGATCCCGCACAGATCGAGCAGCGTCGCCACGATCGATGTCTGGCTTACCGGGGCGCGGCACACCGCTCCCTCGCGCGTCATCCCCGGGACGCGGAAGATCAGCGGAACCCCCGCCGAGGGATCGAAGAACACGAACTTTTGCCACAACCCGTGTTCACCGAGCATCTCGCCATGATCGGAACTGTATAACACCACGGTGTCCTTCTCGAGATTCAGTTCCCGCAACGTGCCGAGCACGCGCCCGATGCACTCGTCCAGGTGAGCGATGTTGCCGTAGTACATGGCGATGCGCTGTTTCGCCACGTCCGGGCCGGCCAGTTCCTCGCTCGGACCGTGCTTGTCGATGCGGTCGCGGATCTCGCGCGGCAGGCGCTTCACGTCGGCCTTGCCCCACGTATCGGGCAGCTTCATCTCCGCGGCGGAGAACATCGCCGCGTGGCGTTTGGGCGGCATGAAGGGATCGTGCGGCTTGAGGTAGGAGGCCACCAGGAAGAACGGGTGGTCCCGCGAGAACTTCTTCAGGAACCGCGAGCTTTCGCGTGAGACGAAGCTTTCGAAGTGGTCGCGCTCGTCGATCAGCGAGGGGCGGCCGACGTGCACCAGCCCCTTGCGGCCGTCGAGCGTCCGGGCGCCGTCCCACGGATCGCCGCCGTCCCACAGATCGTCGATCTGCGGCAGGCCCGATCCGGAGTTCGGGCGTCCGAGCTCGTCCGCGTAGAGTTTGGTCTTGGGTCCGAGATACTGATACCAGTCGTTGAAGTCGAGGCGGTAGTCGAAGCCGTGCGTCTGCGCGTCGACGAAGTGCATCTTGCCGATCAGCCCCGTTGCGTAGCCGGCTCGCGAGAAGTGGTGCGCGGCGGTCTTGATCTCGAACGGCCAGGGAGTCCGGTTGCTCCAGGTGCGATGGTTGTGGGTGTAGAGACCGGTGAGGATGGACGCGCGCGACGGCGTGCAGACCGGGTTGGTGCAGTAGGCGGCGTCGAAGCGGACGCCGGTGCGGGCGAGCGAATCGATGTGCGGTGTTTTGGCGTATGGGTCGCCCATGTAGCCGCAGGAGGACGGCCGGTGCTGGTCCGACAGCAGGAACAGGACGTTCTTCGGCCGGCGGCCGGTGGTCTGGGCGGCCGGCAAAGCGGGAGCGGCGCCGGTGGCCAGGAACTGCTTGCGAGTCAGATCGCTCATGGATAGCGATCCTATCAGAGCCGCCGGCTCTACGGCGATTCCCTCGAGCAACCGCTCGGGTTCCCGAGGACACACGGTCTATGGACGCAAGCGGGCGCGCCCGATATATAGGGCATAGATGAAAAAGCTGAAGCCGGCCGCCCTGTTGTTTTCCCTATGCGCGCCGTTGTGGAGCCAGACGGTGGCGCTACAATGCTTTGCCACCGCCGAGCCCGCGCTGGTTCGATCGGAGGGGATGAGCGAATCGGCCGGCGTCATCGTGCTTTCGTGCCAGTCGCTCACCGCCAATACGGGCCGAGTGCAGGCGGCGCTGTCGGTCAATCTGTCGACACCGATGACCAACCGGCTGTCCGGGGACGGCACCGTGGACACGGTGCTCGAGGTGGACAAGGGATTCGGGCCAGAGCCCACCGGACTGCGTGGGCGGCCGGCGGGTAATAACGGCGTCATCTTCGAAAGCATCGACTTCCCGCTTCCGGCTTCGCGCCAGGTAGCATTCCGGATCTCCAACATTCGCGCCGGCGGCGGCGTCTCCGAAAGCCAGGTGCTCGCGTTTCTTTCGGTGACGGGCGGATCGAGCATGGCGATCGTGAACAACCCCGTGCGCCTGGCGATCGCACGGAGATCGCTCGCGGCGGCCGGGGTACCGGCGCGTATCGAATGCCAGACCGCGCCCGCGGTTCAGAATCCTACCTTCAGCGGACTCCTGGGCGCCGGCGTCAAGGCCACCACCATGCGCGTCACCGAAACGCAGATCGCGTCGTTCGAGTCCCAGAAAATCGGCGCATCCAACGGAACTCGGATCGTCGTTCGCTACAGTGGCTTTCCGGCCGGCGCGCATGTGTTCGTGCCGAATCTGGTGGCCGGATCGTCGCAGATGTCGCCGACCTCGGCGGGCGATTTCGGATGGACTTCCTCGGGTGGGGCTGTGGGCGAATTGTCCACCGGGCTCCTGCTGGCGCGCGTTCCGATGGCCGACCACAACGGCGCGGGAGGGATGCCGCTGGTGGCGCCCGGCACGATCTACGGGACGTCGATCACGCTGGACGAGGTGACCGAACTGAAGCTCTCCAACGGAGCGGTGACGGTGACCTACGAGGTGGTCAACGCCGATCCCAACCTGCTGGAATGCGCGCAGATCCCCACCTTCGTCTGTATTCCGGAAGGGTCGAGGAGCGGCGCCATCGCCTCGGCGACGCTGTCGCTCGGTCCGGTCTCGACGCAGAACTCGGCGTCGGCCGACGCGCCCATTCCACGCTACATGGCGCTCGAGCCGCCGCGCGATTGCGCGATCCTCGGCGATTGCGATCTGATCTACGCGCCCCGGTTGGACGTGACCGCGTCATCCACTCCGATGGTGGCGTTGGTGGGCGCGACGGCCGGGCCGGAAACCGAACTCCGCATTCGCAACGCGGGGCAGGGAACTCTCGCCTGGACCGCGAAGGTCACCTACGCCGAGGATGCTAAGGCGAAGAACTGGCTGACGGTCACTCCCGCATCGGGAACCGGCGCCGGAACGGTCAAGCTAATCGTCAACCTCGAAGGTCTGGAACCGGGTAAGTACGAAGCCGTCTTGAACATCGACGCTGGCGCGGCGGGGAACTTCTCGCGGACCATCGAATTCGAGTTGCGCGTCGACGGCGCCGCGCCCGCCGGACCTCCTCCGCCCGCGTCGGCGCAGCCGCGGCTGTCGTCGGTCGGAAATACTGCGGACCCCGGCGTTCGGCAACTGGTTCCCGGGTCGCTCGGGTGCGCCACGGGCTCGAATCTGAAAGGAGAGATCGCAGTGTCGTTCGATGGCATTCCGGCGCAAATCGCGGGCGGCGACGCGGGCCGCGTCGATTTCGTCGTGCCCGAGGCGCTGCTCGGCAAGCAGACCGCGCAGATGAGGACGACGGTGAACGGCTATTCGGCCGACTCGCGCGTGGTCAACATCGCAAAGATGGCGCCGGCCATCTTCCCACGCGGCGTGTTCAACCAGGACTGGGGCGAGCACGGCGAGAACGCGGCCGAGCAGGCGGGGCGCGTCCTGCAGATCTTCGCGACCGGCCTTCCGCTGCCGATGGACGGCGTCATCACCGCCAAGGTTCACGACCGCGAGATCCGGCTTCCGGTCTACGCGGGCGAGGCGCCCGGCTTTCCCGGGCTGCAGCAAGTGAACGTGCGCATCCCCGACGATCTGCGTCCCATGGACACCGATCTATGGGTCTGCGGGATTCCCTTGAACGACCCTCTCGGCCGCTTCTGCTCCTTGCCCGTCCGCATCCGTATCTCTCGATAGCTCTCTACCGGTTCCAGAGGTCCGCCTCTATGAGAAAATGGTCGCCGACCCACCCCTATGCGCGTCGCGTTGGCCATCGGAGCCGCTCTGCTCCTCTTCTCCGGATGCTCCGGTCCGTATTCCGCCGGTAAGGTCGCGGCCAAGGAGACTACGGCGGTCTCCGTTCAGGTAGAGACGGTGGAGTACGTGCCGATCCCGGAGATCATTCCGGCGAATGGAGAACTGGTCGCGGAAGAGCAGGCGACGGTGAGCGCCAAGGTTCCCGGGCGTGTCGTCAAGCTCACAGTCGATCTGGGCAGCGTCGTCCGGGCCGGTGAGACTCTCGCCGAGCTCGAGAAGGACGATTACGAATTCCGCGTACGCCAGTCGGAGGCGCTCGTCGAACAGTCGCGCGCTCGCCTGGGGATCTCCGGCAAGCCGAACGACGATGTGGTTCCCGAGGACACCGCGATGGTGCGGCAGGCCGCGGCGAGCCTGAAAGAGGCGCGGTTCATCTTCGGCAACACCACCCGGCTGTCGCAGCAGGGCGTGCTGTCGAAGGTCGATTTCGAAAAGGCGCAGGTGAACGCGCAAGCGGCCGAGGCCCGTTATCAGGGAGCGCTCGAGGAAGTGATGCAGTTGCGCGCGCAACTTACCGAACGCCGCGCGCAACTGTCGCTGGCGCGGCAGCAGTTGAGCGACTGCGTCATCAAGGCGCCGTTCGCGGGCGCGATCACGCGCCGCGTGGCGTCGATCGGCGAGTATCTGGCGGTGAACTCGCCGTTGGTGCAACTGGTGCGGCAGCATCCGCTCCGAGTCCGCTTGAACGTGCCCGAGCGGCTCGCCGGGAAAGTGCGAGCCGGCCAGCGGATCGAACTGACGCTCGAAGCCGGGGCGGGCCATCCCGCGGGGCGGGTCATGCGGCTGAGCCCGTCGATCGAGGCGCAGAACCGGTCGCTGGTCGTCGAAGGCGAGATTCCGAATCCTGGCGGTGTGCTGCGGCCCGGTTCGTTCGTGGAGGGCGTCATCACGGTGGACGCCGCGGCGCGCGGCATCTCCGCTCCCGCGTCGTCGTTGGTGAGCTTCGCCGGGGTCGACCGCATGTTCGTCGTGACCCGCGGTTCGCTCGACGAGAGGCTGGTGCGCACCGGCCGTAAGCTCGGGGGCCGCGTCGAAGTCGTATCGGGCTTGAAACCCGGCGAGCAACTGGTGGTCGACGCCACCGACCGGATGGTGAAGGGGCAGAAGGCGGCGGTTCGATAGATGCAGAAGCTCGCCGAGGTCTGCGTCCAGCGGCCGGTGTTCGCCGTGATGCTGATCATGGCGATGGTGGTGGTGGGCGGCGTGTCCTATGGCAAGCTCGGCATCGACCGCTTTCCCGACGTCGATCTACCGATCGTCTCGGTGCGCACCATGCTGCCCGGCGCGTCGCCCGAAGAGATCGAGAGCACCATCACCCGGCGCATCGAAGATGCCGTGGCGACGGTGGAAGGCATCGACAGCATTCGTTCGACATCGACCGAAAGCGTCTCCATCCAGACGATCACCTTCAACCTGGATCGCAACATCGATGTCGCCGCGCAAGACGTTCGCGACGCGATCGCCACGGTCCTCAGCCTGCTGCCCCGCGACGCCAAGCCGTCGCTGATTCGCAAGCTGGACGCCGACTCGTCGCCGGTCATGACGATCGTGCTTTCCGGGCAAAGAGCGCCGCGCGAACTGTACGAGATCGCCGACCGCGACGTGCAGGACGCCATCGAATCGGTCAGCGGCGTCGGACAGGTGACGATCGTCGGCGGACAGAAGCGCGCGATCAACGTGTGGATCGATGGACAGCGTCTGGCCGCCTACCGCATTCCGATCCTGCGCGTGCGAGACGCCGTGGCGCGGCAGAACTCAGACATCCCCGGCGGCCGCGTCGACGAAGGCGCCCGCGAACTGGTGCTGCGTACCCTGGGGCGCATTCCCGATCCACGCCTGTTCAACGATCTGGTGGTCTCGACCATCGGGAACACGCCGGTGCGAATCCGCGATATCGGCCACGCCGAGGACGGACACAAGGAACAACGCAGCACCTGCCGCTACGACGGATCGCCGTGCGTGGCGCTCGAGGTTCGCAGGCAGTCCGGCGCGAACACGATCGAGGTGATCGGGAACGTGAAGGCCAAGCTCGAACGCGTCCGTACGCTGATGCAGCCTGGCGTGAAACTCGACGTGGTCCAGGATCAGTCGCGCTACATCGAAGCCGCGTTCCACGAAGTGCAGTTGCACCTGATCCTCGGATCGGTGCTCGCGTCGGCGGTAGTGCTCCTGTTCATGCGGAACTGGCGGGCGACGCTGATCGCGTCGGTGGCGATTCCAGCCTCGATCATCGCGACGTTCGGCGCGATGCGGGCGTTGCACTTCACGCTGAACAACATCACGATGCTGGCGCTGGTGCTCATGGTCGGAGTGGTGATCGACGACGCGATCGTGGTTCTCGAGAACATCTTCCGGTTCATCGAGGAGAAGGGTTTGCCTCCCGCGCAGGCGGCCATCCTCGCGACGCGCGACATCGGCTTGGCGGTGATGGCGACCACGCTTTCGCTGGTGGTGGTGTTCCTGCCGGTGTCCTTCATGTCGAGCGTGTCCGGGCGGTTCCTCTATTCGTTCGGATTCACGGCTTCGGTGGCGATTCTGGTTTCGCTGGTGGTCAGCTTCAGCTTGACGCCGATGATGAGCGCCCGCTTGATCCGGCGCGAGGATCTGGGCGGACACGATTCGCGGGCGGGCTTTTACGGCTGGATCGACCGAGGTTACTCGAGGATACTCTGGTGGGCGATGCACCACCGGTTCGCGGTGGCGGTGTTCGCGGTGGCGGTAATGGCGTCGACGGTCCCGCTCTATCGAATGGTGAAGCAGGAGTACCTGCCGACCAATGTCGACGAGAGCGAGTTCGAAATGTCGATCCTCGGACCCGAGGGGATGAGTCTGGCGTCGATGGAGACCGTGCTCGACCGGGCCACCGAGGAACTGGCGGACTTACCGGGGATCGAGCATGTGCTGTCGGTGGTGGGCACCGGTTACCTGCAGCAGGTGAACTCGTCGCGCCAATTCGTGAGGATTCAGCCGATCGAGGAGCGCGTGTTCTCGCTGACCAGGCTGGTGGAGAAGACCCTCCAGGGTAAGCCGCGCGAGGCGTTCCAGGGGCTTTACTCGCAGCGCGACGTGATGCAGGCGGTGCGTGCGCGCATGAAGGTGTACCGGGATCTGCGGGCGCGCGTCGGCAACGTGCAGGTGCTCAACCAGGGCTCGGCGCCGGTCGACATCGATTTCGTGATTCGCGGACCGGAACTCGAGGCGCTGATGAACTACAGCGAGAAGTTGCGGCTGATGGCGATCGAGACGCCCGGGATCGTGGACGTCGATACGACGCTGCGGCTGACCAAGCCGGAACTGCGCGCCACTATCGACCGGGACCGCGCGGCCGACCTCGGCGTGGACGCGGCCGACATCGCCGGTTCGCTGCGGATCATGGTGGGCGGGGACGACGAAGTGTCCCGCTTCCGCGATAGCAAGGCGGCGGACGACTACGATGTCGAAGTGCGGCTATCCAGCGCCGACCGCGACTCGGCTCGCACGGTGTCGCAGTTATACGTGCCCTCGTCCAAGCCGGGAATGGTGCGGCTGGACAATGTCGTGCGGCTGGACGAGGGAATGAGCGCCTACCGGATCGAGGCGCTCGACCGGCAGCGCGTGGTGGCGATTCGCGCCAATGTCGCGCCGGGGTTCGCGCTCGCCGACCGCCTGGACGAGATGTTCAAGCACGCCGCGAAGCTGAACTTGCCCGTCAGCTACACGACGGGCTTGGTCGGACGTGGCCGCGAGTTCAACCGCACGATGGTCGAATTCCTGCTCGCCTTCGTGCTTTCGGTGGTGTTCATGTATATGATCCTGGCGTCTCAATTCGAGAGCTTGATCCACCCGGTGACGATCCTGCTGAGCCTGCCGCTGTCGGTGCCGTTCGGATTCCTGTCGCTGTGGTTCTTCAACGACACGCTGAACCTGTATTCGGCCTTGGGAATCCTGGTGCTGTTCGGCGTGGTGAAGAAGAACTCGATCCTGCAGGTGGACCACACCAACAACCTGCGCCGCGAGGGCATGGAGCGGCTGGCGGCGATCATGCAGGCCAACCGCGACCGTCTGCGTCCCATCCTCATGACGACGCTGACGCTGGTGGCCGGGATGATGCCGCTGGCGCTCGGCGCCGGTCCGGGCGCGGAGGAGCGCCGCTCCATCGCGATCATCGTGATCGGCGGACAGAGTCTGTCGCTGCTGCTGACTTTGGTGGTGACGCCGGTGGCGTATTCGCTATTCGACGATCTGGGACTGCTGCTGACCCGCCGTCGAGGCGCCGCGCCCCAGCCGGCCGCCGGCGACTAGCCGCTAGTTCTCGCGGACCCAGGTCTGCGTTTTGCTGAGGAACGCCACCGATCCCCGCACGGCCAGTTTCTTGCCGCCATCCTGAGGTTCGACGCGGCACTTGTAGGTCTTGCCGGTATCCGGATCGAGGATCGTGCCGCCGTCCCACTTCGCGCCCTGCTTGGTGAGGTCGCGGATGATCTCTAGCCCGGCCATCGACTTTCCGGCTTCCGCGCCCTGGCACTTGTCGCACTTGGCGGCCTTGTCCTCCACGCCGCCGCGTAGGACCTTGACGATGGTCGCGGTCAACTTGCCGCCCTCCACCGAAGTCTTGACGATCGTCGCCTTGTCGCCGTCGGTGTTGCGCCAAAGGCCGGTGGCGGGTTCGTCGGCCGATAGCAGACCGGCGAGCCCGAGTGCGATGAGTGAAAGTTTGACCATCGAGAAGTGTTCCTCCGAGATTTGTAGCGGCCGATCGCCGCACAAGGACAATCGGCGGGAACGGCGTGGTGGATTAGGTCACTTCAGGGAGAGGCCGGGAAGCTTGATGGTGTAGGCGTGGCTGGCGCGGGTGGAATCGCCCGGAGCCTCCGGCATCGCGACCACCACGTCGCCGCCCTTGGCCATCCACTTCAACGCACCCTCGCGTCCGAGCAGAACGGGCCGCATCGACGATGGCGCCGACGCGCCCCGAATCGTCAGCGCCGCGCCGGGCCATCGCGGCACGATCGCGTAGATGTCGCCGCCCTTCGCGGTGAAAAAGGTCTCGATGATCGCTTGACCCGGCTTTTTCGGCTCGACGAAATCCATGATCTCGTAGCGCGTCATGTACTCGCCCGTTTCGAGCTTCGGTTGGGCTCCTTCGCTCCACTGCCTGGACCTCGCCGCGGGGCGCGTCCCATAAATCGCCTCGCCGTTGGTTCCCAGCCACCGCCCGATTTGGAGCAGCCGCTCCTGCATGATCACCGGGATGCGGCCGTCGCCGGTGGGTCCGATGTCGAGCAGTAGATTCCCGCCGCGACTGGCCAAATCGGCGAGCATCAGAATCATCTCCCGGTCCGGCCGGTAATCGGCGATCGACTCCGCCCGGTTGTAGCCGTACGAGAAGCCCATGCCGCGGCTTTCTTCCCAAGGGTGGCTGCCGGAGTCGAGCCCGGCTGTGTACTCGGTGGTGTAGTAACCGCCGTGTTTGTGGCGCGCGCCCTTCCCCCAGCGGTCGTTGACGACAACATCCGCCGCCGATGGCGATTCTTTGAACAGCCAGGCGAGCAGTTCGGGCGACCTCCAGTCCTCGCCCGGCATGTCCCATTCGCCGTCGGAGAAGATGAGCGACGGTTTGTAGCGAGTCACCAGGTCCTTGAATTGCGGGTGCATGTGCTCTTCGACGTAGCGCTTGCGGTCGGAGAGCCACACGGGGTTGTACCATTCGTAGAGGGAATAGTAGTAACCCATTTTCAGGCCGCGTTGCCGGACGGCGCCGGTCAGGTCGCCGAGTATGTCTCGATTCGGTCCGGCCGAGACGGCGTTCCAGGGGCGGCCCCAGACCTGGTCGGCGTGGCGGCTCGGCCAGAGTGCGAACCCGTCGTGATGCTTGGAGGTCAGCACCACATACTTGGCGCCGGACTTCTCGAACAGGTCCGCCCATTGCGCCGGATCGTAGAGCTCGGCGCGGAACCGGGGCGCGAAGTCCTGATACGGGAAGGAGCCGCCGTAAGCGCGCTGGTGAAAGTCGAACGTGGGGTTGGGCTTGCCCCGGTCCGTAGGTCCCTTGGAGAGGGCGTTCCAATACCATTCGGCGTACTTGCCGACGGGAGCGTAGGCGGGGACGGAGTAGACGCCCCAATGAATGAAGATGCCGAACCGGGCGTCAGTGAACCCTGGGGAGTGGGCCGGCTGTCGACCGATTCCCAGGTGGGCTGGTATCTCTGCTGGGCGACGGCGGCGGCGGCGAAGAGGACGATGGCGAGCGTGCGCTGCATGGCGGACCTCCTGCACTACAGCCTATCAGGGCGCGGTCTGGGTGGGAAACTCCCGCGCGCCTGCTACGCGGTGGCGGCGTCCGGCGCGGGCGAAGCCGGCTCCACGCCCTCGGTTGGCCTCGGAACCGCCCGCGCCGGCAACGAACCTAGTAACTTCTCCGCCGCCTCCGCGATCTCGCCCACCGCCGCCTCGAACGCCGCCTCGTTGGCTCGCGATGGCTTGTCAAACCCGCTGAGCTTTCGTACGAATTGCCGCGCAGCGGCCTGCACATCGGCGGGCGTCGCGGGTGGATCCACGCCTCGCAGCGTCTTGATGCTCCTGCACATCAGAGGGGCACCGCGTTACGCGAGATGTAGTCCTCTTCGTCGCTCTGATCGCGGCCGATGTAGTGGAAGACTTCGGCTAACTCGAGACCGTGCTGCTGGCCGCGGACCCGATCACGCGATAGAGCGAAGTGGCGCGTGTAAGCGCGGTTGGCGGAATCGTCGTCGTTGCCGAGCAGCGGCAGCTTCTTTCCTTGCGCGGCCAGCTTATTTCGCAGCTCCGCGCCCAGGTTGCCCGCCGGTCCCTGCGTGACGTTCGCGATGTTGGCGTGCACCTTCGCATCCATGTAGGGCGCGATGTCCACGACGCGGTTCACGATCTGCGGTCCGCGCGAGAAGTAGTACTTTTCCATCGGACCGTGCGCGGTCAGCCCGGCGCGGAGATGCTCCGGGTAGTCCCACGACGAGCGCGCCATCCAGCACGCGGTTTCCACCGCGCGCGCGGTGATGGAGTGGTCCGGATTCCGTTCGTAGAGCCCCGATGGATCGTACACGATGACCGTGTCGACCTTCAGCACGCGAAACAAGAAGACCAGCCGCGCGCGCATCTCGATCAGCGGCCACGCGTCCATATTGTGGTTCGGGTAGTTGAGGAAGATCGATTCCTTGCAGCCCAGCCGCTTGCCCACCTCCACCGTGTCGTTCTCGTTTTTCAAGACGATGTCGCCGATCGAGGAGCCCGCGCCCGCCATCGAATCGTTCGACATGGTGACGAGGTAACCGGTGTAGCCCTCGTCGATGAGCTTCAGCACGGTTCCGCCCGCGTAGATCGGGATATCGTCGCAGTGGGGCTGGATCGCGGCGAGCACTTTGCCCTGGTGCGGCTTGCCGGACAGCCTCCGTTCGATGGTCAGCGGGGAGGTGTACGCGGTGCTGCCGCCTCCGCCCGCTTCGAGTTCCCGCTGCGGTGGACTGCCCGGGCGTTGCGCGGCTGCCGCGCCGGTGGAAAGAAAGATTCTGCGATCCATGGTTCAGCCTTCGATTCTATCCAGATCGGCCGGCTCGCCGAACTTCAGGCCCTGTTGGGTTGGCGCGATCTGCCGCAGCAGACCGCAGAGCACATTGCCGGGGCCGGGTTCGATCCAGCGGGTGACGCCTTCGTCCACCAGCCGGCGGATCGACTGCGTCCAACGCACCGGATTCGGAACCTGCTCGATCAGTCCGGTCCGAGCCTCGGCGCCGGTGCGCACTGGCTCCGCGCGCCAGTTGTTCACGAGCGGAATGCCCAGATCGGCGAATGCCGCCGCTTCCAGGTCCGCGGCCAACCGCGCCTGAGCCTCCTGCATCAACGCGCAGTGGAACGGCGCGGAGACCGGGAGTAGCACCGCGCGCTTGCATCCGGCGGCTTTCGCCAACTCGACGGCCCGGCCCACCGCGCCCGCGTGTCCGGCGATCACCACCTGATCGGGCGAGTTGAGGTTCGCCGCGCTCACCACTTCACCTTGCGCGGCGGCCGCCAGGACCTCGTCGAGCTTGTCTTCCGGCATCTTCAACAACGCCGCCATCGCGCCCACCCCGGGCGGAACTGCCTCCTGCATGTAGCGGCCGCGCGCGCGCACGATGCGCAACGCGTCCTCGAATCGCAGGGCGCCGGCGGCGACGAGAGCCGAGTATTCGCCGAGGCTGTGGCCGGCGACGAAATCGGGCTGGATTCCCCGTTCGCGCAACACCGCGGCGGCGGCGGTGGAGACGGTGAGGATCGCCGGCTGCGTATTCTCGGTGAGCTTCAACTGGTCGTCCGGACCTTCGTGGCACAGCCGCGAGATGGGGAATCCGAGCGCCTCGTCGGCGCGCTGGAACACATCCTTCGCGGCGGGGAACGCCTCGGCGAGCGCCTTGCCCATCCCGGCGAATTGGGAGCCCTGGCCGGGGAACAGGAATGCGAGTTTCGACATGAAACTGACATTTTCCCACGACCGCCGGCCGCGGGAGGCTCAGTAGTTCAACTTCAGGCCGAACTGCACGATGCGCGACGAGTCGCCCATCGCGCTGACCACGCCGAATGGAGCCGATCCGGAGGACACGTTCGGAGGCGCGAACCGCGGCGTGTTCGCGATATTGAAGAACTCGGCGCGGAACTGCAGGGTGAGCTTCTCCCGCAGGGCCGTGGTCTTGTTCAGCGTCATGTCGACGCGTCCGGTGCCGTCCGACCGGCTTCCCGAAAACGTGCGCCCCGCGTTGCCAAACGTGTAGGCGGGTGGGGCGGAGAACTGCGCCGTGTCGAACCACCGGTCCGGCGTGGGATTGGACAGACGCGAACTTACGCCGGTCCAGTTGGGACGCTGTCCGCCGCCTTGGGAGAAGGTGTTGTTGACGGCCGAGGCGATTCCGAGCGGTCCGCCGGAGTAGGTGCTGGCGATCGCGCCCACCTCCCAACCCTTCAGCGCCTTGCCGGCCACGCCGCGCAGGCTCTTGGCGAAGGGGAGCTCGTACACGGCCGTCGCCACGAACCGGTGCGTCTGGTCGAGTTCGGAGATCGACCGGTCCGCGCGGAGGTTGTTCCAGTTCTGGAATCCACCGCCGCCCAGCGCCTCGCCGTTCCACACGCCGGTCGCGTCGTCGATCATCTTGGAGAACGTGTAGGAGACCAGCATCGTCAATCCTCCCGAGGATCTCTTCTCGAGCTTGGTCTGAAGCGCGTGGTAGTTGGACCCGGCCCACGTGCCGAGATTGCTGGTCACGCCGTCGAAGTGGGGGAACGGGCGTAGCAACTGCGCGCGGGATACGGTGGCGCCCGACAATGGCCCGCCGGCGATCTGCCCCAGGAACGGGTTCGGTACTTGCGTGCGCAGGTCGGCGCCGAGGGCGAGCGCGGAATCCGGAATCTGATTCAGCGTGCGGCCTTGCTGGAACTTCACGCCGCGGCTGCCGGCGTAGCCCACCTCGAACAGCAGCGCGGTGGGCAGTTCGCGCTGGATGTTGAAGTTCCACTGTCCGCTATAGGGGATCACGTTGCCGCGATCGAAGAATGTCACGCTTTGGCCCAGCAGCGTCGCCGCGCCGAGGGAATTCCCCGTGGGGCGGTTGTAACCGTCCGGGAAGGGATTCGAGAGAAACGTGATCGGCGTCACTCCGTCGAGGCTGGTCACAACAGTGCTGCTGGCTTCGAATCCGCTCACTCCGAACGCCGCCGAGCCGGTGCCGACGCCTGTGTTGGCAGCGAAGAAGATTCCGCCGCCCGCGCGGAGGACCGTCTTCGAAGTCAACTTGAACGCGATCCCGGCTCGCGGCGCGATGTTATTTCGGTCGGGCTCGGCCTGGAACCGCGAGAGCCCGTTGACGCCCGCGTAGGCGAGCGCGCCGCGTAGGTTCAGCCCGGGTGCGCGCAGGGGCGGTTGCGCGGTGGAATCGAAGTTGGTGAGCTGATTGAAGCGGTCGGTGCGCGGCGATTCGTAGTCGTAGCGGAGGCCGAGATTCAGCGTGAGCCGCGGAGTGACCCGCCAGTCGTCCTGAACATAGATCGCCGTGTAGTTGCTCTGCTGCGCGACGCGCGGAACCGTCTGCACCGATCCGCCGGCGACGCCCAGCAGGAACGTGGCGAATCCGTGGCCGGCATCCGCGCTGGCCTGCGCGGCGTTCGGACCCTGCGTCCACGCGTTACTGAAGGTGAACAGAGTGCTCGCGTCGGCGGGCTGATAGTTGTTGAACTGAATCACGCGGTACTCGAAGCCGGCGCGAAGCATGTGGCTGCCGTGCGTCTTCAGGGCCTGGGCCTGCCAGGCGTGGACATTGTTGCCCAGCCGGATGATGGAAGAGTTACCGAGGTCCGAGTAGCCGGTGGGCCGGATCACCGGGAATCCGCGCGGCTCCACCTGGCTCACGAACGAAGCGGGGAAGCCGAGTTGCGCCGGATCGAAGCCCTGGCTGAATAGAGTGCGGAAATTGCCCAGCCTGGTGAACGAGTAGCGGAACGTTCCGAGCAGCGTGGGACTGAACGTGTGCACATCCTCGACGATGCCGTTGCGGCGCTCGAAGATCTGGAAGCCCGAGCCGGGCGAGCCGGGGTTGTCCTTGCCGTAGGCGACCGCGCGGTCGATGGGCGAGTCGTCGTAGTTGACGCGTCCGAAGAGCCGGTTGCGGGGGCTGAAGTGATGATCGACGCGGACGCTGTAGGTGTCCTTGTTGGTGCGGTTTCCGTCGGTGCGGACGTAGTTGTTCACGGCGGTGACGGCGTTGCCCGCGGTGTTCGCCTCCGGCCAGTGGCGGCTGAGGTTGCGCGCCACCGCGTCGAACCGGGCCGCCGGGATCCGGTTGCCGGGAAACAGATCGCGCTGGAAGACGTTGCCCACGCGGCGCGTCGTCGAGGGGTCGTGGATCTGGACGACGCGTCCGGCGCCGTTGCGCGTCCCGGTGAAGTCGCCCGCGCGCTGCAAGGCGGTGGGTACGGTGTTGTTGAAGGTCACGCCTTCGATCCACCGCACGAACTCGATGCTGCCGAACACGAACGTGCGGTTGCGGATCACCGGTCCGCCACCGGCGCCGCCGAACTGGTTGAACTTGAACGGAGGGCGAGGCTGGCCGGCGCGGTTGGCGAACCAGTTGTTCGCGTTCAGCTTGTCGTTTCGCAGGAAGTCGTAGAGAGTGACGTGCGGTTCGTTCGTTCCCGACTTGGTGACCACGTTGAAGACGCCGCCGGCCGCGCGCCCGTATTCGGCGCTGAAGGCGTTGGTTTCGATCTTGAATTCGGCCACCGCGTCGACGCTGGGGTAAACCACCGGCTGGTTCTGCGAGGGCGCGCTGTTGGGCGCTCCGTCGAGCAGATATTCGTTGGTGTTGCCGCGCTGTCCATTGATCGAGATCGACGACTGGTTGATCTGGTTGACAGGGACATCGTTGACGCCCGCCGCGGGGCGCACGCCCGCGACGAGCATGCCGAGTGCGTAGGGATTGCGCCCGAGCAACGGCAGTTCGGTCACCTGCTTGCCCTGCACCACTTGGCCCATGGTGGCGGATTCGCTTTCGAGCAGGATCTGGCGTCCGGTGACCTCCACGGTTTCGGTGACCGCGCCGACCTCGAGCGTAAGGTCGAGCCGGGCGGCCTGTTGAACGGCGAGTTTGAGGTTCCGGTCCCGGACAGGGCGGAAGCCCTCCTTGACAGCCTCGAGCGCGTAGGTTCCGGGCGGCAGCAGCGGTAGGACGTAGTAGCCGTCCTGGTTGGTGCGGACCTCGGTGCGGATGCCGGTATCGCTCGAGCGCAAGGAGACGGCCGCGCCGGGAACGACGGCGCCCGAGGAGTCCGTGATCCGGCCCGTCAGGGACGCGTTCTGGGCGAGGGCCGCCCCGGCGGTCATCACCATGAGGAGGATTCGCGAGAGGGACATTGCCGCTAGCCTACGTCATCGGCGCGCAGGGTGCAATGGCTGCCGCGCCGGCTTCAGTAGGTGACCCAGATCGGGCTGGACCAGGCCAATTCGCCGTCGGCCTGCTCCAGCCGCACATAATACCAGTGCTCGCCGGGCCCGGCTTCGTTGTCGGAGAACCAGAAGTTCGCTTCCTTGGAACCAGGCTCGGTCTTGTAGATGTAGGCGGCGTCGCGAATCAGATGGATCGTCCTTATGGGCGCCGTTCCGATGGCCTTGACCTGGATCTTCTGCCGGCCGGAAGCTCGAAACATATCGCCCATGAAGTGTTTGCCCATGCGGAACTCGAGCACGATGTTGTCGGTGGCGCCGTAGGCGTGCCGCTTCTTCATCGAGTCGAAGATCGACTGCCGGTCCTGCGCCGGCGTGTAGATCATGGCGTAGGAGATGTGGGTGGAGAAGTGATCGGAACTGGCGATCACGCCGAGCTTGTAGCCCTTCTTCCACGCGTTCCACACCATGCCGGCTTCCTGGAATCCGCCGATGGCGCGCCGCTCTTCCCCGTCGCGAACGCCCCGGGGCGCGTTCTTGTGCTCGTAGTTGTGGCGGTCGCCCTGGTAGATCTCGACCAGAGGATCGAGCGCCGGGTCGTTATCGCGCCAGTCGGTTCCCATCCCCGAGGAGCCTGACGTGTGCGGGATCGCAATGCCGCCGGACTTGCGCAGTTCCTCGTAGAGGAGCTTGGTGTCGTTCTCGATGCCGCCGCCGTAGGAGTTGCTGTTGAACGTCAGCAGTTCGCCGTCGGGCATGTCCGGCAGCAGGAACTTGGCGTCCGGCCGCTGGAAGAACGGCACGACCGGGTAATCCCGCTTCGTGTGAACGATGTTGCGGTGGCCGTGCGGGAATCCCAGGTTGCGCTCGTAGGCGTAAAGGGGCACGAATCGCTCGGGAAAGTGGTACATGTCGGCCATCTTCAGGGCGAGGAAGTTCCAGTAATCGGTTCCGCCGGCCTGATGATCGGTGGAGGCGCCGAAATCCATGCCGGCAGCGTCAATCATGTAGCGGTAGAACTCCGGGAGCGAACCGTCCTCGTAGCCGCCCTGGTCCTGCGACAGTTCGGTGTGGCGGTGCAGGTCGCCGCGGACGATGCGGAGATTGGCGCCGCCGAGCCGGGTTCGATAACCGCGTATCGTTTTCAGATCTCCACTCTCGTCCTCATGCACGGCGGCTGCGCCCACCAGCGGCGGTTGCCAGGCGGTGAGCGCCGGATCGGGCGCGGAGGTGGCGGGGAAGGCGATCGAACCGGCGATCACGCGATTGAGGCGGGGCCGGCTCATGAAGTCGTACCGGCGGCTCTCCGACGGCCAGAATAACCAGAGCCTGTCCCCGGAGGCGGCCATTCCCATGCGGGTGCTTTGCCGCGCGCCGCTATCGGGCAGCAGGACGGGCTGCATCCAACTGGCGGCCTCCAGCCGGGTGAGGAAAGTTTCCCAATGCGTGGAAGGTCCGCGCGCCAGGCGGCTGTACCGGCGATGGAACGTCATCCAAAGGGCGCCTTTCGGATCGGTGAACAACAGCGGGCGGCCTTCGCCGCTGGAACCGGCGTGCAAGGGATCGTCGAGCCGGAGCGGCGCCGGGGCTTTCCACGCGCCGTCGTAGCAGACCACTTCGAGCCGCCGCCGGTCGCCGAGGATCGTGCCCGCCTGCCGAGGCCCGAGCGGACCGGTGTCCTTTCCCCAGTTGACGCCTCCCGTCTCCCAGGCGATCCAAGGCCGGTTGCGGCGATCCACGGTAACGCTGGCGTAGGCTTCGAACCGCTCCGTCGCCGCCACTTTCATTTCGGCGGAGAAGCCCGTGTCCGGCGAGTAACTTCTCGCCCAGATATCGTAGCTCGATCCGTAGCGGTCCCACGCGATCCACGCGCGTCCATCGGGACCGGCGGCGATCGCGGGGTTCCAATTGTTCGACTCGCCGGCGGTGACGGCCACTGGCGCGGACCACTTCCCGTCACGCAGCGAAGCCAGCCGGATCTGTGAATAGCGGCCCTCGAGCGCCTGCCAGACGACGTAGACCGTGCCATCGCCGCCGCGCGCGACGTGCGGTTCGATGTCTGGCAGCGAGCCGTTGCTGATGCGCGTGAGGCCGCCCCAGGCGTTACCTTCCCAAGGCTGCGCGTAGATATCCCAGTTACCGCCGGCCGGCTGCCATTGCCAGATCAGCCAGGGCTTGCCGTCGCCGCCGGCCACGGTTTGCGGACGCCACAGGTCGGCCGAGGCGCGGCCCACCGGAATCAGGCGCGTCCAGCGGCCGTTCTCGTGGCGGCGGAGGTTGAGCTCTTCCTGGCGGTCGTGATAGCTGAGCCATGTCGCGTACAATGCGCCGGAAGGAGTCGCGCTCAGGGAGGGGAAGTCGTGCTGGCGCAGTTCAGAGCCGGAGAGGTCGGTGGCAGCGGGCAGGCGGCGGATCTCGATGCGCGCATCGGCGCATCGCAGTGGCGCGGCGATTTCGAGCGCCAGAGGTTGGAAAACGCACTCGGAGCCGCCGGCCGCGATGGTCACGCGGGTGGCCGCCGCGCCGGATCCGCGCAGAAGCACGCCCTTCGGCAAGACCATGAGTTCCGGTTTGGCGTGTCCCGCGCGGACCCGCTCCGGCCGGGTTCCCGCGCGCCAGGAGCCATCGGCCAGTACGCGATCGGGCAGTTCGAAACGATAACCCTGTATCGCGTGGATCTCCCCGTCGACCGCGGCGGCGCGGCCGTCCCATTGCGCGGGTTCCTTCACTCCCGCGCCGAGCAGCACCAGCACCTGCCACAGGTTCTCCTCGGGAGTGCCGCCGGGCTCGGCTTCGAAGCCGGGAGCGCGCTGCTGCGCTACGGCAAAGGCGGCTGCGAGATGCAATCCGAGGGTGGCGAGGATGGCGCGGTTCATGACGGTTCGGAATCCATAGTGTAGATCGAATACAATTCTTGCTAATGAAACCCCTGGGAGTCCTCCTCTTGGCCGTCACGCTCGCCTGGGCTCAACGCAATGCCTCGTTGACCGGTTCGGTCACCGACACCTCCGGCGCGGCCATCCCTTCGGCCGAGCTTCGGCTGCGGAACGTCAACACGGGCGAAACGTTCGAGGCGGCCGCCAACGACGAAGGCCTGTACGCCTTTCCGCTACTGCCTCCCGGATCGTACGAACTTCGGGCGAACAAGGCCGGCTTCAAGTCGCACAAGCGCACGGGGCTGGCGCTCGAAACCGGCGTTCCCGCGCGCGCCGACGTCAAGCTCGATGTCGGCGATCTGGCGGAATCGGTGACGGTGTCCGCCGAGTTGCCGCAGCTTCAGTCGGAAACGGCGGCGGTCGGATCCGTGGTCAAGCAGGAGACGATCGCCAGTATGCCGCTCATCGACCGGCGGGCCGCGCAACTGGCGCGCCTCAACGGATTCGTTGTGCAGAATGGCAACGGATCGAACTTCTCGATGGGCGGCGGCCGCGGCGACAATGCCGCTTGGTCGCTCGACGGAGGAGTGACGCAGAACATCACCCTCGGCAACCCGACGCTCGACTTCGATCCGCCCATCGACTCGCTCGAGGAGTTCCAGGTCAACATCTCCAACTACAAAGCGGAACTCGGCCGCACGGGCGGCGGCGTGGTTCAGATGACCACGCGCGGCGGCACCAATCGATTTCATGGGACCGCCTACGACTTCATCCGAAACGACGCGTTGCAGGCGCGCCAGTTCTTCGCGCCCGCCGCGAAGCCGCGCCTGCGCCGCAATCAGTACGGCGGAAGCATCGGCGGTCCCATCCGGCGGGACCGGACTCACTTCTTCTACAGCTTCGAGGGCGTGCCGGATTCGCGCGGCTCCACCGTTTTCCAGAACGTGCCGGGACCGGGCGAGGCGTCGGGCGACTTCTCCCGCACAGGCCGCGTCATCCGGGACCCGCTGACCAATACGCCGTTCCCCGGCGCCGTCATTCCGCCGTCCCGCCTCGATCCGGTAGGATCCAAGATTGCCGCTCTCTATCCCTCCGGGAACGTCGCAAGCGCCGCGGCCCGCTCCAATAACTACCTGATCAACAACCGTACGGACAACCCGATGTTCTACCATGTGGCCCGGGTGGATCACGTGTTCAGCCAGAACGACCGCATCTTCGGCCGCTTCCTCTCCTTTTACGGCAATACGCGAGCCTTCCCGATCTGGCCCACTCCGGGAGTCGACAACACACACGACAACCGCGACCGCAAGTACTACAATCTGTCCCTCACCTGGTTCCATAACATCTCGCCGACCCTAATCAACGAGGCGCGCTACTCCTATGTCGACCGGTGCGCGCCCAATTCGAACGGCTCCGACGGTCTCGGCTGGCCTGCCCGGCTCGGATTGAGGGGAACCAGTGAGCGCTTCTTCCCCATCGTTCGCGTGACCGGGCTCGCCACCATGGGACGGGACAACGGCCGCGATCAGTGTCCGATCGTGCAGCACATGATTCAGCACACGGTCACCAAGGTGTCGGGCAAGCACACGATCAAGGCCGGATGGGAGCTGCGCACGTCGCAGAACCGGGACGTGCTTTGGGGCAGCGCGGGCGGCGATTTCGACTTCAATCCGCAGGCGACCGGCGACGCGCTCGCGTCCCTGCTGTTGGGCTGGACCAATCGCGGATTCCGCGAGGAGCCGCTTCCGCTGACCACGCGATCGGACGCCTATGGCGGTTTCGTCCAGACCGATTGGAAGCTGAACCAGCGGCTGACGCTGAATCTGGGGCTTCGCTGGGACATGGACCAGCCGCGTCACGAGAAGGACGCCAACCGGCAGAACTCGTTCGACCGCGGGATGATCAACCCCGTGTGCAACTGCCCCGGAGTGATCCGCTTTTCCGGCCGCGATGGCGTCTCCAAGTTCGCTCATAACTTCGACCGGAACAACTTCGGTCCGCGAGTGGGATTCGCGTGGAGGATCGGAGACGCGACCGTGCTCCGCGGCGGCGGCGCCGTGGTGTACACCGGCCAGTACGACCAAGCCACTCCGATCGTGGCGAGCCTCGGATTTTCGATCCGGGGCGAGTTCGTGTCGCCGAACGGCGGCATCACGCCGGCCTTTCTTCTCCGCGATGGACTGCCCGCGATCCGCGTGCCCACGGAAGCGGATCTGACCACCTCGTTCGGCGCGGTGCGGGCGGGCGCCGCGCCCACCACTTCGGTCGACTTCTTCGAACCCAGCGGCCGCCGCAACGGCTACTTGAACACGTTCAATCTCAACCTGCAGCGGCAACTGGCGCGCCGCGTGCTCGTCGAAATCGGGTATCTGGGGACTCTGGGACACAAGCTGGCGGCGCCCGATTTCCGCGGCATCAATCAGGTTCCTCCGGCGTTGATGGGAGCGGGCAACGCGCAGTCGCGGCGGCCGTTCCCTCAGTTTTCCAACGTGCGCGTGATCTCGGCGGCGATCGGCAACTCCAACTACCACGCGATGAACCTGCGGATCGAAAAGCGCATGTCGGCCGGCATTCAGTTCGGCGCCAACTACACGTGGTCGAAGTTCCTGGACGACGTGGAGTCGCGCGGCGAGATCGGCGGCAACGCGGGCGTCGGCGCCTTCGCGAATTTCTATGACCGGCGCGGGGACAAGGGACTTTCCGGCAACCATATCGGCCACCGCATGATCGCCAACGCGGTGTGGGAGATTCCGTTCGCCAAGGGCAAGCTGCACGGTGGCTGGACCGTCGCCTCCATCCTCGAACTCCGCTCGGGCTCGCCGTTCGGCGTGATCGAGAACAACCTGGCTTCGGCGAACGCGTTTGTCGACACACTGCGGTCGAACGTGGTGGGGCCATTCCGGACGGTTGGCGATTGGCGGAAAAACGTGTTGGCGCGGTCCTTCTTCGACACCAGTTCGTTCGCCGCGCCGGCCGCCTTTACGATCGGCAACGCGGGCCGGACCATCGGGATCGGACCCGGTTCGGTGGCGATGGACATGTCGTTGCTCAAGGACTTCATCATCCGCGAAGGCCACCGGCTCCAGTTCCGAGGCGAGGTACTCAACCTGCCGAATCACCCGAACTTCGGACTTCCGAATCAGAACCGGGGCAACGCCAATTTCGGGCGGATCAACTCGCTGTCGAACGGCAACTCTTCGCGGATCTTCCAATTGGGTTTGCATTACCGGTTCTGATCGCGCCTGTCCGCCCCGGGATATACTGGGTCGCGATGAAGCTCCTGCCCATTGCCGCCTTCGCCGCGGTCTTTCTGTTCGCCGCCGAGACGTGGATGGCGCGTCCGCTCGGCGGGGTTCGCGTGGATGTGGTTGCCGGCGGCGGCTACTTCCCCGTGCTGATCCGGCTGGACAACGGCGATCTGTTCGCGGCGGTGCGGGGAGGCGACGCGCATGTGGGACCGCGCGGGCGGCTCGACTGGGTGCGCTCGGCCGACAAAGGCAAGACGTGGACCCGCGGCCTGCTGGCGGACGCGGAGATGGATGACCGGAATCCCGCCGTGGGCCAGCTCCGTTCGGGGACGCTCGTGGTCGGCTACACGATCGACCGCAGCTATGAACCCTCGGGCAAGCGCGTGATGCCGTTGGTGCGGGACAGCCTGTGGACGGTCCGCTCCACCGATCGGGGCAAGACGTGGGAGAAGCCGGTGAAGTCGCCGGTTCCCGTCGCCGACGGAGTGTCGCCCTACGGGAAGATGGTGGAGTTGGCGGATGGCACGTTGTTGATGAGCGCGTATCATGAGCGCGGTCCGAAGCTCGAGCACGAGACGGCGCTGGTGTACCGGTCGCGCGACGGCGGCAAGACCTGGGGCGATTCCACCGTGATCGCGGATCACTTCAACGAGACGAGCCTGACGCCGCTGCCCGACGGACGGCTGTTGGCGGTGGCTCGCGCGCATCAGGGGCAGTATCTGGCGGTGACGGCGTCGAGCGATCGGGGCCGGACGTGGCCTCCGGTGCGCCGGATCACGGGCGACAACGAGCATCCGGCGGATGTGATCGTTTTGAAGGATGGCCGGCTATTGCTGGTGTTCGGCGAGCGGAACCGTCCGTTCGGCGTGCGCGCGATGTTCAGTTCGAATCTGGGCAAGGATTGGGGGCCGGAGGTGGCGATCCTGGCGGCGGACGCGCACGGTCGCGACTGCGGGTATCCGAGTTCGGTGGAGACGGAGCCGGGGCGGATCGTGACGATGTACTACGGGGTCGACGGCGACACGTCGAAGAGCGAGGGGGCTTACGCGCGCGCGGTGCTCTGGTCCGCGCTGGCGAAGTAACTCGGCGGGGGGCACGGTCTCCGCTGGCGGCTCCCCGGCACGTCACTGCCGGGTCGCTTTACTCTTCCCTGGCGTTGCGGTAGACTCCGAATGTCGGAATTTCCGAAAACTCCATGACCGCCATCGTTAAACTTCAAGCCAAGGGCCAAGTGACCATCCCCAGCCAGGTCCGCGCCGCGGCGGGGCTCGTTGAAGGCGCCGTGATGGAGGCGTCCTATAAGGATGGCCGTATTTTGCTCACGCCGAAAAAGCTCGTTGATCCCAACGAGGTCACCTTGACCCCGGAGGAGGCAAAAAAGGTTCGGCGGGGCTTCCGTCAACTGAAGGCCGGGAAGTCAATCGATTGGCGCGATGTAAAGAAGCATGCCTTGGATCGTTGAGTTATCGCCAGAGGCACTCGAGGATCACCGCGAACTCCAGAAGAATGTCGCCGCATGTGTCGAGCGCGCTCTCGATGCCATGCAGCACGACCCATTCGAAGGAGATGTAAAGGCCTTACAGGGTAGCGATTGGAAGGGCTGCTTTCGAAAGCGCGCAGGCGATCACCGGATCATCTTTACCGTCGATCGCAAGAAACAAACCGTCTTGGTTGGGGCCATCATCCGCCGGTCGGAGAAAACGTATCGATAGAGTGGTTGCCCCTCCACCGCCTCGAGAAAGCTCCCCGGTCAGTTGCCCGATCCGAAATACGTCTGGCTCATCTTCCGCAGGAACGCGAGCGACTCCGCCATCTCGTCCATCCCATTCATCCCGTCCTCGATGCTGATCCAGCCCGAATAGCCGTGGTCCGCCAGGATGCGGAAGATCGTGGGGTAGTCGTTGAGTCCTTTACCAGTGACCCCGTGGAGCAGGTTCGGCGAATAGCCGAGCGTGCCGTCGCTTTGCCGCAAATCGTCGAGCGACGCGCCCTCCGCCAGATACCGGTCCGAGGCGTGCATGCTCACCACCCGCGGCGCGACCTCGCGCAGCAGCTCCACCGGATCGTCGCCCGCCACGATCGCGTTCGACGGATCGTACTGCACGCCGAAATGCCGGCGGTCTGGTATGGCGGCGAGCAACTCGAGGAACACGTCCTTCTTCTGCGCGAATTCGGGATACTTCCAGAACCCGTCCTTGTAGTGATTCTCGAGTCCCAATACGATGTCGTGTTCGCGCGCCGCTTGCAGACACTCCTCGATGCAGGCGGCGCACCATTCGATGCCTTGCCTCCGCTCCACTTCGGGGTAGCGCTGGCCGCTCAGCACGCGGCACACCGCGCGCGGTCCGCCGAGCCTCCGCGTGGCGCCGATCATCGAGATCTCGCGCTCCACCGCCCGCTTGCGCGCGTCCGCGTCCGGATTGGTGAAATCGGGCGAGCAGCACAGCATCGGCATTTCGAAGCCCGCGCCGTGGATGGCGTCGCCGACGCTGTCGAGATACGCGGGCTCGACGCTGGTGAAGAAGCCGTCGTACATCTCGAGCCCGTCGGCGTCGAGCTGTTTCGCCATCTCGATCCAATCGAACACGGACATCTCGCGCGTGCCCGCGATGGTGTCGAGATAGCACTTGGGAAAAGCGGAAATTCGGACGGGCATCTACAGTTTCAGTTTGCACACCACGCCGACATCGTCGCAGTACCACATCCATCCTTTCCAGATGGTCATTCCGTGCGGCAGCGGATCGTTGTCGGTGAGCTGGATCAGTTCCTGCACCTGGCCGTTGGCCGGATCGTACTTGTGGAAGCAGTTGGCGTTGGAGTCGGCGCACCACAGCCATTTGCCGTCCCAGCCGAGCCCGTGTGGGCGGTCGCCGGCGGTCTTGAACTGATACTCGATTTTCAGATCGGTGGGGTTGGCGCGATAAACGGTCGCGGCGGGGGGCACGGCGATCCACAGCTTTCCGTCGCGCCATTCGAGTCCATGGGCGCCTGTGGCGACGCGTTGCGCGGGTGCGGCGGGCTTGGCCAGCGCGACGCGCGGTGTGGCCGGCGGTTCCTTGGCCAGCGGCGACTTGCGCGGATTGGGCCAGTTCACCGGACCCGCTCCAGGGCAGTCGAACTTGGCAAGCGTCTTGCCTGTCTTGGCGTCGGCGCGGATGATCTCGCGGCTGTAGGTCGACGCGAGCCAGATCGCCTCGCCGTCGAACGTGATGCCCGATCCGGCCTTGGAATCGGTGTTGAGGTTGCGCAGAACCTTGCCGTCCGTATAGCTGACCAGGTAGGCGTGGTTGTCGCCCTGGTCGAGGATCCACAGGCCCTCCGCGGTGGCTTGCAACCCGTTCGGCTTGGGCCCCGGGGATTTGAAAACGGTCTCCACTTTGCGGGTGCGCGTGGGGAGCTTGGCGGCAAAGGCGGGCGCGGCGAGCGCGGCAAGGACTTCGCGGCGGCTGGACATGGTCGGGTCTCCTTGCGTTAATATACTCCAGATGCAAGTACCGAAGCTTTTCGATTTGACGGGAAAGGCCGCGCTGGTCACCGGCGGCTCCAAGGGACTGGGCAAGGCCATGGCGCGCGGATACGCCGAATGCGGCGCCAACGTGATGATCTCGAGCCGCCACGAGGATGAACTGAAGGAGGCGGCGCGCGAGATCGCGGACGGGCTTTCCGTGCGTGTGGAGTACGTCGTCAGCGACATGACGCAACGCGACGACGCCGACGCGCTCGCCAAGGCCGCGCTCGACCGTTTCGGGCGCGTGGACGTGCTGGTGAACAATGCCGGTTCCAACGTGCCGCAGCCGGTGGACGAGATCACCGACGAAATCTGGGATCGCATCGTGGAACTCAATCTGTCGAGCTGCATGCGCCTGACGCGCGCGTTGGTTCCGCAAATGAAGGAGCGCCGCTGGGGCCGCATCATCCACATTTCGAGCGTGCTGGGACTGGGCGGCAAGGCGGGCCGAGCCGTCTACTGCGCGACCAAGTCCGCGCTGATCGGCATGACGCGCGCCACGTCGATCGACCTGGGACCGTTCAACGTCACCGTGAACTGCATCTCGCCGGGACCGTTCCTCACCGACCTGCCGGGCAAGGTCCTCACCGATGTTCAGAAGCTCGAGTTCTCCGATCGCACCGTGCTGAAGCGCTGGGGCAAGCCCGAGGAACTGGTGGGAACGGCCCTGCTGCTGGGAACCGAGGCGGGCAGCTACATCACCGGGACCACGATTCTGGTGGACGGTGGCGTTCTCGCGAACATTCTGTAGCGCGATGGCCGGCGGCGCCGCGTTGGCGGCGCTCAACGCCTGGATCGTCTGGCACGCCTTCTTTCTCGAGTTCGCCGGCAAGACGAATTCGATGCAGGGATTTTGGATCGCGATCGCGCGGTTGGCCGATGGGTGGTGGGCGCCGTCCTGGTGGCCGTACTGGTTCGGCGGGATGCCGTTCGAGTTCACCTACGCTCCGATGGTTCCGTGGCTGGCCGCGGTGCTCGGCGGCGCCGGATTGCCGCTGGGCCGCGCGCTGCACTGCGTACTGGCGATCGCCTACTGCGCGGGACCGGTCGCGCTGTTCTTCATGGCTCGCCAGTTGTCGGGCCGCGCCGGCTGGAGTTTCGTGGCGGCGGCGCTCTATGCGCTGTGGTCGCCAGCCGAACTGCTGCTGCCGGATGGCGCGTTCGCGTGGAGCCACGTTTCCGGAGCGCGGCGGCTGTACGTGACGTTCGTGTGGGACGAGGCTCCGCATCAACTGGCGTTGGCGCTGGTGTGCGTGGCGGTGACTATGCTCGCTCGCGGATCGCGTGTGGCCGCGGCGTTCGCCATGGCGGCCGCGGCGTTGGCGAACACGTTTGGGGTGACCTCGATGGCGCTGTTCGCGGTGTGTCTGGCGGCATCGCGCGGCGGATGGATCCCGACGGCTCTCACCGGCGCGGCCGCGTGGGTGCTGGCATCGCCCTGGCTGCCACCATCGCTGATCGTGGCGTTGCGCGGCAATGCGCAGTTGTTCGACGAGAGCGCGTTCACGGCGCGATCCTGGCTCGCGCTTGCGATCGTGTTGGGCGGAGCGGCGCTGGTGCACGCGATGTCGAGGAATCGCGCGGGGCCGGCGCTGCGATTCGCGCTGCTTCTGGCGTGGGTCTGCACCGCGATACCGGTGCTGTACTATCGCGCGGATCTGCACTTTATCCCGCAGGCGGGCCGCTACAAGATCGAGATGGAACTGGCGTTGACGCTATTGGTGGTCTTCGCCGCCGCGCCTTGGGTGGACCGTCTGCCCGGTCTGGCGCGGGTCGTGTTGGCGCTGATCGCGGTTGGCGGCGCCGCGCACCAGGCGGTCGAGCACCGGCGCTACGCGCGAGCGGAGTTGCGCGAAGCCGATCCGTCCGCCACGATCGAGGCTCGTGTGGCGCGATGGCTCGACGGCAACCTGCCCGGGCAGGTTGTGATGGCGCCCGGCTCCATCGCGCAGTGGATGAATGCGTACGGCGGTGCGATTCAGTTCAACGGCGGTTCCTATCCGACCGCTCCGAACGCCGCGCAGCAGCGCGTGTTGTTCGCGCAGTTCGGATCGCCGGTGGACGAGGCGGTCAACGCGCTGGCGGAGTGGGGCGTCGATGCGGTGGTCGTGCCGGGCAAGAGCAGCCCCGAGTTCTGGAAGCCGTACGGCGATCCGGCGGCGTACGGGAAACTGCGCCTGCTGTGGCGCGAGGACGACACGTCGATCTTCGAGATCCCGCGGCCGGGCGGGGTCCGCGTGGCATGGCACGGGCATAATCGAGCGGTTGTGACGGGCTCTTGGAAGGCTGGCGAAGCAGTGACGATCCCGGTCAATTTCCACGCGGGCTGGACGGCGCCGGTTCCGATCGAGCGGGGATCGAACGCGATGATCGTCGCGCCGTCCGCGCCCGCTGGCGTTATCGAACTGGTGTTCCGTGGTTCGTGGGAACAGTGGCTCTGCCGCGCGGCCTCACTGGCCATGGCGTTGACGCTCGCCGCCGCCCGGATCAGTGGTCGCGTTCGGTGATGAGTTCGGTGACGGTGTACAGCGCGCGCTGATACGGAGATTCCGGGAAACTCGAGATAATCTCCCGAGATTTCGACGTAAAAGCCCAAGCCCTTTGCCGCGCGCGCTCGATTCCCTGGTAGCGGCCGATCATCGTGAGGACCCGCGCCAGCGGCACCCTATCGTAGCTGCGTTCGTGCAGGACCGTCGCCACCAAGGCGCGCTCGGCCGGGGTGGCCTCCGCCAAGGCGTAGATCAGCGGGAGCGTCACCTTGCCCTCGCGCAGGTCGTTGCCGACCGGCTTGCCGAGGATCGACTCGCGCGCGGTGAAGTCCAGGATGTCGTCCACCAGTTGGAACGCCATGCCGAGATTCCACGCGTATTCGCCAAGCTTCGCCTCCACGTCGTCGGGCGCGCCGGCCACCAAGGTTCCCAGCCGCGCGCAGGCGGAAAACAGGCTGGCGGTCTTACGGTCGACCAATTCCATGTAGTCGGCCTCGGTGATGGCGATCTTGCCGATGCGCTCGAGTTGCAGCAGCTCGCCTTCCACCATCGTCTGCGTCAGCGCGATCAGAACATCCAAAATGCTGAAATTTCGCTGTCGCAGGGCGATCTGGAAGGCCTGCATGTAGAGCCAGTCGCCGGCGAGCACGCAGGTCTGATTGCCCCACAGCACGTTCGCCGACGCTTTGCCGCGTCGGCTGCGGGCGTCGTCGATCACGTCGTCGTGGATCAGCGTCGCCGCGTGGATCATTTCAACAACGGCGCCCAGACGGATCGCGGCGTCGTTGGTCTCGCCGGCCAGCTTGTTCACCAGCAGCAGCAGCATGGGGCGCAGCCGCTTGCCGCCGTTCCCCTGCAGGTGGGCGCCGATTCGGGTGACCGCCTCCACCGAAGCGATCGATTCGAGCTGGATCTCCCGCTCGACCTTCTCGAGGTCGGCGGCGACCAGTTCGCGGATCTCACGCGCGGTGAGCGCTTGCCCCAGACGGCTCAGTCCCATTGAAAGACCTAAGTTTACCCGTATACACGCCCGAGACACAACCGGCGCCAATTCGCGGCGGCGGCGGCGGCGACGGTCTCAGAGGATTCTCCCCGTAATTCAGCCAGTTTAACGGCAGTATTCAATACGAATGCCGGCTCGTTCCGCTTGCCTCGATAGGGGACCGGCGCCAGATACGGC
>SYLY01000060.1 GCA_005808475.1 Acidobacteriota bacterium
CAGTTGCAGGTAGTCGACCACCACCAGCGCCAGTCCGTGCTCGGCTTTCAGACGGCGGAGCTTGGCGTGCATGTCGAGGATGTTCGATCCGGCCGAATCGTCGATATAGAGCGGCGCTTCGGCCAGACGGCTGGCGGCCATTTGGAGCTGGCGGCGCTCGTCGCCGTTGAGGAATCCGAGGCGGAACTTCTGCTGATCGACGCGGGCTTCGGCGCAGACCAGACGGGTGAGAAGCTGCTCCCGCGACATTTCGAGCGAGAACACGGCGACGGGCTTGCGAATCCGGTCGTGCGTGGCGATGTGCTGGGCGATGTTGAGCGCGAGGGCGGTTTTGCCCATGGCGGGGCGGGCGGCGAGGATGATCAATTCGCCGCCGTGGAGACCGCTGGTCATCTCGTCGAGCTTCAGGAAGCCGCTGGAAACGCCGGTGACGCGCTTGGACGGATCGAGGAACGTGCTGAGGCCGCCCTCGAACTGCTCGATGATCTCGCCGGGGGTGAGCAGGGACTTGCGAATGTTGATCTCGCCGAGTTTGAGGAACGACTCCTCGGCGTCGGCGAGAATGAGGTGGGGCGGCTCCTGATCGAGCATGGCGCGCTCGATGATTTTCTGCGCGCTGAGGATGACGCGGCGGGCGATCGACTTGTCCTTGACGATGCGGACGTAGCTGTCGAGGTTGTAGATCTGGGGCAGGCCGGAATCGAGGGAGATCAGGTAGCTGAGGCCGTCCACCGATTCCAGTTGGCCGCGCTTCATCAGTTCGTTGGCGAGGGTGATGCGGTCGATGCGCTCGTTGGATTCGTTGAGCGCCTGCATGGCGTGGAAGATGCGTTTGTGTTTTTCGAGGGAGAAGTCGCTCGAGTCGAGGGCGGAGGCGGCGGAGATGAACGCGGAGTCGTCCATGAGGATCGCTCCGAGGATGAGTTGCTCGGCGTCGACGTTGGAGGGGAGTCCCCGTTCGAAGGTAATGTCGTGCGCAGCCATGGGCGGATTCCCCACGATACGGCAAACGGTCCGGGTGGCGCGAGGAAAAAATCGCGCTATACGGGCGTTTTACTTAGCCTCTGGATAAGCCGGGCGCGGGAGGCGGGAGCCGTTGTGGATCGCATCCGGTGGAAAACAAGACAGCGGGCGAAAGATTTCCACAGGTTGTCCTCAAACAACTCAGAGCCTGATTGTTTTATACACCAAGACGCGCCCGGGAGCCAGAACTTTCCTGGCAGGCACACGCCGTCAGGAGCACAAAGACTGGACTTTGGCGATGATCTCCCTAGAGGCATCCTCCGCCGATTCGGGTAGTACCGCCCGGAGTGACGCCGGCACTAGCTCCCGTACGTCCTGGTACCGCTCGAACGAGCCCACGATCTCGAAGCCCAGTGCCGAAGCCAGACGGCCGCTCCAGTGGACGATCGCGGTGAGGCCGGTGTCGTCCGGCGCGATTTCGTCGTGGTGATGGCCGGCCACATGGCAGATTTCCGGGGGGAAGTTCCATTGTTCGGCGAGCGCGGCTCCGGCCTCGCAGTGGTCGAGTTCGAAGATCTCGCGCTCGGCGCGCATCAGATCGTCCATCGATAGCAACGTCTCTATCATGAGGTCGTTGTACTCGCCCGGAAAATGGACCATCAGGCCGAACATCCCCATGTCGTGCAGCATGCCCGCGGTGTAGGCGCGGTCGTGCTCGAACTGCACCGCGCGCCCCAGACTGCCTGCCAGATGGGCCACGGCCAAGCTGTGTTTCCAGCACTTCTTCATGGATTCGGCCTTCATGGCCGGCTTCAGATAGGTGGACATGGAAACGGCCATGGCCAGGTTCTTCAACTGCGTGAACCCCAGCACCATGACCGCGTGCTGCAGGCTGCCGACATGAGAACGCAGGCCCATCGCCGCCGAGTTGGCCCGGCGCAGAATTTCCGCGCTCAATGCCGCGTCGGATCGCAAAAGGTCCACCAATTGTTTTATGCTGGCTCCATCGTCGTTCAAGGCGCGCAGCAGTTTCGTGACGATCGCTGGAAATGTGGGGAGTTCGCGAAGAGCCCAGTGGTGGTTGGTCAATTCGCTGGCTGAGGTTTGTGGGTGTGCGGTTGCAAGTGCCATTGCAAGCCTTATCGGCTCGAGGCGGACGGCCCTTGAAAGAAGAAGCGGAGACCCCGCTATTTGCCATGTCGTTGATTCCATATATCATTCTCGCCAGTTCCTCTCCCCGTCGCGCCGAACTTCTACGCGCCGCCGGAATCGGGTTCGAAATCCGCAAGCCCACCGTCGACGAGCGCCGCTCTCCCGGCGAGCAACCGGTGGACTACGTCGCCCGGCTCGCCCGGGAAAAAACTTTCGCGGTCACGGCCACGCGTAAAGAAATCGTCCTCGGCGCTGATACGACGGTGTGCGTCGATGGCCACGTCCTCGAAAAACCGGCGGACGCGGACGACGCCCGCCGCATGCTCGGCCTACTCTCGGGCCGCGATCATCAAGTCCTGACCGGCATCTGCCTCTGTGTGGGCGGCCGCACGATCTCCGACGTCGTCGCCACCACCGTCCGGTTTCTACCCATGACGCCGGAGGATATCGAGGAGTACACCCTCTCCGGCGAGCCGATGGATAAGGCCGGGGCCTATGGCATCCAGGGTCTCGCCTCGAAATGGGTCGAGCGGATTGACGGCTGCTATTTCAACGTCGTGGGTCTCCCGGTGTCGCGCGTGTGGCTACACCTTCGGACCTTGTTGGGGTAGGGCGTCGAACGGTCCCTTCAGTTCGCTCCATTTGCCCCGCGCGTCCTGCCAGCGGACGCGATATGAACCCGCCTTGGCGACCCCCAGATTTGCGCTGGAGCCCTTGGCCCGGACGGTATACTGCACTTCGCCCGAATCCTTCGAGACCACTTGCACCACCGCGTCCGGCTTCGGCAGTTTGACTTCGCCGAGAGTGAACGCGCGCGGCATGCCGTTCGCCGTCTGCTCGATCTCGATGGGCCAGCCCTCGCACGGCTGAGCGCCGACGGCGAGCGCGTCCACCCATCGCGGCCAGTTCGACACCGAGATGCGGCGCGTGGCGCGGTCGAACACGACGATGCCGTAGCCGGGCGCGCGCTGGTTGAGCGGCTTGGGCGCGAAGTCCACGGCTTGCGGGTTGAAGACCGCGTGGACGGTGACCTTGTTGCCGAAGCCGTCGGTGAACTCGCCGGTTCGCTTGGGATCGTGGGGCCGGGGATTGGCGCCGGGCGTGGGCGGATACCATCGGCGCGGGAAGATGTTCGCCACGGCGGGTACGCACACAGCCCACGACGCGTCGTTCCAATCGTCGATGCCATACTGCACGGTGCTGCCCAGATGCTGGTCGCCGGCGATGTGGAAGGCAAAGCATTTGCGCAACGCCCGCAGCGCGGCGTTCCGGCCCGATTGCGGCCAGCCGTTGGAATCGTGGTCGGCGGTGGGAATCTCGTCCGGCGCGTGGGCGCCCACCGCTTGCAAGGGCAGCTTGGTCGTCACCGCGTCGGTGTTGGCGGGCTTGGGCAGCGTGGCGAGATTGGTGAAGATGGTCTGCGAGATGGCGCACTTCATCCAGACGCCGCCGTCCCAATCCTTCGCCCAGTCCTCGAGGAACTTCAACTGCCGCTCGCCGAGCAGTTCCGCTCCCGCGACATCGCCGTCGCGCGGGGCGCTCCACTGGGGATTTTGCGCCCAGCCGTTGACGATGCGGGCTAACGGCATTATCGTCTTGGGCGCCGATTTCCACTTGCGATCCTCGATCACGGCGAAGCTCACGCCACCCACTTCGAACGAGCAGTAATAGACGCCGATATTCTGTTCGATGGGAGTGGGATCGAACGGATCGGGCATATGGCTGGTCTGCGTGCGTTGCACCATGTTGACCCATGGCGCGGCCTGCACATAGCCGCCGGAGTCCTGCCCTTGCGGTCCCGGCGCGCCTTCCGCCTTACGTCCTCCCGCGCCCCAGATGTTGCCGTGATAGACGTCGTGATCGTCGGGCAGGCAGACACAGGGGATGTCGCGGGTAAGCTCGCGCCATTCCCAGCCGAAGATGTACCACTTACGCAGATAGTCGAGCGTGGCGCGCTCGATGGGCGCGCGCACGATGCCGTAGCCGCCGACGCGCTCGTAGATCTGATCGCCGGTGAAGGCGATCAGGTCGGGCTGGAAATGGCGCAGATTGCGCGTCACGTCGGCGTGCGGGAAACCGAAGTCGTTGTTGCAGGACAGGCCCGCCACCACGATGTTTTGCTTGGCGGCGGGGTCGCGGCGGACGGTTCCGGTCCATTCGTGGCGGCGGCCGTCCATCGAATAGACCACGCGATACGGCGTGTCCTTGGCGTGGTCCCACCGCGCGACGCGGAAATTGGCGGTGCGCGCCAGGGGTTCGATGGTGGACGTGGCCACGTTCTTCCAGTTCCCGCCTTGGCGCACTTCGAGCCGGACCATCTCCGTTCCGGCGGCGACCGGCATCATCTGCGCGGTCATCTTGAGCACGCCGCGGCTGACCGTGTACATGGTGAACACGATAGGACCGAGCGCGCGATCCGGCTCCACGGCCACCTTCGAACCCTCCACGCGCCAATCGCGGAACCAGAATCGGAGCGTGCCCCCGCTCTCCTGGCCCCGCTTGTTCACGCCGCCGAAGGTCATCTGCGCGATGGATGGATCGGGCGTGGCGGGGACCGGACCCGAGTGGCACACCAGCGCCACGCCGCCGTCGACCCAGTTGGCCGGCGCTTCGGCACGGCGGGTTTCGCCGAGGAGCACGCCGGCGGCGTCGAACGCGGCGAGACGCAGGTCGTAGCCGGAGCCCGCTGGAACGGCCTCCAACAGCAGTTCCAGATGGTCGAAGGGCGTGGCGATGCGAGGCGCGGAAGCGGAGGGTGCGCCGATGAACAGGCGTCCGCTGGTATCGATGCCCGCGTGGACTCCGATGCCAAACACGGCGGAATCGCGATAGTCGTGGAAGAAGCCGCGGATGCCCGTGCGGAATCCGGCGAATCCCTCTTTCAGGGCGGGTCCTTCGAGATCCACGCGCCCCAGCTTGACGCGCATCGACAGGTTGCCTTTGCGGGACGCGGCCTCGTGGGTGAGCAGGAAGACGTTGCGGTCGCCGCCCGGATTCACGCACTCCATGCGGCCGTCGTGGAGCCGCCAGTCTTGCAGGGGATTCGCCCAATACTCGGGTCCGAGCCACGGGCGGTCGACGCCGGTGGGGAGATTGCTTTGGAAGGCCCCGGCCGGGGCGGAGGCGAGGAGAAGACAGGCTTCCCGGCGGTTGATGGTCATTGAGGTCGTGTGGCCCGCGCGGGCGGGATCCGGAGCCAGGCTGCTACGACAATATCCCGGTCAACTGTTTCGACGCCGTCGGCAGCGATCCCATGTCCGCGCCCAGCACACGGTCGGTGAGCGTCAGATACAGATCGCCGACCGTGCCTTCCAGACGCGTGTGACGGCCGTGCGCCAGGCGGTCCTTGCAGCCGGCCGCGATCGCGATCATGCCGCTCGCCTTGTGGATATTGGCTTCGGCGTGCTCGTGCACGAACAGCGCCAGCGTGTTGTCGAGCAGCGTGCCCGCGCCTTCGGGGATCGACTTCAGCTTGCCCACCAGGTAGGCGAACTCCTCCACGTGCCAGCGGCAAATGTCGCGCAGAATGCGTTGCCCTTCGGCTCCGGTGGCGCCGGGCGCCTTGCCGTCCTTGTGGGTGTAATCGTGATGGCGGGCGGCGGTGTGGCCGAGCCACGGGAATCGCGCCAAGCCCTGGCACTTGGTCAGCATGTAGCTGGCCACCCGCGTCTGCCGCGTGGCGAGCGCATAAGCGAGCATGTCGGACTGCACCTTGGCCACGCGGGGCCAATCCTTCATATCGAAGTCCTCGCCCGGAGGCGCTGCGTCGCGATACTCGGGAGGCAGCGAGGCGATCGCGCGTTCCAGGTCGCGCACCGACGACAGGTGCTCGTCGAGCCGCAACGCGTCCTCCTTCGGTAGATTCTGGCGCAGCAGTTCGGAGTCCTGCCGCACGGCGTCCAGGATACTTCGCTTGCGCTTGACCCAACCCTCTTCCTTGGCGCCGAAGACGCGGTCGAACAAGCGGTGCGGGATCTCCTCGGGAGGCAGCGCGCGGTCGGGCCCGGCCCAGCTCATGTTCTTCTGGATCGCGCCGCCGAAGCACTCCTGCGACACACCGATCTGCAGCGAGCGGAAGCGCTGATTGGCGGAGAACTTGGCCGCCACCAATTGGTCGAGCGACGGGCCGCCGGGGCTGCGTCCGGAGAACCGCGTCAAGGTGCACAACGCGCTCATCGCGGTGCCATGGCCGTCGAACGCGGTGTTGACGATCGCGGAGTTGTCGAGCCCGCTCACCACGTGGACGTCGTTTCGCAGCGCCGCCAGAGGACTCAGGCACGGAGTCATCGCGTAACCGGAACCGGTCTCGTCGGGAATCCAATAGCGCTCCGGAATGCCGTTGCCATTGAACCAGAAAATGAAGCGCTTCTCGACAGGCTCGGGTCCGCGCGGACCGGCCGCGTACGCCGTCCCGTGCGAATTGAACATCGACACCAGGGGAGGCAGCCCCACCGTCACGGCGGACTGGGCGGCGGACACGCCCTTCAGAAACAAGCGGCGCGACAGCCGCCGGCGTCTAACGATCAGGTTCGGCACGGGCGATCCTCCCGTCGCGGGGCTCGGCGTCCCACGACTTCACCAACGATATCAAAAGCTCGCGATAACGGAAACCGGAGTCGCGAAACGCCTGCCACGATGCGCGAATCGGAGCCTCGTCGGAGGCGGATTCGCGGCGGCCGGTCATGTAGCGGAACACCTGCTTGACGATGCACTCCTGGCACTCGCGCGATCGCGCCAGCACCTGCCCCAGTTCGGCGGGGCCGGTATAGCGCGAGTCCTTGATCCCGGCGATTTCGCCAGCGGTCTCGAGATCCAGTTCCACGGTCTTCTTCGGCTTCTTCGCCTCGTGCTCGTCGGGATAGTAGAGAATCTTGTACTTCTCGCGCCGCGCGCCGATGGCGTCGAAGTTCTCGAGCGCGAAGCCGAGCGGATCGATGAGCGAATGGCAGCTCGAACAGGCCTTGTTGACCGTATGCTCCTTCAGCCGCTCCTTGTTGGTCATGGGGCGCTCTTCGGCGAGCGGCGCCAGATTGTTGTCGACGTTGGCGGGCGGCGGCGGAACCCGCTGGCACAGGAACTGCTCGCGAATGAACAGTCCGCGCGAGGTGGGCGCGGTGTCCTCGGGTTTGCTGGTCAACGTCAGGAACAGCGCCTGCCCGAGCAAGCCGGCGCGCTGTTGCGCGGCGGGGAACTCGACGGCGTCGTGGTCGCGCGCGGGCGCGGGCACGCCGTAGACAGCGGCCAGACTGGAGTTCGGATAGCCGCGGCTCGAGCGGAACAGATCCATGAAGTCGCGGTCGTTCCAGGCGAGATCGGCGGCGAATCGCTTGGCCTCTTCGGCCATCGCCTGCACCAGTTCGTTGCTGAACTGGGGAAACGTGCGGCGTTCGCGCGCGGCCCCGAAGGCCCGGTCGAAGCGGAGCCACTGCGCCACGAACTCGTCCAGAGCCTCCTTGGCATGCGGATGGTCGAGCATGCGCCGCGCGGCGCGGTCGACGCCGGGGGCCGAGTCGAGTTCGCCGGCGGCGGCCGAGTCGAGCAGTGCGTCGCCGGGCATCGTGTTCCACAGGAAATAGGAAAGGCGCGCCGCGGCCGCGAAGCCCTTCCACTCCGGCCGCGGCGCGCGGTCCATGCGGAACAGGAATGCGGGCGAGTTCAGCATCCCTTCGATCGCCGCGCGCGCGCCATCGAGAAACGAGGGCGCGGAGCGGAACAGCGCCTCATAGCGCGCCGTCTCCTGGCTGGTGAGCGGTCTCCGGAACGCGCGCCGCCCGAACGAGGCGACAAATTGGGACCGGCACCGCGCGGCGTTGGCGCCGGAGTAGTCGCAAGGGATCAGCTTGCGCGAGTCGCCGCGCCGGAACGCATTGGCGGCCAGCTTCTCGGCCATCGCGCTGTAAAGTTCGATCACGGTGGGCGACAGCGTTTGCGACTTGTACTGGTTCTTGAACCCGTCGACGAAGTCCTCCGGCGGGAACTGGCTGGAAACGTCGGACGGTTCCTTCAACAGGTCGCGCACCGTGTTGGCGTACTGGCGATGCGTCAAGCGGCGGATCGCCGCGCCTTGCGCCGCTTCCGAAGCCACGTTGTCGCGATATTCGAGAGCCGCGCGCATACGGGCCGGAGGCAGCGCGGCCAGCGTGTCGATCCAGGCGAGCAGCGCCTTCTCCTCGGAGCTGCCCTTGGCGATCCGCTCTCCGCCGGCGTGCGCCACGCGATTGGTCGGCTTGAGCAGCAACGGCGAGCGGTCCTTCTGTGCGCGATCCACCAGCCGCGCCAGTGAGTCGCCGAACGCGGCCACTCGCGCGGCGGGCGCGCCTTCCTCGGGGAATCGCAGACGAGTGGAAGCCGCCACGCCTTCGGCGCCGTGACAGTGGCGGCAACCCGCCTTTTCGAGCGCGGGCATGACGGAATCGGCGAACTCGGCGGCGTGCGCGGCCACGGCGATCAAAGCGGCGAGGAGTCGCATGCCGCTTCCGTTACCTGGCTCCCGCGGCGGCGATCACGACGTTCCAGGCGTATTCGACGAAGCGGTACAACTGCTCTTCGCCCAGCCGCTCGACATCGCTGTGCGCGCCGTAGTTGGTGGTGTCGTTCTCGGTGGCCGCCGGTCCGATGCCGTAGGAGGGGATCCCCTTGGCGCGAAGCTGCGCCATGTCGGTGGCGCCGGTGGACATGGTGGGAAGCACGGTAATGCCAGGATACATCCGTTTCGCCTCCGATTCGAGAATGCGAAACATCTCCGTATCGATGCGCGACGGCGCGGCGCCGGGCCGGATGTTGTCGAGCGCGGACTTCACCTCCACCCCCTTGTCCCCGATGATCCGCTTCATCTCCCGCTCGAACTTCGCGATGTCCTCGTCCGGCAGCGCGCGGACATCGACGAGCGCCTCCGCCTCCGACGGAATCACGTTGAGGCGGAAGCCCGATTTCAGCAGCGTCGGCACGACCGAGGTGCGAAGCATCGAGTAGTGGCCAGGCTCGTTTTCGGCGAGGTAGCGCTGGATTTCAGCGGACCGGCGCGGATCGGAGAGCCCGTTGTATCGCGCGGCCTTTTCGGGCGTGCTGATGGTCGCGAGCCGCTCGAAGTACGTGCGCGTGGTGTCGTTGAGGCGCATCGGCGTCTGCCAGGTTCCGAGCTTCGACACAGCGGAGGCGAGCCGCACCACCGCGTTGTCGGTGCGCGGCCGCGAGGCGTGGCCGGACGTTCCGCGCACGGTGAGCCGGACGCCGCGCGGGATCTTCTCCGACGTCTGCACGCGCATCACCTTGACACGGCCATCCTCTATGGTGGATCCGCCGCCTTCGTTGATCGCGAACTCGGCGTCGATCTCGGCGAAGTGGTTTTTGACCATGTAGTTGATCCCCACCGAGTCGTTGCCTTCTTCGCCCGAGTCGGCGAGGAAGATCACGTCGCGGTCGAGCGCGGGCCCGAGGCGTTTCAGCAGGAGCATCACCATGAGACCGGCGGCCACGTGGGGCTTGTCGTCCACCGTGCCGCGTCCCCATACATATCCGTCCTTCAAGATCGCGCCAAACGGATCGACGGGCCACTTCTCGCGCTGGACCCCGACCACGTCGGTGTGGGCCATGAACAGCAGCGGGCGCTTGCGTCCGTTGCCCTTGATGCGCGCGATGGCGTTGGCGCGATCCTTGTCGAGCGCCAGCGTCCGGCAGGGAATGCCCTCCGCTTCGAGCGCGCGGCAGATGTAGACCGCGGCCTTGGTCTCGTTGCCGGGCGGGCTCGACGTGTCGATCCGGATCAGATCGCTGAAGCGTCGCAGGATCTCGGCGCGCTGGCGGCCCCAATCGACCGCGGGAGTCTGCGCCCACGCGGGGACGGCGGCGAGCAACAACGCAATGGCGAACATCGTGTCATTATCTCAATCCCGAGGCTTTCGCGAAGTCCGCGATCGCGGCGGCCACATCCGCGCTTCTCTCGGCGGGCAACATATGCGTTTCCTTTTCGAAGAGACGGAGGAGGGAACCGCGGATCAGGCGGGCGGTCTCCTCCAAGGACTCGCGGTCGAAGAACCGATCCGCCGTGCCCCCGGCGATCAGCGTCGGACTCACGATACGGCGGCAATACGCGGCGTTGTTTCCGAAGTCCGGCCCGAACAGTTGGCGGTAGTCTCGCAGGATCGCGGCGGGATCGCGGAAGCCGTCGGGCCGTTCGGCTCCTTGCCGCCACAATGCGAATCGCAGCAGCCAGTTGTACCAAGGCCTGCGGAACAGCAATGCATTTTCGCGGATCAGCGTTTGGAAGTCGCCGCTCTCCAACGACTCGAATTGGCGCTCCATCATTCGCCAGCCGCCCGGCGAGAAGCGGTGCGCCGAGACCAGCAACACCAGCCGCGGCGCCAACTCCGGATGCTGGGCCGCGAATCGCATCGCCACCAGGCCGCCCAGGGAGATCCCCACCAGAACGGCCGGCGGCTTGCGGATGGCGGTTGCCATTTCGCGTACGATTTCGTCGAAGCCGGATCCGGCGTATCCCAGAATCGTGAACCGGTATCCGGGAAGCAGCCGGGCCACTTGACGCGCGTACAGTCGCGGGCTCGAGGTCTTGTGGAGAGGCCGGAACAGCGCGTTGGCTCCAAAGAACACCACCGCCTCCCGCGGGCCGGATCCGCCGCGAATGTACGGCACGCGGTCCGCGATCGAGCCGGTTTCGACTCCGCTCATTTTTCCAGCCTATAGCACCGCGGTTATCATCGAAACCAGGGATGCCCTACATCGACCGGCCCGGCGGGCGGATCTACTGGGAGTCGCGCGGCGAGGGCGAGCCGGTTCTGTTCATCATGGGCATGGCGTTCTCGCTCGACATGTGGTTCCGCGTGTCCAGCCACGCCGCCCAGAGCTACCGCTGCATCCTGTTCGACAACCGGGGCGCGGGCCGCAGCGATGCTCCGAAGGGGCTGTTCACCATCGCCGGTATGGCGGACGACGCGGCGGCGGTGCTGGAAGCGGCGGGAGCCGAATCGGCGCACGTGCTGGGCGCATCGATGGGCGGGATGATCGCGCAGGAGCTGGCGTTGCGGCGGCCGGAGATGGTGCGGTCGCTGACGCTCGGCTGCACGCATTGTGGATGGTTGTGGTCGAAACTGCCCCGATGGCGCGTGTTCCGCGCGGTGTGGCGGACGCGGCGAGCGGCGCCGGAGCGGGCGCTCGAAGTCCTGGACGGCCACTTGTATCATCCGCGCACGGCGGCGGCGGTCATCGAGGAGGACCGGGTTCTTCGATTACGGCATCTGCCCTCGGCGCGGGGCTATCGGAATCAGATTCTCGCGGTGATGCTTTGGCCGGGATCGCGCTGGCGCCTGTCGCGGCTGCGGATTCCCACGATCGTGATCCACGGCGCGGACGATCCGCTGATTCCCGCGGAGAACGGCCGCGCGCTGGCCAAACTCATCCCCGGCGCGAAGCTCGAGGTCGTGCACGCGTGCAGCCACGTCATGCCAGCGGATCAGCCGGAGCGGACGGTCGCCATCGTTCTCGAGTTCCTGGCCGCGCAACGGAAGCGGTAGCGCTACGATGAACGCAATGCGCGTCCACTCGATCCCGCTCGACCCGAACGTGACGCTGCTGCTGTTCGCCGCGGGCGTGCTGCTGGTCTATTGGGAGATGTGCCGCCCGGGGATGGTGTTGCCCGGCGCGGCCGGCTTGACGCTCGCGATCCTGGCGGCGGCGAAGCTGACGGCGGCTCCGTCCGGATCGATTCGGTGGTGGGTGGCGGCGGCGGTGGGAACGGTGCTGCTCGTCGTCACAGCGGTGCTCGGCTGTGCGGCGGTGCTCGGGTTCGTCCGCAAGAGGAGCCTCGGCTAGCGGCCGGAGTCCCACTCCGGATCGAGGCTGAGATAGGCGAGCGCGTGGCGGCGTCCGAACTCGCGCAGCGACGGCGAGTCGAAGTGGACGTCGTCGCCTTTGTGCGCCAACCTGGCGCTGGGCACGAAGATCGTCTTGGGCACGATCAGCGGGATGGAGGAAAGCTGCCGGTTGACGAGCGCCGCTTCGCCGCGGCGGAAGAAGGTTCCGAGTTGTCCGGCGACGCAAGGGACGCCCTCGGCGCCGAGTTCGGCGCGCAACGCGGCGAGCATGGAAGCGAAGCGGTCTACGTAGCTGTTCGCGAGCTTGTCGTCGCTCGAATCGGCTTCGCCCTGATGCCAGAGGATGCCGCGCAGCCGTCCCGACTTCATGCCTGCCTGGGCGCGAGCCACGGCGGCGGTGAACAACTCGCCGCCCGGCGCCCATTGATCGAGCGACGTACCTCCGACGGCGGCGGGGATCAGCCCGATGGATCGATCGGGTCGCGCGGCCCGCAGCCGGCGGGCGAATGAACGGCCGATGCCAACGCCCGCGATGGGCTTGTCGAAGTGCAGCGGATCGACGGCCGGCTTCCATTGAAGGTCCTTCGTCAGCATCGAAACGCCGGGGATCGGAGCGGTGTCGACGGCTTCGGGAACGCCGCGGCCGGCCATGTTCGACTGGCCGGTCAGAAGGAACAGATGGAGGCCGGAGGGCGCATCCTGCGCGAGCAGGGGCGCGGCGGCGAGCGACAGGTAGCGGCGGCGTGTCATGGCGGACCTCCTCGAGGAAGGTCGATTCTAGCAACTCTCGCGGCCGCTGGCGGCCGGATCGCCGGGAATCGCCTATTGGCACGATCGATTCAAATTGGGGATACTGTACCAATCTTCACCTCGCAAAGGGAAAGGGAAGGAGCCCACGATGAATCGAATCCGGCCAGCCCTGCTGGCGTTCGTCCTCGGCGCCGCGACCGCCGCGGCGCAAACGACATCCACTGAAGTTCTCGGCACGGTCACCGACGCCACCGGAGCGGTGGTCGGCGGCGCCGAGATCACCCTGCTCCGCGTTTCGACCGGAGAGAAGCGGCAAACCAAAAGCGACGATAGCGGCAACTATTCGTTCCCGCTGATCGAGATCGGCGACTACACCGTCACGGTGGGAATGAGCGGCTTCAAGACACAGACGAAGACGGGCGTCAACGTGGCCTATCAACAGAAGGCGCGCGTCAACCTGGCGCTCGAGGTCGGCGCGACCACCGAGCGTGTGGAGGTGGTGGCCACCGGCGTCGAGCTCAAGACGGACGACGCGGCCGTGTCCACGACAATCGAACGCAAGCGTGTGCAGGAGCTGCCGCTGCTCGGCCGCAACTTCGCCAGCCTGGCGATCCTGACGCCCGGCGTGCAATATGGCACGCGCATGGGCCAGGATGTGCAGGCCAACGGAGCGTTCCCGTTCCCGGGCGCGGCGACCAGCTTGAGCGCCAACGGCCAGCGCGACGCCAATCAGAACATCACCATGGATGGCGTGGTGGCCACCGAGCCGCTGGTCAATCAGGTGATGTTCAATCCGTCGATCGACGCGATCGAGGAAGTGAAGATCCAGACCGGATCGGTTTCGGCCGAATACGGGCAGAACAACGGCGCCGTGGTGCAGATCGCTCTCAAGAGCGGCACCAACAGTCTGCACGGCACGTTCTTCGACTTTCTGCGAAACAACGTGCTCGACGCGCGCGACTACTTCCTGAACTTCGAATTGCCGGTTGGAGTTCCGGAGCGCAGGAAGAACGCGCTGCGGCGGCAGCAGTTCGGCACATGGCTCGCGGGCCCGGTGATCCTTCCCAAGTACAACGGCAAGGACCGCACGTTCTGGAGCTTCAACTACGAAGGAACGCGGCAGACCATCGAATCCGTCCAGCAGGCGTTCTTCTATCCCGAGGAGTTCCGCCGCGGCGACTTCTCGGCGCTGCTCACTCCGCTGATCCGCAACGGCCGCCCGGTTCGCAACCCGATCGTGATCTTCGATCCAACCACCGGCGAGCCGTTCCGCGATGCGCAAGGGCAGATCACCAACATCATTCCACCGAGCCGGATCAACCAGAACGCGCAGAAGTTCGTCAACACGTTCCAGCCTTTGCCGCAGTTCCGCGCCGAGGATCTGCTCGACGTCAACGTGATCGGCACGGTGCCGTCGATCCTCGGCCAGAACCAGTACTTCGCGCGCATCGATCACAACTTCGGCCCCAACGACCGCGTGTTCGTGAGGTACGCCGGCCAACGTACCAGCTACGATCAGCGCACCCTGAACCCGAACTTCCTGACCACTTTTTCGATGCGGCCGCACAATATCGCGTCCCAGTATCTGCACCTGTTCCGGCCGACGGTGATCAACGAGTTCCGCTTCGGCTATAACCGCGTGGATCACGATCAGCGGAATCCGCGCACCAACACGGACTTCGACGTCGACTCGCTCGGCATCGGCCAGTTCCGAGTCGCGGTGGATAACAACCGCAAGTTCAAGCCGCTCGAGGCCGCGATCCCCGGCACGGGCGTGCTGCCCGGCGACTCGGGCGCCCGCATCGACTTCAACGATATCTTCCAGATCTCCGACAACTTCAGCATCATGAAGTCGAACCACACGATCAAGATGGGCATGGAGTACCGCCGCCTGACGATCGAGCGGGCCGCCGCGAACGTGCCCAACGGCAATCTGGGTTGCTGCGAGGGCGGCTACGGATTGGCCGGATGGCTGATGGGCTTCCCCAGCGCATCGACCACCGCGGAAGGCCTGCTGCTGCAGAAGCCGCGCCAGCACCGCTGGAGCGGATACGTCCTCGACGAATGGAAAGTAACCCGGCGGCTGAGCGCGAACATCGGCGTCCGCTGGGACTACTTCGGCCTCGCCACCGACCTCAACCGCACGTGGCGTTCGCTCCGGCTCGATATCCTGAGCACGTCCAGCGACGGCCGCCAGCTTCCCACCGTGGTTCCCGAACCGCGGCAGAACTACAAATTCTACGAGCCGCAGGAGCGGTTCTTCATGCCCCGGCTGGGCTTCGCGTTCCGCGCGACGGACAAGTGGGTCATCCGCACCGGCGCGGGCTGGTACGCCAACGCGCAACAGCTCAACAACTTCTCGATCCTCAATCTGCAGCCGCCGCTTTCCGGCACCTTCAGCTTCAACTCGGTGACCGACACCGCGCAGATCCTGTCCGGCACGTACGGCGGTCAGGCGTGGACCCAGCAGACGCGCAAGTTCCGCGACGGACAGCCGGTCCTGACGCTGGCGAGTCCGTTCCCCGGCCAGGGCACCGCCGCCGCCCGCACCAACGTGCTGGCGATGATTCCCGACAACAAGGCGAGCCACTACATCCAGTGGAGCTTCGATATCCAGCGCCAGTTGCCGTTAGGCACGATCCTGACCGTCGGCTACGTCGGGTCGAAGACCAGCCACCTGGATAACACGGTGCCGAACTTCAACAACCCCGATCCGGCCCCGGACACCGACTTCAACCGCCGGCGTCCGTTCCAGGCCTACGTCAGCGCGGGCGAAGGCAATATCCCCCGTTTGATGGGCAACGTGCGCTATCTCGACAGTCACGCGAACGCGACCTATCACGGGCTTCAGGTTCAGGCGCAGAAGCGGTACAGCCACGGCGTCACGCTCGGCCTAGCCTACACCTACAGTAAGTCGATGGGCGAGGGCTATGGCCGCAACGACCCGGCCGGCGACGTCCAGTCGACGTATCAGAATCCGAGGGACCGCCGGTCCGACCGCACCCGCTATGGCTTCGACATCACCCACAATGCCGTCGCCAACTTCGTGTACGATCTGCCGTTCTTCAGCGGCTCCACCGGCTTCAAAAAGGCCGCGCTCGGCGGCTGGCAGGCGAGCGGCATCGTCACGCTCCGCACCGGTCTGCCGTTTGCGGTGAGCGGCGGGAACCTGAACACCGGATCCGGCACCCGTCCGGATCGCGTGGCCGACGGGCGCCTTTTCGACGCCGCCACGCGCAAGCTCTGGTACGATCCCACCGCGTTCCGGCGCACCGATTGCAACATCCCCAACCGCCTGGATCTGTGCCACTACGGCAACGCCGGCAACGGCATCCTGGTTTCGCCCGGGACCAAGAGTCTGGATATGTCCGTCGGTAAGAACTGGAAGATCCCGATGCTCGGCGAACAGGGCCGCCTGCAGTTCCGCGGCGAGGCGTTCAACGCGTTCAACACGCCTCAGTTCGGGCGCCCGAACGATCTCGGCTACGCCGGTCTCGACTCGGTGATTCCGGACGCGCCGCGCGTCGGCGAGATTCGCAGCCTCCGTACTCCGATGCGAATCTTTCAGGTTGCGCTAAAGGTCTACTTCTAACTGGAAGCGGCGCCGGGCCAACGCACCGGTCCGGCGCCGCGCATCCAGACCCCGTAGATCAGCGCCGAGAGCAGTAACATCCCGGCGGCTCCGAAGAAGGCCAGGTGGAAGGATCCGGTCTCCTTGACGATGAAGCCGGTGATCACCGGCGCGATCACGCCGCCCATGTTTCCGACCGCGTTCTGCAGCCCGGTCCATTGGCTGGCCGCCGGACCGGCGATCGTCATCGTGAGCGCCCAGAGGTTCGAGGTAGTGATGCCGATGCCCACGAACGCGGCCACCAGCAGGACCATCGCCACGACGTTGTTCTCCACCGTGGCGGCGGGCAAGCAAACCGCGCCGATCACGAGGCCAACCACCAGGAATCGCCGCCGCACATCCGCCGCCGGCTCACCCGCCGCGATGCGCCGGTCCGATAGCTTCCCAGCCACCAGCGAGGCGATCGCGGTCACCGCGAAGGGCAGGGCCGCGTAGACCGACATCATCGTTTGCGTGAACTTCCGCTCGTTGACCAGATAGGATGGCAGCCAGGTAAGCAGGAAGTAGAACGCATAGTTGTAGCAGAGGAGCCCGAGGAAGGTCGCCCAGGCGATCTCGAGCTTGGCGATCGCGCCCAGGCCGGGGCCGCCGGCCGGGCGTTTCGTGAATCCCCGCGAGTTCGGCGCGAAGAAGAACCACGGGATCAACCAGATGGCGCTGGCGGCGCCCAGGGCGATGAACATGGTCCGCCAGCCATATCCGACGGTGAGCATCCCCGCGAGGAACGTGCCGAGCGCCGGTCCGGCCTTGGTGCCGACGTCGACCATCGCGTTCGCGAAGCCGCGTTCGTGTTCGGGATACGCCTGCTGGAGGATCTTCGTGTAGGAGGGGAAAGCCACCGATTCGCCGATCCCCAACAACAGACGGCAGGCGAACAACGTGGCGAATCCGGTCGAGTAACCGCTCAACGCGGTCGCGACCGACCAAAGGGCGAGCCCCGCGCCATAGACCTTCACGACGTCGTAACGATCGACGAGCCAGCCGGCGGCGATCTGGAAAAGGGTGTATGTCCAGAAGAAGGCCGAGAGCAGGAAGCCCATCTGTTGGGGCTCGAGGCTCAGTTCCCGGCTCAACTGCGGAGCGGCCACACTCAGGCTGCCGCGGTCGATGTAATTGAGCCAGACCGACAGGAACAGCAGAAACAGACTGAGGCTCATCGTACTTCCAACTCTCCGGCGAATCCGGCATCCAGGGCCGCCCGCCGCAAACCTTCGATCGTCGCTTCGTTCAACGGGATTCCTTCCTCTCGATATTGGGCTTCCAGGGCCGCTTCCAAACCGCCGGGCGCGTAAATGACGGCGCCGCGCGCTCTCTCCGATTCGCGAATCTGGCGGACGACTTCATCCACACGGCGCCGGAACAACGCCGGGTCCGTGAAGCCCGCCACGCGAATCGCCAGGAAAAAGTGACCATCCTGGCCGGCCGTGGGGCCGTCCACCATGTTGCCGAGTTCCGTGCCGTAGGCCGCTCCCGAAAGCAAGCACGACAGAACTCCGAACAGAATCGCGAGGGCGACTCCCTTGTACTCGCCGATGGGCTGTAGCAGGCCTTCCATCGCTTCCGCCGCGTCCGTGGTCGGTTCTCCGCGCTTGTCGAACGCCCAGCCGGGCGGCAGCGTTTCGCCCTTTTGGCGGTAGATCCGGATCTTACCGTGGGAAGAGTAACTGAACGCCGCGTCGAGCACCAGCGGCGCTCCGTCCGCCGCCGGAACGGCGATGGCGAGCGGATTGATGCCCACGATCTTGGAGACGCCTCCCCAAGGCGCCATCGTCGGCAAGGCGTTGGTCGCGCAGAGGCCGATGGTGTCTCGCGAAAGGCCCTGCATCGCGTAGGGGAACATCGCGCCACAGTGATTGCTTCCACGCACCGCCGCCATCGCGACGTTGGTGGAGGCCGCCCGCTCGATGGCGCGTTCCATCGCGAACGCGGCGGCGACTTGTCCCATGGAGTTGCCGCCGTCGACGACCAGCGCCGAGCCGTTGTCGCTCACCACGGCCGGATCTCCGCGGGGATCGACGCCGCCGGTCCGCAGCTTGGCGAGGTATTCGGGAACGCGGAGCACGCCGTGGGAGTGGACGCCGCGCAGGTCGGCGGCGCAAAGGAGGTCGGCGACCAGCGCCGCGTCCGCCGCCCGCATCCCCGCCGATTCGAGGAGTCCGCTGACGAAGGTCCGTAGCGGCGGCGCCGCGGCGCGCCGCTCGCGCTCGATCCCCGGATACATGGCCATGGTCTTCCATGCTACAACGCCGGGCGGCGTTTTCGACCCGGTCCGCGAGGTAACGGCAATCACGGTGCGGACGAGCGCTGGCGGCAGCTAGTCGGGCGCCGCTGGCAGTGGGCAGTCCTTCGGTGATGCACCTACGCTTCGATAAGTACGGAATCTCCAAGAGGGACCTCCCCCCGGTTCCACCGCGTTTCCACGCCCACCGATTTGATCGATAATATGGCAATGTCGAAACTGTCGCGCCGCGAGCTCCTCCAGAGCGCCGCCTCCGCGCCCGCGTTGGCGCAAGCAGCGGGTGGACCGCTCAACCTCATCCACATCGGCGTGGACACCTGGGGCACGCACCACCTGGGAGCCTACGGCCACGAGTTCTACAAGACGCCGCACGCCGACTCGCTCATCGCGAAGTCGGCGCGATTTCTCGACGCGTATCCGCAGGCGCTGCCCACCATCCCGGCCCGCCGCGCGATCTACACCGGACGCCAGGTGTTTCCATCCCTGCTGGTGGCGCAGCCGGACGACCAGGTCAGGATCCGCGGATGGCATCAGATGTACGTCGAGGACGTCACCCTCTCCGAGACGCTGCAGGCGGCGGGGTACACCACGGCGATCGTGAGCGACCTCTATCATCAGTTCAAACCCGGCAAGAACTTCACCCGCGGGTTCGACTCCTGGCAGTGGATTCGCGGCCAGGAGGCCGACCGCCTCCGCACGGGCAACCGCGCCAAGATCGATCTGGCGGCGCATATGCACCGGTCCCAGCCTTCGCAAAAGACGAAGAAGGCCGCCGGCGTTTTTCAATACCTGCTCAACCGCCAGGACTGGAAGACCGAGGACGACTGGCTGGCGGCGCAGGTCTTCGACACGGCGGAACGCTGGCTGAAAGAGAACGCCGGCGAGAACCGCCCGTTCTACCTGCACATCGAATCCTTCTCACCGCACGAATTTTGGGATCCGCCGGAGTCCTTCTACCGCATGTACATGAAGAAGGATTACAACGGACCGCGGCTGATCCATCCGCCGCCCATTACGAAGAACATGACCGCGCTCGAAGTGGAGCACGCGGTGGCGATGTATGCGGGGCTGGTCAGCTTCACCGACGCCCGCATCGGACGTCTGCTCCAAGCGGTGGAGCGGCTGGGGTTGATGGACGACACGGTGATCGTCTTCATGGCCGATCACGGCACGATGATGGGTGAGCAGGGCCAGCTTCACAAGGGTGAGACGCGGCTGCGCGCGCAGTGCACCAACGTGCCGCTGGCGATCCGCCACCCGCGCGAGAACTGGGCGGGCCGCAAGATCGGCGGCTACGTGAGCCACGTGGATCTGGCGCCGACGATGCTCGACGTTCTCGGCGTCAAGGCGCCGGCGCGCATGACGGGCGAGAGCCTGCGTCCGCTGATCGCCGGGAATGCCGCTTCCACACGCGGCGAAGCCATTACCGGCTGGGGCGAGCATGCCTCCATCCGCACGCCGGAGTGGAACTACATCGGCCGCTGGAGTCCCGGCAAGCCGGCCTTCGAGGAACTCTACGATCTGAAAGCCGATCCGCTCGAGCTGAGCAACGCCGCGGCGGCGAATCCCGCCGTATGCGAGCGGTTCCGCAAGAGACTGGCCACCTATGTGGAGGAAGGCTGGGCTGTGACGAAAGGCAACTTCCATGCGATGCTCTCGTAGCCCTGGATTCGCGGAATGAATCGCGTCCGTTTCGGAGTGATCGGCCTCGGGCGTTTCGGCGAGATGCACTGCGAGGCGCTCGCCGCGATGCCGGAGATCGAATTGCACTCGCTCTGCACGCGGAATCCGGATCGTCTGGCGGCGTTCGGATCGCGATTCGGCGTAACGCGGCTTCATCGCGACTACGGGGAAATGCTCGCCGATCCCGGCCTGGACGCGGTGGTGGTGGCGACCATGTGGCGCGATCACGCCGCGCCCACGATCGCCGCATTGCGCGCGGGCAAGCACGTCTTCGTCGAGAAGCCGATGGCCTCCAGCGCCGCCGAATGCGACGCGATGATCCGCGCGCGCGACGAGTCGGGCCGCTTCTGCATGACCGGCCACATCTGCCGCTTCAATCCGCGCTACCGGGCCGCCAAGCGCGAAATCGAGGCGGGCGCGGTGGGCCGCATCGTGTCGATGTACGCGCGGCGTAACATCCCGGCTTCGGTCAGCGAAACGGTGCTGCCCAAGATCGGGCCGATCGCGGGCGACGGCGTGCACGACACCGACTTGATGCTCTGGCTCAGCGGCGCGCGCATCGTGGACGCCTACGCCAAGACCCACTCGGTGCGCGGGCTCGCGAATCCGGACATCGGCTGGACGATGTACCGCTTCGACAACGGCGCGATCGGCGTCTGTGAGAACGTGTGGATGCTGCCGCCCGGAACGCCGTACCGCATCGACGAGCGAATGGAGATCATCGGGACCGCCGGCTGCATCACCATTCAGGAGAGCGGCCCCGCGATTTCGGTCAGCGATGCCTCCGGATGGCGCGCGCCCGATACGACCTACTGGCCCCTGGTGGACGGCGAGCGCGCCGGTGCGCTCCGGGACGAGTTGCGCTACTTCGCGTCGTGCGTGTCGGACGGACGGCCGCCGGCCCTGGTGACGCTCGAGGACGCGGCGGCGGCGGTGCGCGCCGTGTTGGCGGCGGAGGAATCGGCTCGCACCGGGTCGGCCGTCACGCTGCCCGTGTAGTTACCGCACCGCGATCGTGACTCCCCGCTGCGTCGAGACTCCGCCAATCGTGGCCGTCAAACTCCGTACGCCCGGCGGCGTGAAGATCCCCGGCAGCTTTACGTTGACCTGCAAGACGCCGGGCAGCCCCGGCGCCGCGCCCGCGAACAGCACTTCCGCGCCGGCTTGGCCCACCGTGACCGCCAACGATTCCAGCGGCGCCCCGCCCTCACCGGTCATGTAGAACGTCAACGCCGATCCGCGCGCGGCCGCCTCGCCCTCCGAGTTGATCGAGCCGTCTTCGTTGAGGGCGGCGGCCTGCCCTTTTCCCGTTTCGGCGAAGATCCCCGGCGCCACGGGCGATAGCCGTAAGGGCAAGCCGTTCACCACCGCCTCCGTCAGGCCGGGCGGGATCCGGAACAGGATCTGGCCGGGCGACACACGCGCCGGAGCAACGGGCGCGCCGTTCACCCGGATGGTCACGCCGGCCGGTGGGGCAAGCACCACCACCAGTTGACCCGCCGCCAGCGGACCCGGTTCGAACGTGGCCGCGTGCACGATCGTCAGCGGTTCCTCCGTCAAGGCGGCGGGCGGCGGCGAGGGCGTCAGCTTGCGGACGCGGTGATTCTGGTGATCGGCGATATAAATCGCACCCGCCGCGTCCACCGCGATCGACGTCGGAAAGCGGAACCGGGCGGCCATCCCGGATTCACCGTCGCCGTCGCCACCGGGCGTTCCGTCGCCGGCCACCGTATCGATGATTCCATCCGGGGCGATGCGCCGGATGCGGTGATTGAACGTGTCGGCGATCAACAGGCCGCCCTGGAGATCGAGCGCGATCGCCGCCGGCGAGTTCAGCGACGCCTGCAGCGCCGGGGCGCCGTCGCCGCCATCGTCCGCCGAGCCGTTGCCCGCCACCGTGGCGGCGATTCCGTTGGGGAGCACTTTGCGGATCCGGTGATTGCCGGAATCGGCGATGTACAGCGCGCCGGCCGCGTCCAGAAACAGGCCTTGCGGCGTGTCCAGTTGCGCTTGCGTGGCCAGCCTGCCGTCGCCGGAATAGCCGCGCACGCCGGTTCCCGCGATGGTGGTGATTACGCCATTGACTCCGATCCGGCGGATGCGGTGGTTGAGCGAGTCCGCGAACAGCAAGTTGCCGTTGCGGTCGAGGATCAAGCCGCGCGGCCGGTTCACGCGCGCATTGGCGGCGAGCCCGTTGTCGCCGCGAAATCCAGGAGTCCCGTCGCCGGCGAGGACCGTCGATTTGCCGTCGGGAGCGATCGAGAGAATGCGGTTGCCGGCGTACTCCGCCACACGAAGCGCGCCGCGAGAGTCCATGACGGCCGCCACCGGATCGTTGAGTTGCGCGGCCACCGTTCGAATCAGCCCGTTCGGCGCGATGCGGCGAACGCGGCGGCCCTCCTCCTCGGTGACATACAGATTGCCCACCGCGTCCAGCGATACGTGCATCGGGGCGGCCAGCGGGGCCGAACCCGCCGGCACGTCTTCCGGCAAGGCGGCGGCTTCGACTTGGCCCGCGTAGAGCGAAATCGCGCCGTCGGGGCGAATCCGCCACACGCGCTTGGCCTCGGCGACGAAGACGTTTCCCGCCCCGTCCACGGCGACATCGCGAGGCTCGGCGATCTCGGGGCCGCCCAGCACACGGATATCGCCGATGCGCGAACGGCGGTACAGACGTTTGCGCTTGCTGTCGACGACGAACAGATTACCCGCTTCGTCCACGGCTAGGCCGGTGGGTGTATCGAGCGTCAAGCCGTTGGCGGGCCCGAGAAAGGTGGAGATGAGCCCGCCGAATACGCGGCGTACGACCCCGTTACCGGAGTCCGCGATGTACACGTCGCCCGCCGGACTGACGGCGATTCCGGCCGGAAAGCGAAGCTTGGCGCTTGCCGCGACACGCTCGGCGTCGAAGCCGGGGACCCCGGCGCCCGCCACCGTCTCCACCTGCCCGGCGGCGATTCGGTAGACGCGGTGACCCGTGTAGTCGCTGACGAAGAGAACGCCGTTCGGCGCCGATGCGACGTTTCGCGGACCCGCCAATTGGAGCCGGCCGGCCGGCAACGGGGCGTCGAGACGAGTTTCCACGCCGCCTCCGGCAAGCGTGCGTAAAACGCCAGTGGAGGTGACGCACCGGACAAGCGAGTTCCCGAAATCGGCGAAGAAGATCGCGCCGGAACCGTCCGCCGCAAGGCCATAAGGAGTGTGAAGAAGACCGCGAGCGGCGGGAGTCTCGTCGGGCGAGAGTCCGGGCGAGGAGACGCCAGCGGCGGTGGCGATCGGACCGGCGGGAGACACCCGGCGTATGCGGTGGTCGCCCGCGTCGGAGATGAGCAGATCGCCGGACGCGGCGGTGGCGATTCCTTCGATGTTGGAAAAGGTTGCATTCGTGGCGCGTCCGCCATCGCCGAGCGATGGGGCGCCCGCCAGAGTCGAGACTGTATAAGTGGTTTGAGCGAAGGCTGCCGCCGCGAAAGCGATTACGAAAGCAATACGCGTGCAATACATCGGGATACACTCCCTATGGAATAGGTGCATCGAGGGTGCGAAAATTCTCACGCGATTTTCGGGAAAAATGGGGGTACTCAACCGCGAGCCGCTCGCGCCGCGCGGATAGAGGGATTTGACCACCGGGGTACGCGAGATTCACCGGAGAGAAATCTTGCGGTAAACGATGAGTCAGACATGCGCCTCCGCTTCATCCGGGCGCACGGTTATCGAACTGTGCGGCTTGTCACAGCCCTGCTGGTTTGCGCGGGTGGTTGGACCCGCGGCGCGGCGGAAGAAGAAAACGTGAAACGGACCGACCCCTCGCGGTTCCACGGCGTGGTGCGATGGGACGCCCCGGCGCGGATCGAGGAGTTGCGCGGCCAGGGTCTGAGCGTTCTGGAAGCGGGCGCCGGGATCGCGATCGTCAGCGGCGCCCGCGAACAGGCCGGCTTGGCGGAGCCCCTGGCGGCCGCCGCCAAGATCAGTCCGGTCCTGGTGGAGCAGGCGGGAGCCGGTGCGGTTCGATTCCTGGCCCAGTTCCACGGCGACATCTCCGATGCGACGATGCGGTCGATCGCGGACCGGGAGTCGCTGCCGGTGCGGGAGCATCCGGATCTGCTGCCCGGGCATTTGATGCTCGAAGGCACTCTGGCGGCGATGGAGTCGTTAGCTCGTTGGGACGAAGTGGCGTATTTGTGGCCAGCCTCGGCCGAACTGGAATCGGGCCACCCGGTGCGGGGTTGCCAGGGCGCGATCACCGAATTCGGCCCTGTCGGGCAGTACATCGCGCGGGTCGGGCAGGGTTGGGACGGCGCCGGTCAGGGAGCGGTGGAACTGCTCTACTCGATCGAGAAGGAACCGTCGCGCGTGGCGAACGGCCTGTTCGTTGCCGAAGCCGCCAAGGCGCTCGCCGAATGGTCGCGCTGGGTGAAGATCGACTTCAAGCCGGGCGGCTTGCCCTCGTCGCCGCGGCACTTGAACTTCCGCTTCGCCCAGGGCGCGCACGGCGATCCATATCCGTTCGACGGACGCGGCAAGACGCTGGCGCACACGTTCTATCCGGCGCCGCCGAATCCGGAGCCCCAGGCCGGGGACCTGCACTTCGACGACGAGGAGAACTGGCAGGTGGGCAGCGACACCGACATCTTCAGCGTCGTGTTGCATGAACTGGGACACGCGCTCGGGCTGGGTCACGCCGATCGACCGGGCAGCGTCATGTACGCCTACTACACTCGCGTTTCCGCGTTGACGGCGGACGACATCGCGGCCATCCGCGATCTCTACGCCTCCCGCGGTTCCGGCTCCGAACAGCCGCCGCCATCGAACAACCCAGCCGGACCAGCCACGCCTCAACCACCGGCCACCACTCCTCCGCCGTCCACTCCAGACAGAGTGGCGCCATCGATCGTCATCGCGCAGCCGTCCCAATCCACCTTCATCACCAGCGCCGACAAGATCACGGTCAGCGGAACGGCGCGCGACAACGTGGGCGTGACGCTGGTCATCTGGTGGTCGAACACGGCGGGAACGGGCCCGGCGTCGGGAACAACGGCCTGGTCGGCGCCGAACCTGCCGCTGGCGAGGGGAACCAACTACATCAAGGTCACCGCGTTCGATGCGTCGGGAAACTCATCGTGGCGGTCGGTTGTTGTGACGCGAAAATAGGCGCCTCGGGATTTTCCAAAAAGACTATTGACAACTCGGCGGAACAGGCGCATCATCGAATCGAAAAGGGAACCAGAAATGGAACCTGGCAACCGATGGGGCGGTGAATGCCTCGCGGTGGATGACGTGAAACGGGATCGGCGAACGCCGGAATAAAGGGCACTCGAAACGTGCTCCGCGTAATCATACGCGGCTCCGATGGCGAATCGGCGGATCCCGCATCCACAGGCGGGGAGAGCCGCCCCTACTTCTTTTAGAAGTCAGTTCGACCGGTAATTGGTGAACTGCATGTCGATCCCGAAGTCCTGGCCGCGCAGGACTTGCATGATCTCCTGCAGCACGTCGCGGTCCTTGCCGCTCACCCGAACCAGATCTGCGTTGATCGCCGCCTGGACCTTCTTCTTGCTGTCCTTGATCGCCTTCACGATCTCGCGCGCCTTCTCGATCGGGATCCCCTGCTGGAGCTTGATCTCCTGACGCACGGTGGAGCCCGCGGAAGGCAGCACCGGACCCGGAGTCAGAGCCTTGAGCGGCACCTTGCGCTTCGCCAGCTTGCTCTGCAGCACATCGTACACCGCGGTCAACTTGAACTCGTCGGCGCTGGTGAGCAGAATCAGCTTGTCTTTTTCGTTGAGCACGATGTCGGACTTGGAGTCCTTGAGATCGTAGCGTTGGACCACTTCCTTCAAAGCCTGCTGAACCGCGTTCAACACCTCCGGGAAGGAGACTTCTGAGACGATATCGAAACTGTTGTCGGGCATTCGATCTCTCATCAAGTTAACACGCGTTGCGCCCGCCGCGCCGCGCATATAGCATGTTTGTAATGCTCCCGCGCGCCTGGACGATGTTCACGATTCCCGTCACGCTGCTCGCCGCGGCGCCGGACTTCGATCGCGAGATCGCGCCCGTGCTGTCGCGGCACTGCCTCCAATGCCACGGCGCCAAGGTGAAAATGGCGGACCTCGACATGCGCAGCGCGGCCTCGATGCTGCAAGGCGGAGCGAAGGGTCCGGCGATCGTCAAAGGCGATCCCGCCAAAAGCCTCGTGTTCCAGCGGGTCTCGGAAGGCTCGATGCCGATGGGTCCGGTGAAGCTCGACGCGGCCGCCAAGGCGCTGCTTCGCGATTGGATCGCGGCGGGGGCTCCGGAAGGCGCGAGCGCCGCCGCCGGCGAGACTTCCAGGCATTGGGCGTTCGTCGCCCCGAAGCGGCCGGCCGTCCCCGCGGTGCGCGACAAAGCCTGGATTCGCACACCCGTGGATGCGTTCCTGCTGGCTCGCATGGAGGCCCGTGGAATCCGGCCCGCGGCTCCGGCGGGCGGCGCCGTCTGGCTGCGCCGCGTGCATATCGGACTGACAGGTCTGCCCCCGGACATCGGCCGGCAGAGCGCCTTCCTGGCCGATGACTCGTCGCGCTCGAGAGATAGCGTCGTCGAATCGCTGCTCTCCAGTTCCCACTATGGCGAGCGGTTCGCGCGGCGATGGCTGGATGTGGTCCGCTACGCTGAATCGAACGGCTACGAACGGGACGGCTCCAAGCCGAACGTGTGGCGCTATCGCGACTGGGTCATCGACGCGTTCAACAAAGACAAGCCCTACGACCGCTTCATCGCCGAGCAACTGGCCGGCGACGAACTCGAGGGCAGCAACGCCGAAACGCAGATCGCGACGACGTTCCTTCGTCTGGGAACCTGGGACGACGAGCCCGCCGAAGAGTTGCAGGACCGCTTCGACCAACTCGACGACATCCTGGGCTCCACCTCGGCGGCGTTTCTCGGTATCACGCTCCGTTGCGCCCGTTGCCACGATCACAAGTTCGAGCCCTTCTCGCAAAAGGACTACTATCGAACGCTGGCGATCTTCAATCCGTTGAAGAGGCCCCAGGACGGCCGTCGCGAGTTCGACCGCCTGGTGGGAACGGAAGCCGAACTGGCTGCCTACAACGCCGCCAAGGAAAAGGCGGACAACGCGGCGAAGGAGCTGGATCGCAAAATCGAACGCACGCGCCAGGACGTGCTGAAGCGCCTCTTGAAGAATCGCAAGGGCGTCGAGGCGGACATCGCGTTCCTCGATCACGTCGAAACGGTGCTCGCCTTCGGAGTTCCCGCCGACCGCCGCAACAAGGAGCAGAAGAAGCTGGTGGAGCAGTTCGAGGCCAGGCTCGACAAAGTGCTGCTCGACCGCGCCGGCGAGACGGAGCGCGCCGAAATCCTCGCCTTACGCGCGGAGAAGGACGCCGTCAACAAGGCCAGGCCGCCGGAGCCGCCCCGCGCCTACATCTGGATGGAGGAGACGGCGAACCCGGCCGCCACCAAGCTGCTGGTTCGCGGCGATCCACGACGTCCGGGCGACGAGGTCGCGGCGGGCGTTCCGCGAATTTTGGGCGGCGCGGACGAACCGGTTCCACCGGCGGCGAAGAGTTCCGGCCGCAGACTTTGGTTGGCGAAGTGGCTGGCGCGTCGCGACAATCCACTCACCGCCCGCGTGATGGTAAACCGCGTCTGGCAGGCGCATTTCGGCGAAGGACTGGTAGCCAGCGAGAACGATTTCGGCGTGGCGGGGCAGCGTCCGGGAAATCCGGAACTGCTCGATTGGCTGGCGGTGGAGTTCATCGAATCGGGCTGGAGCGTGAAGCACATCCAGCGGCTGATCGTGAAGTCCGCGGCGTACGCCGTTTCGTCCGCCTGGGACGAACGGACCGCCAAGCTGGATCCTGACAACGAACTGATGTGGCGCTGGACGCCGCGCCGCCTGGACGCCGAAGTGGTGCGCGATTCGATGCTCTTCTCGAGCGGCCGCCTGAACCCCGCCATGCACGGGCCAAGCGTATATCCCAAGCTGGCGCAAGCCGTGCTGGCCGGGCAATCGCGGCCGGGCGCCGATTGGGGCAAGTCGAACGAGACGGAAGCGTCGCGCCGCAGCGTGTACATCTTCGCGAAACGGTCGCTGGCGGTGCCGGAACTGGAAGCGCTCGACACGCCCGACACCACGTCGAGCTGCGAACAGCGCACCGTGTCCACCACCGGTCCGCAGGCGCTCATCTTCCTGAACGGCGAGTTCGCGCACGAGCAGGCGGCGCATTTCGCCAGACGCCTCGAGCGCGAGGTGGGGCCGGATGCGGGCGAACGGATCCGGCTGGCATACCGGGCGGCGCTCGGCCGCGCGCCTTCGAAGGAAGAAGCGGCGGCGGCGCTCGCCTTCCTCGAGCGCTACCAGGGCAAGGACGCGCTGGCCGCGTTCACCCTGGTGCTGCTCAACAGCAACGAGTTTTTCTACTGGATGTGACCATGAAACCCGAATTTTGCGGCGCCACCCGGCGCGAGATGTTCTGGCAAATGGGCGGCGGATTCGCGGGCACGGCGCTCACCTGGATGCTGGCGCAGGGCGGCTGGTTCGCCCAGGCCGCTCCGGCCGTATCCGGACTCGAGCCGCGCAAGCCGCACTTCACCCCGCGCGCCAAGCGCTGCATCTTCCTGTTCATGTACGGCGGCCCCAGCCAGGTGGATACGTTCGATCCCAAGCCGATGCTGGCCAAGTATCACGGACAGCCGATCCCGAACCTGGACAACGATCCCTTGCTGAAGCAGCGCAAGCCCGGCAGCCTGCTCGGCTCCACACGCCAGTTCACGCGGCACGGGCAGTCGGGCATCGAGATCTCCGATCTCTATCCGCACCTGGGCCAATTGGTGGACGACATGTCCATCGTCCGGGGAACGTGGGCCGACAGCTTCGCGCATGGATCGGGGCTGCTGCAAATGAACACCGGCTTCATCCGCCAGGGATTCCCGAGCGTGGGATCGTGGGTCGGATACGGGCTGGGCACGGAGAACCGCAACCTGCCGGGATTCGTGGTGATGCTGGATCACCGCGGCGGTCCGATTTCGGGCGCACCGAACTGGGCCTCGGGATACATGCCGGCCACGTTCCAGGGCACGCAATTCCGCACCGCCGGCGATCCCGTGCTCTACCTGCAACCGGCCGAAGGCGTGACGCGCGAGGAGCAGCGCAAACAGCTCGACCTGCTGGCGCGCATGAACGAACTGCGCGGCGCGGCCGGTCCGGAGAACGCCGAACTGGCGGCGCGCATCGCCAGCTACGAACTCGCCTACCGCATGCAGAACACCGCTCCGGAAGCGGTGGACATGACCAGCGAGACCGAGGCGACCCGGAAGCTCTACGGCATGGACGACGAGCGCACGGAGAAGTTCGGACGCAAGTGCCTGATCGCGCGGCGGCTGGTGGAGCGCGGCGTTCGCTTCGTGCAGGTGTACTCGGGGGGCGGCCACGGCGACGATACCTGGGACGCGCACGGTGACGTCGACAAGAACCATGCCAAGCACTGCGGCGACACCGACAAGCCCATCGCGGGTCTGCTGCGCGACCTGAAATCGCGCGGCATGCTGGACGACACGCTGGTGGTGTGGGCGGGCGAATTCGGACGCACGCCGACGTCGCAGAACAAGAACGGGCGCGATCATTCGCCGCGCGGATTCTCGACATGGCTGGCCGGCGGCGGCGTCAAGGGCGGGCAGACCGTGGGCGCCACCGACGACTTCGGCTACGCGGCCGTGGAGAACAAAGTCCACGTGCACGACCTGCACGCGACGATCCTCCACCTGATGGGCCTCGACCACACGCTGCTGACTTACTTCCACGGCGGACGCAACATGCGCCTCACCGACGTGCACGGCCGCGTGGTGAAGGAGATCGTCGCATAGACAAGCTGCTGCGCGTGGCGGGCGTGACGGCGGCGGTTGGGAGCCTCGCGCTGCTCGCCTTTCTGGTGGGCGGACACTTCGGCTTTCCCGCGTATCTCGAGATCATGGAGGGCACGGTCCTCCGCCATTTCGAACTCGCCGCGACGGGCCAACCCATCTACACGCCGCCCGCGCCCGGCTTCGTCGCGTTCGCCTACAATCCGCTCTACTACTACGCGGCGATTCCGCTGTCCTGGATCTTCGGCGTGAACCTGATGGCGTTGCGCGCGCTGGCGATTCTCGGCATGGCGGGCATCGCGGGCGTGATGTTCCTGGCGGCCCGGCGCGAGACGCAGTCGGACTGGTGGGGGCTCGGCGCGGCGGGCCTGTTCGCCGCCGCGTACAAGGCCCAGGACGCCTACCTCGACTCCGCTCACGCCGATTCGTCGATGCTGTTCTGCGCCCTGGCCGGCAGCTACCTGTTGTCGCGCCGTCGGACATGGGCGGCCATCGCGTTGCTGATCGCGGCGTTCTGGTGCAAGCAGCATGGCGCGTTGTTCCTGATCGGAGGCTTGGCGTGGATCGCGTGGAGCGAAGGACCCCGGCGAGCATGGCCGCTTGTGGCGCTGGCGTTGGCGGCGGGTCCGGCGCTGTACCTGTTCGCGGGACCGGCGCTGTTCGGATCGCACTTTCACTTCTACACGTGGGAGACGCCGCGGAGCTGGTCGCAGTTGGACGCCGAGTCGCTGACGCGGCTCGCGCGGTTACTGGCGAGATCGTACTTGATCCCCGCCGCGGCCGGAGTGTGGCTGTTCGCGCGGACTTGGCGGAGCCTTTCGATCTGGCACGTACAACTCGCCATGGCTTCGGCGTCGGCGTTGATGGGCGCGCTCGATCCGGGGTCGAGCGACAACGTGTTCGCGGGATGGGGCCTCCTGCTGATCCTGTGGGGCGTTCGCGGATGCCACGCGCTGCCGGCCGGGTGGGGCCGCGCGGCCCTGCTTGCCGCGTACTTACCGCTGGCCTACAATCCGCTCGACTACCGCTCGGGCCCGGAGGCCGCCGAAGTGTACGCCGGGTTCCAGACTTACCTGAAGGGACTGCCAGGCAGCGTCGCGATCCCGAAGTTCGGGCACGTGCCGGGAGTGCGGCTCCAACCGGCCGCGCACTGGGTCGCGGTGATCGACCTGGTGCGGGGGCCGGGCCGCAACGAGCGGGACAGTCCGGTCACCAAGGGTTTGATGTCGCCGCCGCCGGACTGGCTGCTGATGCACAATCCGCTCGAGCCCGATCCGCTGCTCGGCTATCTGGCGCCGCACTACGAGTTGCAAGCGGACCTGGGGGACCGGTTCCGCGCGATCGGCAACGTGCCGCACCGCTTCGATGTGGTGTGGCCGAGATACCTGTACCGCCTGCGTGCCGTGGGCGAGCGCACGGCGAGGGACCCTCACTCGGCCTCGCCGGACCGCGGCCCGGCGGAGTAAGTTCGGCGCGTCGCGTCGCTGCGTGCCGGATCGCCGGCGCGGCGACGATCCGGCCTAATCGCTCGCGGCGGGGAACCAGCCGGACCTTCGGGTTTCGGACGGCCGGAACCTCCACGATCGCGACGGCCGTAGGCGTGGCTTCGGGTACTTCACTCTTGTCCAAAATAGACTCCTAAGTCGAGAGCACATCGCAGGTCTGGACGGAGCGCCGAAGGAGGAAAGGCCCCCCTATACTTGATCGAAGCGGGGATGGTTCGTTTTGACGGCGTTCCACCCCGGCGACGAACC
>SYLY01000061.1 GCA_005808475.1 Acidobacteriota bacterium
CCAGAAGGTCGCATGTTCGAGTCATGCCGGGCGCACCATTTCCGTTCCGCGGGATAATCGAGGTATGTACGTGACGCGTGCATTCACCCATCAGGCGGAGTTCGAGGCGGAGGCGGCCCAGGCGGCGCGAAGTCTGGGACCCGAAGTGGTCCGCGTGGACACCGAACTCGGCTACGACTGGGCCGGAGAACCCTCGGTGTTCTTCATGGTGATCCTCGACGACGCGGTCACGACAGAGGACCGGCTGCTCGGAGTCACCAACCGCGTGTCGCGGGCGCTCGACGAAAAGACGGATCCATTGGAGCGATGGGGCCTACGCCCCTACTTCAATTTCCGCGCCCGATCGGAGCAGGATAAGATCGACCGCCGTGCGGCGTGATGCATGGCGCTTCCCGACGAACTTCTCGAGGTTGCTCAACTCCTCGCCGAGTCCTGTCCGGCGACGGCGCCGCAGGCGGCTCTCCGGCGGGCCGTCTCCACGGCCTACTACGCCTTGTTCCACCTGCTGATATCCGACGCGACGGCGAACTGGGCTCAGCCGGATCTGAGGGCGGCACTGGGCCGCTGCTTCGACCATGGACCCATGAGAACGGCCTCCGACACCATCGCTTCGCGGATGAAGACCGCCACCGGCGACGAACGGCTCTTGTGCGCCGTCGCGGCCGCTTTCGTTCGTGCTCAACAAAACCGTAGGGATGCCGACTACGATATGGCGAGAGAATGGACCGCGGTTCAGGCACGCGATCAGATCGTCCTTGTCCGACAGGCTTTCGAGGACTGGCGCGCCGTCCGGGGAACGCCGGCCGCGCAGGCCTATCTGGTTCTGATGCTCACTCCGAAAGAACGTGGAGGAATCGTCCCGAGGATGCCTGCGTCCGGCGCCGCCTGAGCCCCTGCGCCGGGCCTATGCCAGCAGGTCCCGCGCCACCGATCCGTGGACATCGGTCAACCGCATCTGCCGCCCGCCGAACGGATAGGTCAGCCGCGTGTGCTCCAGCCCCATCAAATGCAGAATCGTGGCATGCAGATCGTGGACGTGGACGCGCCGGTCCACGACATAGTAACCGTAGTCGTCCGTCGATCCGTAGACCTGTCCCCGCTTGATGCCGCCGCCGGCCAGCCACATCGAAAACGCATAGGGGTGGTGGTCCCTTCCCATGCGATCGCCCGCGCCCTGCGCCGTCGGGCTGCGTCCGAACTCGCCGCCCCACACCACCAGCGTATCGTCGAGCAGGCCGCGTCCCTCCAGGTCGCGCAGCAGCCCCGCCACGGGCAGATCCGTGGCGCGCGCGTTGCGGGTGTGACCGGACACCAGCGACGCGTGCTGGTCCCAACGGTCGATGCCTTCATGCCGCGGCGGAAGCAGCTCCACGAACCGCACTCCGCGCTCCACCAGCCGCCGGGCGAGCAAACACGCGCGCCCGAAGTCCGCGGTCGCTGGGTCGTGCAGCCCGTACAGCTTGCGCGTCGCCTCCGATTCGCCCGCGATGTCGGCCAACTCCGGCACCGCCGACTGCATGCGGAAGGCGAGTTCGTGATTGGCGATCGAGGCTTCCATCTCGGTCACCGAGCCGAACCGCCGCCGCGCCAGATCGTCGAGATCGCGCACCAGATCCAGCTTCGCCCGCTGTCTCGGCGCCGCCTCGCGCGGAGCGATGTCCGCCACGGGCTGCTCGCCACGCCGAAACAGCGAGCCCTGATAGCTTGCCGGCAGGAACCCGCTCCCGAACAGATCGAGCCCGCCCGGCGGAATCATCCCCGTGTCGAGCACCACGTAGCCGGGCAGGTTTCGCGACGGGCTTCCCAAGCCGTAAGCGATCCACGCGCCCACGCTCGGCCGGCCCTGCAAGCCCGACCCAGAATGCATGAAGTAGTTGGCCGCCGTGTGCTCGGAGTGATCGGCCGCCATCGACCGCACGATCGTCATCTTGTCCACGCACCCGGCCATGTGAGGAAACAGCGTGGAGACTTCCGCGCCCACCTCGCCATGCTTGCGGAACTCGAAGGGCGAGCCCCACAGGATGGGACTCTCGGCGCGCACCAGCTTGGGCCGGGCGAGCGGCAGCGGCTTGCCGGATTCGGCGGTGACGCGCGGCTTCGGGTCGAATGAGTCCACATGCGACACTCCGCCGTCCATGAACAGCATGATCACGGCTTTCGCCTTGGGCTGATGGTGCGGAGCGCGCGCGCGAAGCGGGTCCAACGCTCGATCGTCGGCGCGCAACGCCGATAACGCCAGGGCGCCGAAGCCATGGGCGTGACGAAGTAGGAACTGGCGCCGTGCGATCATCGCGTTACCTCACGAATAGGAATTCCTTGGCGTTCAACAACGCGTGCGCGACCTCGGTCCACGTTCCACCGCTGGCGACGAACTCCTCGATGCGCGTCCGCTCCCCGGGTTCCGGAGGCCGCGAATAGGCGCGCGCGTACATCGCGTCCAGCCGCTCCTTCGGATCGTGGAAGTCCGCTGTCATGCGCTCCGCCCACAGTTCCGATTGGCGCGCGACGAATTCGTTGTTCATCATCGTCAGCGCCTGCGCCGGCACCGACGACACTGCGCGCCGGCCCACCGTGGTGGTGGGCAACGGATAGTCGAACGCCAGCAGCATCGGCGTCAGGAAGTTCCGCCGCACTTCGATGTAGATGGACCGCCGTCCGCCTCCGTCGAGAGGGCCGGTCTCCGGCTTTCCCCGGCCATCCTGCCAGGGGCTCACGTTCGGCGTGACCGATGGGCCGTGGATCGCCGGCTGAAGCGATCCCGACGCCGATAGGATCGCGTCGCGAATCGACTCCGCGTCCAGCCGCCGCGTGGATACGTAGGACAACAGGCGGTTGCGCGGATCGGCCTCGCGCGCCTTCGCCGATGGAGCGCTCGCCATCCGGTACGCGGCGCTCCGCGCGATCAGCCGGTGCATCGCCTTGACGCTCCAACCGGAATCGACGAATCTCCGCGCGAGATAGTCGAGCAGTTCGGGGTGCGACGGCCGCTCGCCAATTCGTCCGAAGTTGTCGACAGTCGCCACCAAACCCTCGCCGAAATGCCGCTTCCAGATGCGGTTCGCCATCACGCGAGCCACCAGCGGGTTGTCCGGCGAAGCGATCGCTTCGGCCAGGCCCTTGCGCCCGCTTCCGTCGCGATACGCTCCGCCACCCAGCACGGAGAGGAACCCGCGCGGAACCTCTTCGCCCGGAGCCAGGTGGTTGCCGCGAACATGAACCCGCATGTCGCGCGCGTTGTCTTCATAGGAAACGCGGCCGAACGGCTCCACCGGCGGATTCGCCTCGCCGCCAGCCGCCGCCAGTTCCGGCAGCGGACCCGGCCCGGTCCCGGGCGGCTCCTTGTGGTTCGAGAAGACGATCGCCCCGACTGCGATGTGTCCGTCGCGTTGCCGGTCCGCGATCTCGAGATGGCAGACCTGATTGATCTCCTCCTTGAGAGTAATCGTCTTCCATCGCAGCGACCGCGTCCCGTCGCCGGCCACGCCCTTGGGATAGCGGCCCGGAGCGAAGATCGTGACCGCGAGCAACGACGGCTCCTCGCGCACGGGGTTGAACTTTGTTCCGCCCACCAGCACGTGGATGTACTTGTGTTTGGGGACGAACCCGCGTGAAACCAGGATTCCCGTCAGCCGGTTCGACACACCCCGGGAGGAGTCGAGCACCAGGCCATCGTGCTTGCGGAACGAGCCACCCGAGCGATGCCACTTGCCGAGCGCGTCGTTCCGGAAATCGTCGAACGGCTCGTCGCCGTCTCGCGGGCGGAGTTCGGGCGCCGCCGGCCGGGCGGCCGTGAACCGCACTACTTCCGCCTCCGTCAGACGCGCCACGTCCGGCGACTCGATCGAACCTAGCGTCGTGCGCGTGCTGTCCAGAATGCCGCCGAGCGCGTAGTAGTCCTTCGTCGAGATCGGATCGAACTTGTGATCGTGGCACCGCGCGCAAGCGACGGTCAGCCCCAGGAACGCCTTGCCCAACACGTCGATCTTGCTATCGCGCATCTCGGTGCGCACTTCCTCGAGGTCGGTGGCGCCGTTCCGCTCTTCCTGCAATCCCAGAAATCCGCTGCCGATAATGGAATCCCAATGTCCTCCGGGCGCGAGGCGGGGCGACGGCAACAGGTCGCCCGCGATGTGTTCGGCGGCGAACCGGTCGTACGGAACGTCTTGATTGAACGCGCGGATGACGTAATCGCGGTAGCGCCACGCTTCGTATTTGTAGAAGTCGAACTCGTGGCCGTTGGTCTCGGCGAAACGCACCAGATCCAGCCAATGGCGTGCCTGGCGCTCGCCGTAGTGGGGCGAGGCCAGCAGCCGCTCGATCGCGCGGTCGTGGGCTTCGGCGCCGTCGTCGCGGAGGAAATCCTCGATCTCGCGAGGCGTGGGTGGCAGTCCGGTGAGGTCGAACGTCACTCGCCGCAGCCAGTCGCGCTTGGACGCGGGCGCGGCCGGCGCGAGCCCCTCGGCCTCCATGCGCGCCAACAGGAACGAGTCCACCTCGGTGCGCGGCCACGCCGTGCTCCGAACCGCCGGCGGCTGGTAGGCCCGAACCGGCCGAAACGACCAGTGTTGCCGTGCGCGCTCCCAATCCATCGCCTGCGCCGGACCAGCGCCGGGAAGCGCCGCGCCGCTGGCGATCCATTCGCGGAAGTCCGCTGCTACAGCGTCTGGCAGCTTCTCTCCCGGCGGCATCTTCAATCCGCCTCCCGCGTGAGTGATGGCGCGCAGGATCAGGCTGGGTCCGGGATCGCCCGCGGCGAACAGCGCGCCTCGCGATCCGCCTTTCTCGATAGCGGCGCGGCTGTCCAGGGCGAGTCCGCTCGTGGCTTTCGATGCGTTGTGGCACGAGTAGCACTTCTCCGCCAGCACCGGCCGGATCCGCCGCTCGAAGAACTCCGCCGAACCCTGCGCGAACAGCGGCGCGGCGGCGGCGAACACGGCAAAGCGGAACATGGTGGGTACGTGCGACATTGTATCGAAGCCAACACGAGCCATGCGACTCTCATTTCTTCTTCTCGCCGCCCTCGTCTCCGCGCAACAGCAGCCGCCTCCCCAGCGCAAGGGCGGCTTCGCTCCACCTTCCTACAAACTGACGGACGCGGAGACCGCTGGGCTTCGCGCCAAGGTGGACCAGTTCGGTGCGTTGCTGAACGAAGTCCGCGCGACGCGGCCCGATCCCGATCTGCTCGCCGATGTCGAGGTCTTCGAAAAGGCCGGACGCTGGCTCGTCGAGTTTCCCGAGGACTTCTTCGCCAAGCAGGACGTGGCGAATACGCTGGCCGTGCTCGAGCGAGGCATGGAACGCGCGCGCCAACTGAAGGCGGGCGCCTCTCCGTGGACTCGGGGCGCGCGGCGTCTGCACGGCTTTCGCTCGGACGTTGACGGATCGGTGCAGCCCTACGGTGTCCGCGTGCCCACCTCCTACGACGGGTCGAAACCCGTGCGGCTCTACGTATGGCTGCACGGGCGCGCGCAAACGCTCACCGAGGCGAGCTTCCTCCACGGTTACGAAAACGCGAAGCCGTCGCCGAGCGATCCCGCCAATGAAGGACAGATCCAGCTCGACGTCTACGGGCGGTGGAACGGCATCGCCTATCACTGGGCGGGCGAGGCCGACGTGTTCGAGGCGATCGCCGCCGTGAAGAAACGCTACCGCGTCGACGACAAGCGGGTGATCCTGCGTGGATTCAGCATGGGCGGCGCCGGCGCGTGGCACTTGGCGATGCATCATCCGGGAAAATGGGCGGCGGCTGAAATCGGCGCCGGGACCTGGCCGCGGCGGTCGCTGATGCCCGGCTTCCCGCCGCATCAACAAGCCACGTTGCGCATCCACGAGAACATCGTCGAGTGGGCGCTGAACTTTTTCACTTTGCCCTTGGCCGCGCATGGCGGCGACCGCGATCCACAGGTCGCCTCGATTCCGCCGCCGGAGCCGGGAACGCCGACACGCGGACAGGTGGAATCGGAATTGCGCGTTCGCGCTCAACTCGAGAAGGAAGGATTCGCTTCGGAGGGCCGCGACGAATACGAACTGCGTCCCAAGGGCACGCCCACGCTGTTCCTGCTATCGAAGGACACCGGCCACGGAACCAGCCCGGTAGTGCGCAAGAAGCTGGACGCGTTCCTGAAGGAATACGGCGATCGCGGCATCGTCTCGCCCGATCGCGTGCGATTCCTCACCTATACGGCGCGCTACAACCGGTCGCACTGGGTGACTCTCGACCGGCTGGAAAAACATTACGAACGCGCGGAAGTGGACGCGCGCCGTTCCCCGGGCGGAACCTACGACGTCTCGACGAAGAACGTCGCGAGACTGGTGCTGCGTGAAACGGAGCGAGCCGCGTCGGTGAAGATCGACGGCGTGGCGATCGCGGTGAAGGTCGCGCCGGAACTGGCGTTCGACAAGACGGCCTCTGGCTGGCGGCAGTCGAAGGGAGCGCCGAAGGGTCTCCACAAGGTCCACGGACTACAGGGCCCGATCGACGACGCGTTCCAGGAGCCGTTCCTGATCGTGCGTCCGACGGGCTCGCCGTGGAACCCCGAGGCGCAGGCGCAAGTGCTGCGCATGTTGGCGCGGTTCGACCGTCTGTACGCGCGCAACCTTCGCGCGCATCCCCGCGTGATCGAGGACTCGCAATTGAAGGAGGCCGACTTCGCCCGCCATCACGTGGTGCTGCTCGGCGATCCGGGGAGCAATCGTTGGATTGCGAAGACCGCCGCGAAGCTGCCCGTCAAATGGTCGCGCGATTCCGTCGTCGTGAGCGGCCAGACGTTTTCTTCGAAGGATCATTTCCCGGCGTTGATTTATCCGAGCCCGGTCCGGCCCGGACGATACGTGGTGATCAATACCATGATGACGTTCGACGACCGCGAGTACCGCGGCGACTACGCGATGCCCAAGCTCGGCGACTGGGCCGTGCTGAAGGTCAAGGACGGCTCGGAATCGCCGGACGTGGCCGCCGCCGGCCTGTTCGACGAGGAGTGGCGGATCCGGTAGCGCCGCCGGCGTCCCTCAGTAAATCGTCTTCCCTTTGGTCACCGATCGCGCCGGTTCCACTCCCGCCTTGGTGAACACTTCCAGGAACGCGGCGACGGTAACCACCGACGGCTTGAAGTTGCCGAAGCGGTAGCCCTCGGCGATCGTCAGCGGCGTCCAGCCGAACTTGTTCGGCTGGTTCCACACCGCGAAATTGGCGCCGCGCGCCGCGAGCAGCCTCACGGCTTCCGGCAGATTCTTGTACGCCGCGCCGTGCATCGCCGTCTCGCCGTTCTTGTCCACCGCGTCGATGTCGTTGCCCAGTTCCAGCGCCAGCTTGATCGCGGCCACCACTTCCTCTTCCGTGCCCGCGTCCTCGCCGGGCGATCGCGTGCCGAGGCCCGCGGCCGCCATCAGAGGAGTCGAGTCGTCGGCGTTCGGAATCCTGGCGTCCGCGCCGAGCTTGGCCAGTTCGCGCATCAGATCCACGTCCGCGGTTTTAGCCGCGAGGAGGAACGGAGTCGCGCTCATGGTGTTGAGGCGTGTGAGCCCGAAGCCGACCTTCTGCGTCATCCGCGCGTTCAGGTTCGCGCCCTTGGCCGCCAGCTTGCCGACGAACTGAAGGCTCGTCATCGCGCCCGAGCCGATGGGAGGTGGATCGTTGTCGCCGCCGCCGGACTTGCGAACGTGGCTGATCGCGTGGAGCGCCGTGTAGCCCGCTCCCGCCGCGTTGGGATCGGCTCCGGCGTCCAGCAGTTGCGACGCCAGTTCGAAGTGCCCGTTCAATACGGCAAGCACCAGAGCCGAGTTGCCAACGGGCGGCCAACCGCGGCCCTGGCTCGATTTCCTCCCCTGGCCGGGGCGCAGGATCGACTCGTTGACGTCCACTCCCGCCTTCAGCAGGGCGCTGACGGCGCCGGAACGGCCCTCGCGCACGGCGAACAGGAACGGCGTGAAGCCGGAGGGGACGCGCTCGCGGAACTCCGCGCCACCGGCGATGAGCAGCTTCACCGCTTCCACATTGCCTTCGGCCGCCGCCCACATGATCGCGGTCTGTCCCTTGCTCTCCTTGGCGGAGACATCGGCCTTGGCCGCCAGCAGAGCCGCGACCGCCGCGGGTTTACCCGTGCGGGCGCAGGTCATCAACGGCGTCTCGCCGCCCGGCAGCGGCTTGTTCGCGTCCGCGCCCGACTTCAAGAGCAGCGCCACCATGGCGGCGTTGCCGTTGGTGCACGCCAGCGACAGCGGCGTCATGCCGTAGCGGTTGACGCCGTTGACATCGGCCCCACCTCGCACCGCGCGCTCCGCGGCCGGCAGATCGTCGTCGAACGCCGCGCGATGCAACGGGCCGGCGCCGTCGATGGCGGCGCCGAGGAGCAACGCGGCGGAAAGCGGCAAACTGAGCCAGCGCATCGCGGAATCCTCCTAAACCGAAAGCGGTTCGCCGAGTTCGCGAATCTTGCCCGTGCTGTCGGCGAACTTGTCGATGCGGACGCCCGTCTTGTCGAGCAGCGTCAAATGGAGATTGGCGAGCGGCATCGGCTCCGCGTAGCGAATGTGGCGGCCGCCCTTCAATCGTCCCGCGGCGCCGCCGGCGATCAGGACCGGTAAATTCGTGTGATCGTGGACATCGGGGTTCCCCATGCCGGATCCATATAGGATCGCCGAGTGGTCCAGCAGCGATCCGTCGCCATCGGGCGTCGATTGCAACTTGCCCAGATAATAGGCGAGCAGCGACACGTGGTAGGCGTTGATCTTGGCGACCTTGGCCATCTTCTCCGCGTTGCCGCCGTGATGCGTCATGGGGTGGTGAGGATCGGGCACGCCCGCCTCCGGATACGTGCGGTTGCTGGTCTCGCGCGCCAGTTGGAACGTGATCACGCGGGTGACATCGGCCTGCATCGCCAGCACCTGGAGATCGAACATCAGGCGCGCGTGATCGGCGTAGGAAGCGGGTACGCCCACGGGACGGTCGAGGTCGGGCATTTTGCCGCCGGCCGCCTGTGCCTCGGCGCGTTGGATGCGGCGCTCCACTTCGCGCACCGTGTCCAGATACTGGTCCACCTTGCCGCGATCGGTCGCGCCGACCCGGGACTTCAAGCGGGCGATGTCCTCGCGAACCCAGTCGAGCAGGCTGGCTTCACGGCGCATCTCCGCGCGGCGGTCGGCCGAACTGCCGCCGTCGCCGAACATGCGCTCGAACACCACGCGCGGATGCGCCTCGGCGGGCAGCGGACTGGTGGGCGAGGACCACGAGAGGTTGTTCTGATACACGCAGGCGTAGCCGTTGTCGCACTGGCCCACGGTGGAGAGCAGGTCCATCGAAAGCTCGAGCGACGGCAGGCGCGTTTCCTGGCCGATCTGCTGGGCCGCGACCTGATCGGCCGTCGCGCCTAGATAATAATCGGAACTTTCCGTCCACTTCGCGGTGGCGGCGCTGAGGAAGGCCGCGTTCGACGTGGCGTGCGTGCCCGGATACGCGTTGCGGAGCTCCATGTTGGTGAGCACCGTGATGCGATCCTTCAGCGGCTCGAGCGCTTTCAAACTCGGCGACAGTTCGCCGAGTGTGTCGCGTCCGGGCGGCGTCCATTGGGCGACGATCGATCCCATGGGGATGTACACGAAGCCGAGCCGGCGAACCGGCTTGGCGGGTGTCGCCGCGAGCGCCGTCATCGACGGGATCATCGCGTCGAGCAGGGGCAGCCCCAGCGCGACTCCCGTTCCGCGCAGGAACGAACGGCGCGGCAGAGACTTCTTGGTGACGATCATCGAGCCCTCCTCATTTGAAACGGCGTGCTGGACGCTATCCCTAGGATAATCGAAGAAAATTTGTAGTCGGAGGCCTTGGCGCCGGAGACGACGCGGCGGACGGCGGGTCCGTCGAACGGTTCCACGCCGCGGCCCAAGCCATAAATGAGCAGTTTCTCCGACATCGTGGAGACGAACAACTCCGGCCGTCCGAGCAGCGCATTCACCAATCCGTCCGCGCCGTCGAAGGTGCTGCCGCCGGGCAGACCACCCAAAGCGTCCACGCGCACGCCCTCTTCCGACGATCGCCAGCGGCCCACCGCGTCGTAGTTCTCGAGAGAGAACCCCGGTGGGTCCATCAACTGGTGGCAGCCGGAACAGGCGGGGTTGTCGCGATGCTCCGCCAGGCGTTCGCGCATGGTGAGGAACTTGCCCACCGTGGCCTTTTCCTTGAGCGCGGGCACCTTTCCAGGCGGTGGCGGCGGCGGAATGCCCATCAGGTTCTCGAGGATCCACTTGCCGCGAATCACCGGCGAGGTTCGGGTGGCGTAGGACGTGACCGTCAGTATGCTGCCGTGCCGAAGCAGTCCCCCTCGCTGTGAATTGCCGGCCAGACTCACCTTACGGAAGCGGCTGCCATAGACGTTCGGGATTCCGTAGTGCTTGGCGAGACGCTCGTCGAGGAACGTGTAGCCGGCGCCGAGCAGATCGAGCACGGAGCGGTCCTCGCGCATCACGCTTTCGAAGAGCAACTCGGTTTCGCGCCGGAACGATTGGCGGAGGTTGTCGTCGAAGTCCGGGAACAGCCGCATGTCGGGCGTCGCCGAGGCGAGGTTGCGCAGGTGCAACCACTGATCCGCGAAGTTGTTGACCAGCGCTTCCGATCGCGAATCGGCGAGCATCCGCCGGACTTGGCGCTCGAGTTCGGCGGGCTGGCGAAGGCGGCCTTGAATCGCGGAGTCGAGCAGAGCGTCGTCGGGAATGCTGCTCCACAGAAAGAACGACAGCCGCGTGGCGAGCTCCAGCGGCGTGACGCGGTAGGCCGCCTCCGGCGCGGCATCGGCCGGATCGCGCTCCACGCGGAAGAGGAACTCCGGGCTGACGAGCACCGCGCGCAACGACATCTCGACGCCGTCGTCGAACGAGCCGTTTTTCCGCGCGTCGCGGAAGAACTTCATGGGCGCGCGGGCGTCGTCCGCTGTCACGGCTCGTCGATAGGCGCGTCTCATCAGCGTCGCGAGGATGCGTTGCGCGCACGGTTCCTCCTCGGCGGGCGCGGCGGGCGAGCAGACGAAGACGCGCCGCCGCGCGGGTGTGTCGCCGGGCCCCTTTGCTTCGTACGGGCCGAGCACCGAGATCGAGTGCACGGCCGGCTGCACGCGCGGGTGCCGGTCCATGTTGAAGTGCGCCTGATAAGGCTGGCGCTCGGTTTCGAGCAGCGACGTCGGGAGCTTGGGGAACGCGGCCGCCACCCAATGCGGGCCCGCTTTCACCGCGGCCCGGAACTTCAGATTCTTGTCGACCACCGAGTGGTCCTCGCCCTTGTCCTTGTCCGGCGGCTCCACCGTGAACAGGCGGACTCGCTCGCCATCCAACAGGAGCTCGACTTGATGCGGCTTGTATAGACCCTCGACATGCTCGTTGCGGTCGCGCATGAGCCGGACCTGGAATTCGTAGGTCGCGTCGGCGGGGAACGTGTAGCGCGTCATGAGTCCGCCGCGCGTGCCGATGGGCAGCTTGTCGAAATGCTCCTCTTGCGTCAGATCGGGCGGGAGGCCGATGGTGTCGCCGCCGGGCGACTTGGGCGGGATTCCCACGGCGAGCCTCGCGATCTTGCGAGCCGCGCCGAGGTACTTCTCCAATAAGGCGGGCGGCAAATCGGCGGTGGTCACGTTGTCGAAGCCGTGGCTAGCCTCGTCGGCCGGCAGCAGCGATGCCACGTCCACGTCGAGCGTGAGCAAGTCGCGAATCGAGTTGCGGTATTCGGTGCGAGTGAGGCGGCGGAAGGTGGCGGTGCGTCCGGGATCGGGCTTGGCGGCCGACGCGCGGTCGAGGGAGGATTCGATGCCGGCGATCCACTCGGCGTACATGGCTTCGGAAGGCTGCGGCGCTCCGGCGGGCGGCATCTGGCGCGCTCGCAGACGGCGGGCCACCTTCTCCCAAACGGCGGGGTTCGACTCGGGATGAGCGGCCTGCGCGGGATCGAGCGCCAGATTGCCGGTCTTCAGCTTGGCGTTGTGGCAACCGGTGCAGTAGCGGCCGATCGCCGGTGGCTGCTGGGCGGTTGCGCCTGGGAGGAGCATCGCGGCGGCGAACCAAACGTAGCAGCGCATGATCTGACGATATCGGGCTCCCGCGGGCCGCGTCAATCCAGCCGGTACCGCGAGGAGAAAGTCAACTTGCCGCGCGGCGGCAGAACCGCTTCCCGGCTCCACGCGGCGAGCGTGATGAGACTGGCTCCGCGCAACGACCAGCTCATCTGCAGGCGCGGCGTCTCCGCCGGATCGAACAGTCCCGTCAGCGCGAAGACCGGACTGCGATGGTAGGCTCGCCATTCGCCAGCGGGCCGGGCGTCTCCGTCGAACGTGGCATTGCCGCTGGTCTCTGCGCCGGGCTCGAAGAGGAGGCGGTCGATCCGCGCCCCGCCGATCGAAGCGTAGGAGAGGGCGAGGCCTTCGCCCGTGAGATCGTCGTTCGGACTGTAGTCGGCGCGATGCTGGATGACCGCCGGCCAGGGTTTGTCTGAAACATTTTCGACTTCGGTCGTGGTTTCGAGGATTCCGTCGCGTAGTTGAATGCGCCGCGTGGCGTGGAATCCGGCGAGCGAGACGCCCCGCACCAACGCCGCCGCGCCATCCATCTCCGCCTCGTCCCAGTGGAACTCGTAGGGCGCCGCCGAATTCCGGTCCGGATGGATCTGCGCCCAGATACCGCTCACGTCCGGATAGCGCCACGAGCCCGCGTCCGCGACTCGGAGCGCGTTGACGCCGGACTTCGCGAACTCGACGACACGGGCGCTCAACGCCGGGATCAGCACCGCTCGAGCCGGGCCCGAGGCGAGAGTGACAGCCCGGTATTGCCGGAGTCCATTGGGCAGCATCTGTTCGTCCTGCTCGATCGGCTGGCTCTCGTGCAGGTTGCGGATGCCGAAGCCGCGGGCTTCGGCGAAGAAGGCCTGGAATCGAGCGGCGAGACCGTCTCCACCGCGCGGCGCATAGAAGCCGTCGCGGACCTCGTACTGTTGGGCGCGCCGGAGCCGTACGTACTCGAGCGGCAAGCGGGCCTTCTTGACGCGGCGCAACACTTCCGGGCTGCCGGCGGCGAACTCGGCGCGGTGGAGCAGGCCGGTGGCTTTGTCCAGGAAATCGCCGCTGAGGTGGGGGACTCTCGGGTGAACGAAGATCCACAGGTGCTTGCCCTTGCCTTCTGGCCGCACTTGCTCGTGCATGAGGTCGAAGTAGGCGCGCATGTGCGCCGCCGCGGGTCCGAAGTACGCCTGGTGGAAATCGGCGATCTCGCGCTGGACGTCGAGCGACGGATCCCACAGCATTCGCGCCATCACATAGGAGCGGAGTTCGGCGTTTTCGCCGCCACCGCCGGGAGCGTAGGCGCCCTGCAGGAAGAGTCCCACGACGCCGTTGCGATGGTATTGCGGGATGTCGGCGGCCAGTTCGTCGAAATCGGGGAACGGCAGCAGATAGTGGGAGAAGTTCGTGTTGTAGTGCCAGACGTAGAGTTGCTTGGTGATACCCGACCAAGCCTTCAACAGATCCAGGAAGAACCGGTTATAGGGGCACGAGGCCAGTGGATGCGCCTCGCAAGCGCCGATGGGACACAAGCGAATCCGCACGTTCGGCAGCGGCCGGACCTTGGTGGGCGGCCGTTCGGTGTACCAATACGCGAGCGTGTCGATCAGCTTGTCCGGATGCGTCTTGCCGATCTCCTCCGCCACATCGTTGACGAAGCGCAGGAGCGGACCCGAGTGGACTCCGCCTTCCTCTTCCTCCACGCGCCGGCACGCGTCGCACTCGCACCAGCCGGTCCAATCGTTCTGCGACACCGAGAAGATCTTGGCCTCCGGGTGTTCGCGAATCCACTGCCTCACGCGTTCGACGGCGAGCCGCTTGACCGCGGCGTTGGTGAGGCAGAGCTGGCCGCGCTCGTGCCGGCGCTTGCCGTCGATCAACGAGAAGTACTCGGGGTGCGCCTCGAAGTGCTCCTTCGGTGGGATCAGGTCGAGGAAGGAGTGCACGAACGGGAAGTACTGGATGCGGCCGCCGGTCTCGTCGTCGAGCTTGTGATTCTGCCCGTTGAGGCGGTTGCGCGCGGACCAGTCCTTGTCCCAGGCTTCGGTGAAAAACGCCTCTCGATATTCGAACGCCGGTTTGCGGCGTTCCCGCATCTCGGGCACGACGAGCGTGCCCAGCTTCGGAATCCGGGAGACGCCGGCCGTGTACCAGCGGCAGCCCAGGCGGTCGAGCAGTCCGTAGACTCCGTATAGCGCGCCGCGCGGGCGGCCGCCGGAGATCCGGATCTCGTTGCCATCGGCGCGGATCTCGTATTCCTCAGGCCCGAGCGTGGCGTCGTGCACGATGGTGGCGCGGTGGCGGCGCGGCGTGGCGTCACCCACGATGGGCAGTTCCGCTCGCGACATCTCGCGTACGAACCTCCGCAGTTCCTCCGCCGCGCGGCGCTCCGAAGGAATGGCGTCCGCGGGCAGCGAGATCGCGAACCGCGACTTGCCATTTTTCGCCAATTCCACCGGCGCCGCCATCGCGGCCGCCGCCAACACCCATCCGATCGCCGTGCGCATGCGTCGTCCTTCATTATGATGGTTCCAAGCATGACCGCCACCACATCGCTCGAACAAACTCTGAAGCGGACCTTTGTCGACTTCCACCAGATGAACGATTTCGCCGCGAATCCGTTGGTGATCGACCGCGCCGAGGGCCTCTACTATCACGACGTCTCCGGCAAGCGCTATTTCGACGCGATCGGAGGCATCTTCGTGGCGGTGCTCGGGCACCGGCATCCGCGGGTGATCGACGCGATGCACCGGCAACTCGACAAGCTCACGTTCGCTCCGCCGCTGCATGCGATCTCCGATGCCGCCATCGAGTTCATCGAGAAGCTGTCCGCCGTGACGCCCGGCGCGCTGAACTACGTGAAGCCCTTCAGCGGCGGATCGGAGGCCGTGGAGTGCGCGCTCAAGTTCGTGCGCCAGTATTGGAAGCAGAGCGGGCGGCCGTCCAAGTACAAGGTGGTGAGCCGCTATCTGGGCTATCACGGCGGCACGTTCGGCGCGATGGCGGCGAGCGGAACCGGAGCGCGGAAGAGCAAGTTCGAGCCGCACATGGCGGGTTTCCTCAAGGTGGCTCCGCCCACGTACTATCGCGACCGCTTCTCCGATTGGGACGAGTGCAACCGCTTTGCCGCACGCGCATTCGAGGACGTGATCGTCAACGAGGATCCGGAGACCGTCGCGGCGGTGATCGTCGAGCCGATCGGCAACACGGGTGGGATCATCACGCCGACGGCCGAGTACTTTCGCATCCTACGCGACATTTGCGACCGGCACGACGTGCTGCTGATCTTCGACGAGGTCATCACTGGATTCGGCAAGACGGGGAACATGTTCGCGGCGCAAACGTTCGGCGTTACGCCCGACCTGATGACGGTGGGCAAGGGAATCTCGAGCGGCGCGGTTCCGCTGGCGGCGATGATCGCGCGGGAGGATCTGGGCGAGGCGTTCCTGGGGCGCGCGGAGGATAACGTGCAGTTCATGCACGGCCACACCTACGCCGGGAATCCGTTGTCGTGCGCGGCCGGCATCGCGGTGATCGACGAGATCGTGGAGAAGCGCCTGTGGGAGCGGGCCGAGCGGGTGGGCGGATATCTGCGCGCCAAGCTCGAGACGTTGCGGCGGCACGGCATCGTGCGGGAGGTTCGCGGGAAAGGCGTCTTGCTCGGCGTGGAACTGACCGGCACGCGCGTGGGGGCGGCGCTCAAAAAGACGTCGCTCGACAACGGACTGATCCTGCGCTGCGATCCGGGGTGGTTCGCGGTCTGTCCGGCGATCGTGGCGTCGGAAGCGGATATGGATGAGCTGTTCGACCTGATCGAGCGTAGTCTGCTCGACGCGATGCAGGTGGCCGGCGCGTGAGCTTCGACCTCGAGCGGTTTGTCGAGGCGCGGCGTCCGGCGATGGCCGCGGTGTTCGATGAGTTGCGCGAGGGCCGCAAGCGGACCCACTGGATGTGGTTCGTGGTCCCGCAGATCGCGGGGCTGGGGCACAGTGACATGGCGCGGCGGTTCGCGATTTCGTCGATCGGCGAGGCGCGGGCTTTCCTGGCGCATCCGGTTCTGGGGACGGAGTTGCGGGAGTGCTGCCGGCTGGTCAACGCGGTGGAAGGGCGGACGGCGCTCGAGATTTTCGGGCAGCCGGACG
>SYLY01000005.1 GCA_005808475.1 Acidobacteriota bacterium
GATCGCGCGATCCTGTTCCAGCAGCCGGTTGAACAGGCTGCTCTTGCCCACGTTGGGACGGCCGGCGATGGCGAGCGTGAATCCGTCGTGCACCAGTTTGCCGTAGGCGTAGCCGGCGATCAGCCGGTCGAGTTCGGCGAGGATTGGCTCGATCCGGCGCGCGATGTCCTCGTCTGGGGCGACGGAAATGTCGTCCTCGGCGAAGTCGATTCCCGCCTCGAGCAGTGCGATCAGGTCGAGCAGGTTTCGCTTGAGCGGGGCCAATTGCCGTGAGATCGAGCCCTCGGCTTGCCGCGCGGCGATGCGCGCCTGGTACAGCGTGGTGGAGTGAATCAGGTCGCGCACGGCCTCCGCTTGCGGCAGGTCGATGCGGCCGTTGAGGAACGCGCGCAGCGTGAATTCGCCGGGTTCGGCGGGACGGGCTCCGTTCGCGCACGCCGTTGCGATGGCGTGGCGAAGCACCACGGGCGCGCCATGGCAGCAGATTTCGACGATGTCCTCGGCGGTGAAGGATCGCGGGCCGGCGAAGAAGGTCACCACCACCCGGTCCACCGCGCGGCCTTCGGCGTCCGGCAGTTCGGCGAGCGTGGCCACGCGCGGACGCCATTCGGTTTGACGCGGAAATCGCACGACGCGCCCGGCGACATCGCGCGCGCCGGTCCCCGAGATTCGCACCACGCCGAGCCCGCCGCGCCCTGGCGGCGTCGACAGCGCGACGATCGTATCGCGCGGGTTCAAACGACGCGCCCGCCGTCCCAGGCCGCCGACTCCATGGGTGCGTCCGCCGGCCGCGCGAACAACTGGTATTCCACCGCGACGGCTCGCCCCGCCGGCAGCCACCGGTACCCGGGGACGCCGAATAACGAGCCCCGTTCGATCATCTGGCGGCGCGACTCCGGCATCGGCGATACCCCGAACTCCATGCCGCAGGTGATCTCGCGCCCATTCCACGGCGGGAGTTGGCGGCTTCGGTTTTCCTCCCAGCGGCCGAGCCAGGGGAAATCCGCGCGCCGCCACACGTAGCCGAACGCGAGCCGGAATCCGGGATGCCAGGCGGTGAAGAACGACTGCTCGCGCGCCGGGTCCATCAGATGCGCCGTGTAGCCGGCCGACCGCGCGGAGCCGGGATACACGCGCAGGTCGATCGAGCCGCCGTCGTGGGAGGGGCACAGCGGCCAGTCGAATTCGGCGCCCGCAACCTGGGCCGCGTCTTCACCGCCGAAATCGCCTTCGTAGACTTTGGACCGGGTGGCGGAGACGCGAAACCGGGTCGCGCCCGGTTCGACGAATGGCGCGCCGAGCGAGACGTGCTGCGTCCAGGCGGAGGGCCGGTCGCACGGTGAGAGGTTGGTGACGGTCTCGCGAACGACGGCGGCGTCGCCCACCAGCCAGATGTCGCGGCGGAACGCGAGTCCGGCGCCCGGGAACGTGGCGGTCTGGGTGAGCGCGTCGGCGGCGGTGGCGGCGATGTCGTAGCGCGCCACCGAGGATTCTCCGTGCACGCCGAGTCCGGCGGCCGCTTCGTCGCCGCTGGGACCGCCGAACAGATCGAGGCAGAGGTTATGTCCGAAGATGCCCGCCAGCAGCCGGCTCTCCGCTCCAGCGCCAAATTGGGTGTGGACCGCCGCGTCGAATCGCGACGGCTCGATGGTGGGCCACTCCGGCGTCCACAGCGGATTCACATCGGCGGCGGAGTGGCGAACGCTGGCGATGTGGCCGCCTTCCACGGTGACGATGAGCGACAGGACTCCGTTGGAGATCTCCACGGCCTGGCGTCCCCGGTAATCGATTGCGGGCATGAACACGTAGCATAAAGTATAGGGGATCGAACATGCAAAGCCACGCGATCGTATGGGCGGCCGTCCTGCTCGCCGCTCCGTTCTGGGAGGCGAAGAAGCCCGCTCAGTGGAGCGAAGAGGAACTGGCGTCGATGATGAAGGACTCGCCCTGGGCGCGGGAGGCGGCGGGTAATCCGCTCTTCCTCGCGTCGGCCGCGCCGATGATCGAGGCCGAGGAGCAGGTGCGGCTCCGGCGCGCCGCCAAGACCGGCGGAGACGCCGCCGCCGGGCCGGACGACTGGCGCGAGTACCTGGCGTCGAACCGCGGCAGGCACATCGTGGTCGCGGTGCGGATCGGCGACATGAACGTGCTGGCGGAGGCGGAGGAGACGCGGCGCATGGAGAAGGAGTGCGTGTTGCGGTCCGGGAAGAAGAGGCTCCGCATGGCGGGCCACTTTCCGCCCACATCCAGCGACCCGTATCTGCGGCTGCTGTTTCCGCGCGACCTCGATCCCGCCGCCAAGACGATCAAGGCGAGCCTCTACCTGCCGGGTGTCTCCATGCCGTTTCGCGAGGTGGAGTTCGCCTTGAAGGAGATGACGTACAAGGGCAAGCTCGAGTACTAAACTTCGTCGAGCAGGTGCCCTAGCTTCTGGCGCTTGGTGTTCAGATACTTCGCCGCCCGGTCCCCCGACGGAGGCTGGCACGGGATCCTCTCGGTGACCGGGATTCCGGCCCGCTCGAGCGCGCCGATCTTCTCCGGGTTGTTCGACAGCAGCCGGACCGCGCTCACGCCGAAGTGGCGCAGCACCGCCGCCGGCAGCTCGTAGTCGCGGAGATCCACTTCGAGGCCGAGCTGTTCGTTGGCCTCCAC
>SYLY01000062.1 GCA_005808475.1 Acidobacteriota bacterium
GGCCGGTCCACACCTGCTGTTGCAAGCGTTCCTGCAAACCGTGGTGAACGGAGGTGGGCGTATCCTTCGCGAGTATGCGCTGGGTCGAGGGCGCGCCGACCTGCTGGTGATCTGGCGAGACGAGCGGGTGGTGATCGAACTGAAGCTGGTGCGAGGATCGCCGGAGAAAACGATCGCCGAGGGGCTGGTCCAGACGGCGGAGTACGCCGCTCGCACCGGAGCGACTGAGGCGCATCTGGTGCTGTTCGACCGCGACCCGGCGAAATCCTGGGACGACAAAGTGTTCCGCCGCGACGAAACCGGACCCGGCGGACGAGCGATCACAGTGTGGGGGATGTGACCGGCATCACGCGCTGGTAAGCGTGCGCCAACGAAAGCACCGCGGCTTCACCGTTCGCCGGACCCGCGATCTGCATGCCGATCGGAAGGGCATTTCCCGCCGGTCCGCACGGCACGGAAACCACCGGGATGCCGAGTACGTTGAACGGTATCGTGTTCCGCAGATAAACCAGATCGGGCTGCCGGGAGGGATCGAGCGCGAACGCAGCAGCCGGAGCGGTGGGTGTCAGCAGCACGTCGATGTCGCGAAACACGCGCCCGACTTCCGCCCGCAGCCGCACCATGTCGCGGATCGACCGGGCGTACACCACCATCGAGACCTTCTCGCCCTCGCGGATCTCGTGCAAGGTATGGGGAAGGTATCGCGGCCCGTTGGACACGAGCATCGGCTCGTGATAAGCAAGCGCCTCGGCGCGAACGATGGTCGTCGGCGGAATCTCCGGCAGCGCGACATCGCGCACTACCGCGCCGAGATCCGTCAACACGCGCAACGCCTCCCGCATCGCGCGATCCACCTCCGGCGAGAGGTTGTCGAAGTATGGCGATCGCGGCAAACCCACTCGAACTCCCCGCGCCGAGGCCTTCAACACGCATGAGCGCCCGGCCAGCGCCTCGAACAACAGCGCGCAATCCCGCGCCGTTCGCGCCATCGGCCCCGCGTGATCCAGCGACCACGCCAGCGGAAACGCCCCATCCAGCGGAATCGCGCCATAGGTGGGCTTCAGCCCGGAAATCCCGCAGAACGACGCCGGCAAACGAATCGATCCGCCCGTATCGGACCCGAGCGCTCCCAGGCACATCCCCGCCGCCACCGCGACCGCCGATCCGCCGGACGATCCTCCCGGCGAGTGCGTCCGCTTCCACGGATTCCGGCAGATTCCGAAGTGGCTGGTCTCGCCCGTGAAGTTGTAGGCGAACTCGTCCATGTTCGCCTTGCCGATCACCACCGCTCCCGCGGCGCGCAGCCGCCGCACCGCCTCTGCGTCGCGATCCGGCAAGCGGTCCGCGTGAATCGCGCTCGCGGCGGTGGTTCGCAGCCCCGCGGTGTCGAACAGATCCTTGATCGCCAGCGGTATGCCATGCAGCGGCCCGCGTGGCTTCTCTCCCTCTAGCTTCCTGGCCGCCGCCAGCGCGCCCTCGGCATCCACCGTGATGAACGCTTTCAACTCCGGGTTCAACGACTCGATCCGGCTCAGGCACTCACGCGTCAGATCCACCGGAGAAATCTTGCGGCCGCGGATCAGATCCGCCGCGGCGGCCAGACCCGCCTCGATGAACTCCCGGCGAGTCGGCATGGGCGAATGGCTACTTGCCCGGTTCCGGGCCGATGCGCTCGATGGTGACCTTCTTCATCGGCACGTCCTTCAGCGGCCGGTCGTTGCCCGACTCCACGCGCGCGATCCTCCCCACCAGGTCGAAACCCTCCATTACCTGTCCGAACACGGTGTGCAACCCGTCCAGGTGCGGCGTAGGCGCTTCCGTGATGAAGAACTGGCAGCTTCCGGTGTTGGGACCCGCGTTCGCCATGCCGAGCCGGCCGGCAACATCGAACTTCAGGCCGGAATCGAATTCGTCGGGGATCGTCTCGGCGCCGCCCGTTCCGTTGCCCAGCGGATCGCCCCCCTGGATCATGAAATTCGGAATCACGCGGTGGAAGATCAGCCCGTCGTAGAACGGCTTCCGCGCGGGTAGTCCGTTGAGCGGGCTGAGATACGCCTTCTGTCCGCTGGCCAATGCGGTGAAGTTCGCCACCGTCTTGGGCGCTTCTTTTTCGAACAGCCGCGCCTTGATCGAACCCATGTCGGTGAGGATGGTCACATAAAGGCCGTCGGGGAGCTTGGCGGGCGCCGCCGCGGGAGTCTGAGCGAGGCAGACGGCAGCGAACGCCAGTAGCGGGAAGCGGTGCATCCTATCCATTATCGCAAGGCTTCGAGGATGTCCGCGATGCGCTCCGCGGTTCGGCCGTCCCACAACGCCGGCCGGCGTCCGGAAGGCTTGAAGTTGGCGAGCGTATCCTCCACCGCCGCCGCCATCGCATCGGCCCGCGATTCGATCAGACGGTTGGTTCCGTCGGTGACGGTCACCGGCCGCTCCGTGTTCGGCCGCGCGGTGAGACAGGGCACGCCCAGGTAGGTGGTCTCCTCTTGGACTCCGCCCGAATCGGTCAACACCACCGCCGCGTGCTTCTGCAGGGCCACGAAGTCGAGATACCCGAGCGGATCGATGAGCATCACGCGGTCCGAACCAGCCACGCCGGCCGATCGCAGCGCGTTCTGCGTTCGAGGATGCACGGGGAACACCACTGGCGTGTGCGCGGCGATGCGCGACAACGCGGTCATGATCTCGTGTAGCGTCTCCGGCGAGTCCACGTTCGAAACGCGATGGAACGTTACCAGCACGTACCGGCCGCCGGTCCGTTCGCGGAGCGCCGGCCAGCGTTCGTCCGCCCGCGGCAGCAGGTGGACGAGCGTATCGATCATAATGTTGCCGACGAAGCGGATCTTGCTGGGATCGCAGCCCTCGCGCTTCAGGTTCTCGTCCGCTTCGGGCGACGGAGTGAGCAGCAGGTCCGCGAGTTGATCGGTGACCAGGCGGTTGATCTCTTCCGGCATGGTGCGGTCGAACGACCGCAAACCGGCCTCGACGTGGGCGAGCTTGATGCCGATCTTCGAGCACACCAGGGCGGCGGCGGCGGTCGAGTTCACGTCGCCGTACACCACCACCCAGTCGGGCCTGTTTTCGAGCACGAACGGTTCCAGGCGCAGCATGACCTCCGCGGTCTGCTTGGCGTGCGATCCCGATCCCGCGTGGAGATTCACGGTGGGTCTGGGGATGTCGAGTTCGTCGAAGAACACCTGCGACATCTTGTCGTCGTAGTGCTGGCCGGTGTGGACCAGCTCCGTGACGAACGAGTCCGGGCGGCGGTTCATCTCCCGAATCAGGGGAGCGACCTTCATGAAGTTGGGTCGCGCCGCGGCGATATGTACTATGCGTAGTGGGGCTGGCAAACGATCAGGCTAGCAGGTCGATGGTTTTCTTCGCCACTTCATCGGCGGTCCGCACGAGTTGGAGATTGGCGCGATAGGAGTTCACCGCCTCCGCGATCTGGACGGCGGCCTCGGTCAGCGCGACAGCGTCGGAGCCAGTGTCGTCCGGCGATGTGGCGCGAGCGATGCGCCTGCCTGCCTGCTCCAGGCGCGCTTCGGCCTCTTTAGCGCCAGCCAGGCCGATACTCGAGAGGTCCATGGGGTTCTTCCTGTCACTCTCATCGGTGAACCCGCGACGAGCTTGAGGAAAATAAGGGTTCAGCTTGGCGGATGGAACGGCCTCGCCCGTAATGCCAACTGCTGCGCCAGCCGCTTCCGTACCGCGATACGACGCCAGGTTTCCTCGTTCAGACCGGGGTCTGGAGTGGCGACCGCCGGAAGGCCAACGATTAGGGCGTGGTACTGGTCGCGCTCTGTCGGCGCCGAAACGACATCCAGTCCGAACGGAATCGGGACCCTCATCGTTCAGAGGGAGGGAGTGAATCGCTGCTACACCGGTCCTCGTGCAGGTTCAAAACCGCCACAAGAGCTGCCTCGTGACTCTTGGGAATGTTGATCAGCATGTTGAGCCGACGGAAGAAATCCGTTACGACCTTATTCTTCCACAGAAGGCGGCCGGGCCGCCATTGGCCCGCACAACGATGTGGGCCGATGAGTAGAAGTACGGATTCCCAAGATCTCCCGGGCGCCAATCTGAACCGCCGTCGTCTTTTCCGAGTCCGTCCACAACCGCTTCGGAGGACGCGCTCGAAACCCAGAATCTGTCACGACAGGTCACGCGAACCGGCCTCCTTGCGACGGATCCGGTGGGATATCCTCTCCCGAAGCATCGTACGCGCCCGCATCAGCCGGCTCTTCACCGCCGGACGGGACAGATCCAGCGCTTTGGCCGTGTCCTCGATCGACAACCCATCCACATCGCGCAGCCACAGCACGGTCCGGTATCCCGGCGGCAAGCTGGCGATGGCTTGATTCAGGATCAGGCGGACTTCGGTCGTCAGGCAACGTTCTTCCGGATTGCCTTTCCACACGGCGATCTGCCGCTGGATCGATTCCTCGCCCAGCCGCACCGGTTCGTCTAGAGAGACGGCTTTCGCCACTCGCGCCCGGCGCAGACGCATCACCGATTCGTTGACCGCGATTCGCGTGACCCAGGTGCGGAACGTCGAGTTGCCTTGAAAGCCGGCCAAGTGGCGGAAAGCGGCGAGAAAGGTGTCCTGCGAGATGTCCTCCGCGTCGTTGGTGCTCCGCGTGATGTGACGGGCCAAGCCGAAGATCCGGCCCTCGTGCCGCCGCACCAACTCGCCGAACGCGCCCGAATCGCCCGTGCGGGCCAGCGCCACCAGGAGGATGTCGGTGTGCTCCTCCCCGGAGGCGCCGGTTTCGCCCATAGTCGAATTCGAGAAAGCGGAGGTCATCCTCCTCCTTCGACAGCACTCCGGGGGCCAATCCGTAACTCGTTGATTTCAAGTACCAGGCGCCGCCTTCCGGGTGCCCGTTATCAGGCGCCTGAAATGAGGCGCCCCACTGCCCGGTTGGTACTGGGATAATCGGACGATGTCAGGCGGTTCGCTCCTCCTCTTGCTGACCTTCGGGGCCATCGCGCTCCTGTTGGTGCTCATCCTGTGGGGCAAGCTGCACGCCTTTCTGGCGCTGATGATTTCGTCGATGGCGCTCGGTTTGGCGTCGGGGATGGCGCCCGCCAAGATGCTGAAGTCGATGCAGAACGGCTTCGGCGAGGCGCTCGGGTTCATCGCCGTGGTGGTGGCGTTGGGCGCGATGATCGGGCGATTCCTCGAACACTCCGGCGGCGGTCGAAAACTCGCGGACTGGCTCCTGTTCCGAATCGGCCGGGAACGTGCCGCGTGGGCTGTCCTGATCGCCGCGTTTCTCGTCGGGCTGCCGATTTTCTTCGAGGTCGCGTTCATCATCCTGGTTCCGGTGGCTTGGAACCTGGCGCGCGAATCCAAGCGGTCGCTGCTGTACTACGGCCTGCCGATCGCCTGTGCGCTCACGGTGACGCACGCGATGGTTCCACCCCACCCGGCGCCATCGGCCGCCGCGCAACTTCTCGGCGCCGATCTGGCGAAGACGATCCTCTACTCCATCGCGATCTCGATCCCCATGGCGATCGCGGGTGGAATCGTCTATGGTCTTTGGGTCGCGGAGAGAATTTTCGTCCCCGTACCCGAAATGGCGGCGCGCCGCGACGCCCAGCCCCATCCCGCCAACGCACCCTCCGTCGTCTCCGTGCTGGCCGTTCTGTTGCTGCCGGTGGTGCTCATCTTCACCGCTACCATCGCCGAGATGATCTGGAAACCGGCGCCCGCCGTATTCTCGTTGATCGGCCACCCGTTCACGGCCTTGCTCGTAACGGCGCTGGCGGCGATGTACCTTTTCGGCGTTCGCCGCGGTCTGGACCGGGAAGGGATCACCAAGCTGGCGACCGGCTCGCTCGCTCCCATCGGCTCGCTGCTCGCCATCATGGGGGGCGGCGGGGCCTTCAAGCAGGTGATCGTCGATTCTGGCGCGGGCGGCTACGCCGGTCAGCTCCTGGCGAACTCGCCGGTCTCGCCTCTGCTGGTGGCGTATCTGGTCGCGGCCGCGCTCCGCGTCGCGCAGGGCTCGGCCACGGTCGCGATCATCACCGGAGCAGGCATTGTCGCGCCGCTCATGAAGGGGGTTTCCGGTTACTCGCCGGAGATGATCGTGCTGGCGCTATGCGCTGGCGGAACCGTTCTCTCTCATGTCAACGACGCCGGCTTCTGGCTGGTCAACGAGACGATGGGCATGACCGTGACGCAGACCCTGCAGAGCTGGACCGTCATGAAGGTCATCACCTCCGTCGTCGGCATCGCGATCATTCTGATCGTGCAGGCCCTCGGCCGGTTCTGATCAGTTCGGTTCCGCCCAATAGCGAGCCCGGGCTCGGACGGTCAGACCTGGCCGGCGAGCCGCCACCTGAATCCGCCGGAAGCCCGCCATTCGCACCGGATCGTCCGAAACGTAGCCGATGCTGTACTGGCTGCGCAGTTCGTCCTCGATGATCTCGAACGTGCGATCCACCGGGAGCTTCCGCGTCACTTCGAGGAACGCACCGCCGGTTTCGGCCGAGAGCCGCTCGAGGACGCGTCGTCCGCCGGTTCCGCCGAACAGGATCGAATAGACGAGCGTTTCCGCCCGTTGCGCCGCCTCGATCGCATCGCTTAGCTCGGACTGGCTGCCGAAATCGACGCCGTCCGACATCACGATCAACGCCTTGCGGCCCTGCACCGGCTTCGCGATCCCGCTCGCCTGGATCACCGCGTCGTAGAGCAGCGTGCCGCGGGCGGTGGGGATGGCAAGCTCGCGCCGCGTGGGTGTGTCGACGAGCGACAGCGCATCGTCCAGTTCCCGGCGCGACGCCGTCAGCGCCTGCGCGACGTGGATGCCCATGTCGAACTGCATCACGAACACCCGGTCCTCTGTTTCGCGCAGCACGCGATCCAGGAACCGGAAGCACGCCGCTCGCTCGGCCTGGATCACTGTCTCCTGGCTCATGCTGGTGTCCACCAACAGGCCGAGCGTCAGCGGCAGGCCGGACTCGCGGGTGAAGTACCTGATCTCCTGCGGATGCCCGTTCTCGGCCAGCGCGAAGTCCTCCTTGCCGAGGTCGCGGATGTAGCGTCCCGTCGCCTTGTCGCGCACGGCGGCGAAAACATTGATCACCTTGACGCCGGTGGTGAACGTGGGCTGTTCCTGCGCGCGCGCGGCGGCGGCGAGCGAAACCGCAAATGTCCGGCGAGTGAGGCGCATCGGCGCTCAGTGGGGACTGATGCTGTGCTTGGTCAGCTCCGGCGCTTTGTGTCCCAGCAGCTTCTCCACTTCCTTGCGCAACGGACCCACGCATTTGGCGTAGATCATCTTGTAGGCCGTGCAGAAGTAGTCCAGATCCTCGAACTTGCCGAGCGGTCCGTGCCGGAACTTGGGACAGCCGCCGTGACAGATCCCCTGGTAGTCGCACACCTGGCACTCCGGATGCGCCAGCGTCTTCTTTTGGGCGAAGTTGTAGCGGCGGGTCCGCCGCGCGATCTCGGCCCACGAGTCGAGCGTGATGTTGCCGAGCTTCCAGCCCGATTCGACGAAGAAGTCGCACGGATAGACATCGCCGTTGTATTCCACCACGACGTAGCTGTCGCAGGTTTCGTGCAGGGTGCAGCTTCCCGGCTTCATCCCCGCCAGCGCTTCCGCCGTGTTGTCGAAGAAGCGGATGCGCATCTTCCGGCGGTCCGGCCACCACTGGTCGAACATCTCGCACAGGAACCGGCCGTACTGCTCGGCGGTGATGGTGAACGGCATCCGCGTGCCGTCGGCGTTGAACTCGGCGAGCGGGATGAATTGGAGGTTATCGATGCCGATCGACTTGTAGAACTTGTACAGGTCCTTGGCGCGTTCGACGTTGGCCTGGCTGAGTACGCAGAGGATGTTGAAGTCGACCTTCCGCTTCTGCAGCGTTTCAATGGACCTCATCACCTGCTTCCAGGTGCCGTGGCCCGCCTTGTTGAAACGGTAGGAGTCGTTGATGTCTTCCGGTCCATCCAGCGACACGCCGAGCAGCCAGTGGTATTGATGGAACAGTTGCGCCCAGTTGTCGTCGAGCAGCACGGCGTTGGTTTGCAGCGCGTTCGACACGTTCTGGCCGTCGCGTCCGAACCTCTGTTGGAGCTCGACGAGCTTGGTGAAGAAGTCGAGGCCGGCCAGGGTGGGCTCGCCGCCCTGGAACGCGAAGGTCGAGTTTGGATACGAGTAGAACAGGTAGGTATCCACCAGCCGTTCCAGCGTATCCATGGTCATCTTGCGCGCCGGCAGCGCTTTGTACGGATCGGCGTCGCGATCGAGGTAGAAGCAATAGGAGCAGTCCAGATTGCATACGGCCGAAGCCGGCTTGATCAGGAGCGACGAGATGCGCGGGGCCGTGCCGAGTTGCTCGGTGATCGCGCCGCCGTAGCTTTGCCCGATGATGGGGAGGGGGTTGCCGGTGGCCATTCGTCCGAGTGTATCAAGTCCGCGCGGCTAGTCCGTGTCAGGGGCATGTCGACCTGGAACCCGGCGTTGACGAGCATCTCCACGAGGGAGTCCATGGTGAACTCGCTCAGCTTCCCCTCAGTGAGACTGGTGATCAGCGCCTGCCGGACCTTCAGCCTGCGGGCGGCGGCCGCGGTGGTGAGGCCTTCCTTCTTGATGTACCTCGTCAGGACCCTCATCATACGCGATCGCAGATCGAGGATTCGGGGGTCTGGTTCGGGCGAGCGGCGGCTCATATCAGGAGCGGCGGGCCGCGCGGGAAGACGGCGCGAGCACTCTCGCGGAGGCGGCCGCCCTACCGCCCGACGGCTTGCTGCCTGGGCGCCGTTTGACGCGAATTTCGACATCGAAGCCGGCGTGCGTCAACATGCTGGAAATATCCTCGAGGCTCAGCACGGAGAGGCTCCCTTTCGTCACGTCCCGGACTCTGGATTGGCTCACGTGGAAGCGCTTCGCGGCCTCCGCGATCGTCAACGCTTCGCTCTCGACCAACTCGGTCAGAGCCATCACCATGTCGCAGCGTAGTTGGAGACCGCAGGCCTCGCCGGGCGGGAATCCGAGATCCAGGAAGACATTCCCACTGCCTTCGATGAATTTCACTCCGTTGATCGTTCTATGTTGCAATCTCACCTGAGCCTCCTCTTCTCCAACAACGTCGCGTAGCGCCGGCGGCCGAGATCGATATCGCCCTTGCGCGTCGATCGCTCTTTTTTCTCGAAACAGTGGAGCACGTAGACGGCCTCGTCGAATCGCGCTACGTAAAAGACGCGAAACTGCGTGGGGCCATGAACCCGGATCTCGATCACGCCTTGCCCTACATCCGGCATGGGCCTGAAGTCCACGGGAGCCTGCCCTTTCTGGACCCTGCGCAACTCCCGACCGGCTTGAGTCTGAACTTCCGCGTCGGCCGCTCGCAACCGCTCCAAGCTGTCTCCGAGCCACTGGACGGACTTTGGCGTATTTTCTGCTCTATTATACAATTCAGCCTCGCTCGTCCTGGTCACTGGCCGAACGCGACGGGTGGCGCGGACCGATCAGGGCGGACCCGCGAGGGGACATACGGCTCCACTTCGATGCGCCGTCCGTCCGTTCGGAACGTCACCAGCCCATGCCGGTCCGTGCGGAACAGGGCGGCGCCGGACTCCTCCAACCGCCGCACGACATCGGGGTGCGGGTGGCGGAACAGATTATCGATGCCGTCCGAGACGATCGCATACGAGGGCTTCACCGCGTCCAGGAACGCCGCTGTCGTCGAGGTCTTGCTGCCATGATGCGCCACCTTCAGCACGTCGGCCCGCGAAACCGAGCCCTCGTTGACCAGACGGTATTCCATCGCCCGCTCGATGTCGCCGGTCAGCAGGAACGACCGCTCGCCGAACCGCGCCCGGAACACCAGCGAGTCGTTGTTCGAAGCGGCTTGTCGCGGTTCGTAGTCCGCCGGCGGCCATAGGAACTCGATCGCGACCCCATCCCAGTCGAGGGACTCGCCCGCCTTGGGGGATCGCACCGGAACGCCCAACGCGCGGACCGCATCGACGGAGGGGAACGCGCCCGTCCAGATCTCGCGCGGACGGAAGTTCTCCACCACAGCCTTGAAGCCGCCAATGTGGTCCTCATGGGCATGAGTGAGCGCGATCACGTCCACCCGGCGGATCGACCGCCCCAGCAGATAGGGCGTCACCACTTCCTCGCCCACATCGAACCGTGAGACGGTCTTCTGATTGCGGAACTTGGGGAACCCGCCCGTGTCGACGAGCATCACGCGGCCGGCCGGCGAGACCAGCAGCAGGCTGTCGCCCTGTCCCACATCGATCGCGCTGACCTCGAGTTTTCCGCGCGCGATGTCCGGGTCGAACGGATGCACCACCACGGCGGCCCAGACCGCCACGAACGGCACGGCCGGGAGGCGCCGCCGCGTCAGGATCGCCCACGCCGCCAGCGCCAGCGATGCCAGGAAAAGCCATGCGAGCCACGCCGGCGGACCGGGCACGCGCCACGAGGGCTCACGCGCGGCATGCCAGCCGGCGGCGAATTGGGACGCACGCAGCAGAACCGCGGCGGCTTTGGCCGGCCATTCGTGACCCGTGGCGATCGCCAGGAATCCGAGCGGCGTGACCAGGTTCATCAGCGGCACGATCGCGAGGTTGGCGGTCAACCCCGTCACCGGAACGCGATGGAAGTAGACTGCCATCGGCAGCGTCAATCCGGCCTGCACCACGGCGGAGATCGCGACCAGGTTCCACAAGAAGAACGCGGCGCGCCCGCCGGCCTCGAACGCCACGGTCCAAACGCGATCCGGCAACCGGGTCACCCAACGCCCGGTCTCGGCAAGCAGGCGCAGTTCCACCCGCAACTCGGCGACACGGGGCTCGAGATGGCGATCCCAGGCCCTCTTGTGGATCGCTCGAAACCCGCGGTGGTAGGGCTCGGAGGCTTGGTCGAGCCACGGGCCGCCGATCGCGGCGATCATCGCCACGGCGAGGAACGTCAATTGGAAACTGGCGTCGAACAACTGCCAGGGATCCACCAGGAGGAAGCCGATGGAAACCGCCGCCAACAGGTTCAGCACACGAGGGCGGCGGTGGAAGCAGTGGGCGATCTGGAACAGCGTCAGCCCCGCCGCCGCCCGGATGACGGGCGCCGTGAAGCCGGCGGCGATCGCGTAGATCCAGCCGAGCGCGGATGCCGCCACCAACGACCATCCGGGGCCGAGCGGCAACAAACGTAAGACGAAAAGCAAGCACGCCGCAAGCGTGGTCACATGGAGCCCCGAGATCACCAGCGCATGGTAGGAGCCCGTGCGCCGAAACGGGTCCGCCCACTCCTGATCCATCCGCGCGACGTCGCCGAGCAGGACCGCCCGGGTCATCCCCGTGGCATACGGATCGCCGGCATACAGCACGTCCAGACGCGCCAGCGCGGCCTCGCGAAGCCGGTAAATCCGCGCCAGCAGAGGGTTGCCGCAGGAGCCCTTTACCGCCACGGGCGCGCGGGCGTTCGCCGACCCAGTCCAGTGGATATCGCGGCGCGCCAGGTACCCGGCGAAGTCGAACGCGCCCGGATTGCGGTAGTTGTGCGGGTGGCGCAGGCGCACGTCCATCTCGATGAACTGGCCGTAGTGGAGGTCGGGGGGTGTATCTCCCTCCTGGAGGTAGATCGACACCTGGATGCGCGCCCTTCGGTCCAGTTCCACCACGAATCGCTCCTTGCCCGGGAACAAGGAGGGTGGTTCGACGACGCAGCCCTCGACGATCATCGTTTCGCCGGGATTGAAGTCGATGAACGGGGCAGGTTCCGGGCGATGCGCGATTTCAGTCCATACGCCCGCGCACCACGCGGCGGCGAAAACGCCGGTTCGAGCCGCCCGGCAATAGCCCCTCCACTGGGCCACGACGGCCAACGCGGAGATCGCCGCCAGCGCGGCGACGGTGCTCGGCGCGTCGAATTCCATCCAGCGGGAAAGGGCTATTCCCAGGGCTAGCCCCGCCGCCGGAATCACGAGGGGATCCCTCACAATGAAGTAGTGCAACCAGGGCCGGAAAATTCTCTGCTAACCTGAAAAAAATGCGAATTTTTCTTGCAGCCTTGACCCTCGCGTTGCCGCTCGCCTCGTTCGCCGACCAGGCGCACGTCGGCCGGCGCGCACCCGGCTTCGCCCTCCCCGACCTCAACATCAACTACCACGATCTTGCGGACTACCGGGGCAAAGTGGTGCTTCTCGACTTCATCAAGACGGCTTGCCCGGTCTGCCAGAGTTCGCAGAAGATCTACGAAACGATTCGACTCAAGTACCCCGACAAGGTGGCCGTTCTGGCGATCGTGCTTCCGCCGGACACCCAGGAAACGGTGCGCGCCTTTGTCACGGCGAACTCGATGAAGACGCCGACGCTGTTCGATTGCGGCCAGGCCACCGCGTCCTACCTCAAGCTGAGTCCGACGCGTTCGACGATCACGTTTCCGAACCTGTTCTTGATCGATGGCAACGGGATCATCCGCGGTCATCACGAATACGCCCCCGGCCAGGAGAAGTACTTCGAACAACTGGATCCGCTTTTGAACGAGGTGGAAGCGCTGGTGAAGGGCGGAGCGGCGAAGCCGGCCGGTCCGGCCGCTCCCAAGCCTCCCGCGAAGAAGTAGGCGGCGTTAGCGTTAGCGGACGGGCCTGTTTTCGCGCCGGCCCGTCGCCTGGTTGATCGTCACGCGCTGCCGCGCTTTGGGCGACTGCCATTGCCCTTTCACGACGTCGTCCTCGGTGAAGGTGGCCAGAAAGATCTGTTTGTCTCCCGTTCGGGAGTAGTCGTAGATCAAGTAGATCGTACCGTCGGCGGCCTGCACGCCGTCGGGGTACGACACGCCGCTCCTCTCGTCGATCGTCAGACCGCCGGTCCAGGTCTTACCGTCGTCGTCCGAAACGTGCGCGATCAGGTGGGACCTCGTTTTCCGATCGGGCGGTTCGTGCGTCACCAGCAGCAGCCGTCCCGATTGCAGCCGCCGCACGAAGAATCGCGAGTTCACGTGCGCGATCCCAGACTTGCGGCCGGGGCTCCACGTCGCGCCGCCGTCCGCCGACTCGCTCTCGCCGATCCCGTACGCCGCGCGGACCAGCATCCATAGGCTTTTGTCCCGCCGCTCGACGATCATATGTTCGTCGAACACGCGCTCGGGCACGATCGCCTGGCCGCGATAGGTCCAGGTCTTGCCCTGGTCGCGCGACGCCATGACGTTGGCTCCTCGCCGCGCGCCGAGGTCGTGCATGTGGGCGGGCGGAATGCCTCCGGTGGGCTTGCGCTCCCACACGGAAGCGGGCATCAGCCAGTCGCCGCTCGAAGTCACGGTGGGCTTGTTCATCATGATCCCGTCGCTCAGCCGCCGCGGCGCGGACCACTTGGGATTCTCCCCTCGCGACCCGCTGGTGGAGATCGCCCAGACGCCGGAGCGCCCGTCCCACTTCTCGTAACTCTGCGACCAGAAGAGCCACAACCGGCCCTTGGGATCGTGCCACAGGCAGGCATCGTAAGCGCGCACCGGGCCGGGCGGATCGATCACCAGCTTCGGGCCGGACCAAGTTCGTCCGTCGTCGCCGCTGGTGACGAGGACCACGTAGTTGCCCGGTCCCTCGCCCGGCTCGTCCGGACCGCCCGCGTACCAGAGCGCCCAAAGCCGCCCGTTCGGCGCGCGTTCGATTCCGGGAATGCCCTGAAAAAGCCGCGTCGAGTCCCCGTACTTCGGACCCGGATTCCGATTCACGAGCGCCGGCGCCAGCGCCGGATCGGACTGCGCCATCGCCGCGCATGCCAAGGCCAATACCGGGGCGAACCGGAGGGTACTCGAGACCATGTTATTCCACCTTCAAGGACGTTACGGGAAGCACGGCGAGCTCCGCGCTGTTGATATTCATCCCCACGCGCCCGCCGTTGTTCGAATAGCCGGTGTAGAGGTTCCCGCGATACTCCACGGCGTACGGATACGACAGCGACGCGCGGGGATGGGAGTCGCCTGGCCCCTCGGGGAACTCCCCGCCTCGGATCCGGAAGACCCGGCGGAAGAGCCGCTCGCCCGGCCGGCTGACCGCGATGGTGAGCGGCGCGCGCCGGTTGCCCGTGTCCGCCGCGGTCGTGCAGATCAGATAGCGCTGCCCGGAGCTCAACACGCCCGCGTAGGGCTTGGAGCCGGCCATGGGCAGATTCGACGGACGCATCGCGGTCCACGTGCGTCCGGCGTCTTCACTCGAAGAGACCAGCGCCACTGGCTCGCCGCCGTAGCGCGCGATGTTCCACACGCGCCGGCCCTCGACGATCACCGTGGACTCGCCCCACATCTTCCCGATGCCCGGGTCGCGCGGAATCGCCACGTGGTCCCACCGCGTGAAGTCCGATCCCCGGCTGATCGCGACCGACGCGGGTTCGCCCTCGCCGACGCGGAAACCCGCCATGATCCAGTTGCCGTCGCCCATTCGGACCGGCTGCTGCATCGGCCAGAAGCCGTCCCGCACCACCGTACCCATCTTGCGCCAGTGGCCGGTCTTTTCGTCGAGCACGTAGGCGCGCGTGTGAACGCGAGTCCGAGAGCCGTGGAACGCGCCCTGAAAGGCCCACAGCCGCCCGCGATGCGACAGGAACGAGCCGTGGCTTACCGCCAGGTCCGGCTCGTCCCCGGCGTCGATGGTGAAGACATCGCCGGCCGTTCTTCCTCCGTCCGTGCTGATTCTGCCGCGGGCTTCTTCGCCCGTAGTGTTCTCCTTGCCCCTGTTGTGCCCGAACGATGTGTACAGCTTTCCCTTGTGCCAGCAGAGCGCGACGCCGTGGAGAAAGCCGTAGCCGCCATCGCGCGCCGGCTCGTGGGGTTTCAGAACGAAGAAGCGCGCGCCCGCGACGGTCTCCAGTCCCGCGGCCTTGGGGACGGGCAGGGATGGGTCCCACAGGTCCGCGCCGCCGTTTGCCCAGGCCGCCGCGGCAACGGTTCCGAACCACGCGCGCCGCGTGATCACGGGAACGCCGCCATGGCAACGCGGATCTTCTCCTCCTGAGCGGGGCTGCTGGCGGGCATCGGAGGCCGGGGAACGCCGCCCTGCCGGCCCTGGGTACGCATCGCCGCGCGAACGTTGGCGGGCAGGTTGTGCGCGTCGATGGCGTTCCACAGCCGGAGGAGTTTCTTGTGCAGCCTCAGCGCGGTCTCGTCGCCGCCGGACCGGACGGCATCCCACAGCTCGACGCACGCCTCGGGCGCCGCGCTGAGGATCGCCGCTACCGCTCCATCCGAACCGAGCCGGAAAGACGGGTACAGCAGCGCGTCCACCGCCGAAAGGATGCGGACCCGGCCGCGAATGCCGGCCTCTTCGCTCAGCAGCAGCAGATCGGCGAGCGCCTTCATGTCGCTGGCGCTTTGCTTCACGCCGATCACGCCCTCCTCATCGCGCAGGATTCGCACCAGCAACGGCGGCAGCAGGTAGGACCACGGCACCACGTTGTAGACGATCACCGGTATGCCCGACCTGTCCGCGATCGCGCCGAAGTGCGCCGCCATCGAGTCGTCGTCCGGGCGAAACACGTAGTGGACCGGCGTCACCTGCAGCGCGGCGACACCCAGATCCGCCACCGCGCGCGCCCGTTCGACGGCGGCCGCCGTGCTGTCGGCGATGATCCCCGCGATCACCGGAATGCGTCCCTTCACCTCGTCCACCGTCCACGCCACGATCGAGCGGGTCTCGTCCGTCGTCAAGGTGTGGCCCTCGCCGGTGCTGCCGCATACGGCCAGTCCGTGCACTTTGGCGCGGTCCACCATGTGCCGCACTTCGGCGCGATGGGCCTGTTCGTCGATGGAGCCGTCCTCGCGGAACGGCGTGACCAGCGGCGGTATGATGCCGCCGATTCGCGTGATGCTCATTCTTCCTTCCGTTGCTTGACCGCCTTCTTCAAGGGGCGGCTGATGAGTGTCTGGAGCTTCGAGCCGGGGCTGACCAACGATTTCGCCAGTACGTCGCGCTCGGTGAATTTGGCGAATTGAATCTCGCCGTCGGTGGCGCGATTGCGGTCGTACGAAATGTAAATCGAACCATCTGGCGCCTGGAAACCGTCGGGGTAGGAGATGCCTTTCCGAGGGTCCAGCATGAGACCGCCCGCCCAGGTGGCGCCGTCGTCGTCCGAAAGCCACGCGGTCAACTGGCTGCGTCCTTCGTGCGTCTCCATCGTCTCGCCGTGCTTGACGAAGAGCAGCCTGCCGGACGCGAGCCGGCGCAGGTGAAAGCGCGCCACCGGATGCGAGATTCCCGGAGGCGCGGTGGGCGCGGCCCATGTCTTGCCGTGGTCGGTGGAGGTGCTTTGCATCAGCCCCTTGGAAGTGCGGGCGAGCATCCATAGACTGCCGTCCTTCCGTTCGACGGTCATGTGCTCGTCCCAGTTCGGATTCGGGAATGCGACATGCCCATGCCGCCGCCACGTGGCGCCCTCGTCGGACGACGCGAACAGGTTGGCGCCGCGGTAGGGATCGAGCTCCCGGAACGCGCCCTGGAACGGTCCCAACCCCTCATGGTTCAGCGACACCGGCAGCAGCCATTCGCCGGTGGAGAGAACCGTGGGCTTGTTGAGCGTGAATCCGTGCCAAATGCGGCGAGGCGCGGACCACGCCGGAGCGGCCGCGTCCGGGTTCTCGCACACCGACGCCCACACGCCCGACCGTCCATCGAACTGCATCATCGACTGATTGAAGAACAGCCACAACCGGCCGCGAGGATCGGTCCACAGGTTGCCGACCAGGACGCTGCGAAACATCGGGAGGTTCTTCGACTGCGCGTCGATCACCAGCCTCGGCTTGGACCACGTGGCGCCGTCATCGTCGCTGGTCGCGAGCACGAAGAACGCCTTTGGCCCGTCCTCGCCGGCGACCCACGCGGCCCAGAGCCGTCCACGGGGAGTCCGCTCGATGCCGATGGTCATGCCGTAGTCGAGTTGGTCGTAGTCGTATTGCGGCAGGGGTGACGTATTCAGCTTCGGTGGGATCAGCGCGAGGTCGGCGATACGCTCCATAACGGAGATCTCGAAGGCTCGGGCTTGTTCGGGAGCGAGATCGAGGGACTGCGCGGCGGCGAGGGTGGAGCAGAGGGCGAGGACGGCGAACCGGCGGAGCATCCTCACCAAGTTACTGCATCGGGGGCGGGTCCGGCAGGGCGGTGAGTTCCCGGAGTCGGCGCTCGAACCTGGCGAACGAGGGGCTGTTGCGCCGGGCCTCCTCGAAGTCGAATATCTGCGCGAAGGCCGGCTGATCGACGGCTGGCGAGTAGCGGCCCGCTCGGGATTTGATCCACTCCTTGGCGCCGCGAACCGATTCCGGGTCCGTGGGAGGATCGAGCCCCGGAGGGAGACCGCGCTTGCCACGGAGGGACACCGCCGCCGCAAGGAACCAGCACTCGAACTCGGCCTTTGCGAGCGCCACGAGCACCGGCCGGTCCGAGCGGGCTTTGCGCGCACGCTCCTCGATGGCGGGGCCGAGTTTGGCGGGACAATCTTTGTCCGCGTCGAGCAGGATCAGAATCGCCCCGCCCTCGCCGGCCAACTCGCCAGCGACAGCTGGTTCGTGTTCGACCTGCCCCGGTTTCAAGAAGCGGTCCTTCTTGACACGAACGGTCTTGGCCACCACATTGGGGTGCGATACGGCGAATGAGCACCGGTAGGCGCCAACTTCGCCCTGTCCTTCCACCAAGCACACCAAACGCATGTCCTATTCCTGAAACAGCCTCATCCGCGCGGGACTGGGTACGCGTTTCAGGTCGGGCGTCAACTGGTTGTTCCGGAGCATCTCGCCTGGGGTTTTCAGGCGGCGCTTGATGACCGACCGTTCGGAAGGTCCGATCGGAGCGATCGAAGTCGTTCCGTCTTCCGCTGAGACCGCCAAGATTGCATCGGCGGGCAAGTCGCGGCTATCCAGTAGATCCGGGCTGTGACTGGTGACGATCACCTGACGCCGTTGCGACGCCTCGAGCAGTGCGTCCAGCAAGACGGCCGCGGCGGCCGGGTGCAACGCGGTCTCCGGCTCCTCGACTCCGATCAACGAAACCCTCTTGCCGCCATTCGGGGACTGGAACAGCGCGAGCAGAATCCCCAGCGCTCCCAAAGTCCCATCGGACATATTAGCCGCCAGGAAGCGGCGGCTCCGGTTGGCGCCCGTGACCGCTTGCTCGAACTCCAACGTCTCCTTCGGTCCCAGTGTCTTTTGCATGACGCGAAGCGTGCCGGGCGCCACCATGGCGAGGAACTCTTCGACGCGCGCCTTGACATCCTCATGATGCTTGGCCAGGTTCGCGAGCACGGCTGCGGCGTTCGATCCGTCTCGAGTGAGGATGTCGCCCGACTCCGGCGACTGCAAGTCACGAATCTTGTCCGGATTCAGGCGGTAGAACCCCATCGGCGCAAACGCCTGCCATGCGGGCCGGAAATCGGGGAGAGCCGAGAGCGAACTCAGCAAAAACCGGTCCGTTGAGTTCGGCACCTCCGCGGCGCCGAGGAATGACGATTCCATGCGAACCACCTTCCCTCTCTCCGCTTCGTACACCGCCTTCCGGGGCTTGCCCGGGCCTCCGAACGAGATTTCGCAAGTCTCCCGTTTGATGGTGAATCCGCCGCCGGCGCGGTCTCCGATCTCGAAGGCGAAACTACCCGCCACGGCCGGCCGGCGAAACTCCAGCTTGATCGCGAAGTGCCGCGGACGCCCCTCGGAGCGCCGTCGCACGTCGTTAATGCCGCCCCGGTCCCGGATTGCCTGTTCCACGGAGTGGTTCAGGCTATCGGCGACGAACCGGAGTGCGTCCAGGAAATTGCTCTTGCCGCTGCCGTTCGGACCCACGAGAAAAGTGAGCGGCCCCAAATCGACGTCGCACGTGGCGATGCTCTTGTAGTCGCGGATCGCGACTCGCGAGATTTCGGTGTCGAGCGGCATTCGGCCTTCTTCCGATCATAGCTTGGGCAGATAGCGGGAGAATCGAGAACCCGGAAACCTCGGGGCGGGAATCGGCGACCATGCTGTATAGGGCCATGAACCACCGTTGGGCCGCGTCCGCGGCGCTGTCTCTCCTCCCCGCGATCGCCGCCGGACCCGCCGCCACGGGCTTCGAAAAGTCCGTCCAGCCCGTCCTCGCCAAGACCTGCGCGCCCTGCCACAACGACCGGCTCGCATCCGGCAGCCTCAACCTGGGGCCGTTCGTCCACCCCGGCTCCCTGGTCGACCGCCGCGACGATTGGGAACGCATCGTCCACAAGATCCGCACCGGCGAGATGCCCCCCAAGGGGACGCCCCGGCCCCCTCTCTCCGAAACGCAGGCGCTCATCGACTTCGTCAAAGCCGAGTTCGACAAGGCCGACAAGAACGTCAAACCCGATCCGGGCCGCGTCACCGCGCGGCGGCTCAACCGCGGCGAATACTCCAACACCATCCGCGATCTGCTCGGGGTCGACTTCCACGCCGAGAAGGACTTCCCCACCGACGATTCCGGCCACGGCTTCGACAACATCGGCGACGTGCTCACCGTCTCGCCGGTGCTGATGGAAAAGTACATCCAGGCGGCCGAGCGCATCGCCGCGCGGGCCATCGGCGCCGATCCTCTGCCGAAGAAGCCCCTCGAATTCGAGTATCACAATAAGGATAAGAAGATCCGCCGCGTGGCGCCCAGCACGATCGAGGCGGTACACCGTGTGGAGTGGGAGGCCGAGTACCTCATCCGCATCGGATTGCCCGGCGAGCGCGCTCCCGACGGCAAGCCGGTTGAACTCGGCTTCTGGATGGACGGCAAGCTGCTCCACAAGCAGACCGTGCAGACCAAGCCCTCCGGACTGGTCTACTTCAATCCCTATTCGATGGAGGAGTTCCGGCTGACGCTGCCCGAGGGCGACCACACCTTCCGCGCCGCGTTCATCGACGACGAGTTCGTCAAGACGCTGGCGCCCGGCGATCTGTACAAGTCCGCCAAGAACAAATACCTCGACTCGATCACGTTCACCGGTCCGTTCCCCTCCAAACTCGAGCGGCCCAGCCGGAAGAAGATCCTGATCTGCGACCCGGCCGCCGGCGCCGCTTGCGTCGACCGCATCCTCGCGCCTCTCTCCCGCCGCGCCTACCGCCGCCCGGTGACCAAGGCGGACATCGCCGCGCTGGCCCGATTCGTCGCGCTGGCCAAGGCGGAGGGACAATCGGCGGAGCAGGGGATTCAGCTCGCGATCCAGGCGATGCTGGTCTCGCCGCATTTCCTGTTCCGCCTGGAGCGCGATCCCGATCCGAACGATCCCGCCAAGGTGCATCGCGTGTCGGATGTCGAACTGGCCTCGCGGCTCGCCTCTTTCCTGTGGAGCTCGATGCCGGACGACGAACTGCTCGCGGCCGCCGAACAGGGCAAGCTGCGGACTCCGGCGGTGCTGGACGCGCAGGTCCGGCGCATGCTGAAGGACGAACGGTCGGCCGCGCTGGCCACCAACTTCGCCGGGCAGTGGCTCGAAACGCGCAACCTGGACAGCGTGAAGCCCGATCCGAAAAAGTTCCCCGATTGGGGACCGGATCTGCGCGACGCGATGAAGGCCGAGACGCGCCTGTTCTTCGAGGCGATTCTGCGGGACAACCTGCCGCTCTCCGAGTTCCTCGACGCTCGCTTCACCTTTCTGAACGACCGGTTGGCGGCGCACTACGGAATTCCCGGAGTGAAGGGTCCGGAATTCCGCCGCGTCGAGCTCGCCACCGGTCAGCGAGGCGGCATCCTCACCCACGCAAGCGTGCTCACCGTGTCGAGCTATCCCACCCGCACATCGCCGGTGATTCGCGGCAAGTACGTGCTGCAGAATATCCTGGGGGCTCCGCCGCCCGCTCCTCCACCGGACGTTCCGCCGCTGGACGAGCAGTCGGCGGGCGTGGCGGGATCGTTGCGGCAGCAGATGGAGAAGCACCGGACCAACGCGGTCTGCGCATCCTGCCACCGGAAAATGGACATCCTCGGTTTCGGGCTGGAGAACTACGACGCCATTGGAAAGTGGCGCACCGCGGACGGGAAGTTCGAGATCGATTCGAGCGGGACGCTGCCGAATGGCAAGACGTTCTCCACTCCGGGCGAGTTCCGGACGATCTTGAAGGAGGAACTGCCCGAGTTCACGCGTTGCCTGACGGAGAAAATGTTGACCTACGCTCTGGGACGCGGGCTCGAGCGCTATGATCGTAGAACGGTGGAAGAAGTGGGGGCCAAGGCCGCCGCTTCCGGATATCGTTTTCAGACATTGGTTCACGAGATCGCGCGCAGCCTGCCGTTCCAAATGCGGCGGGGAGAAAAATCGAAGGAGACTTCACGGCGATGATCACTCGCAAGGCGCTTCCCCGGCGAACGCTCTTGAAAGGGCTCGGCGCGGCCATCGGCCTGCCGGTTCTGGACGCAATGGCCCCGGCGATGGCGTCGAGCAAGCTGCCCGGCAAGGCGCCGGTCCGAATGGCGTTCGTCTACGTGCCCAACGGCATCGACATGCGCAACTGGACGCCGGAGTACCAAGGCAAGCTCGGCGAACTACCACGCATTCTGAAGCCGTTCGAGCCGTTGAAGTCCGACATGACCGTGCTGAGCAACCTGACGCACAACACGGGACGAGCGCTGCTCGACGGCGCGGGCGATCATGGCCGCTGCAGCGGATCGTACCTGACCGGAATCCAGGTCAAGAAGACGATGACCGATATCAGCAACGGCATCTCCTGCGATCAGATCGTGGCCAACAAGATCGGAGCGCAAACGCGGTTTCCGTCCCTCGAGGTGGGCCTCGAGGACGCGCGGCAGGCCGGCGACTGCGACTCCGGCTACTCTTGCGCATACACGAACAATCTGGCGTGGCGGAGCGACACACAACCGCTGCCTCCGACGCTGGATCCGCGCGCGTTGTTCGAGCGCCTGTTCGGCATGGGCGCGGAGCTGACTCCCGTGGAGCGGGCGCGGCAAACGAAGTTCCGCCGTAGCATTCTCGATTTCGTCAGCGGCGACACGAAGAAGCTGCAAGCCAACCTCGGTCCCACCGACAAGCGCAAGCTTGACGAATATCTGTCGTCGATCCGCGAGATCGAGCGGCAGTTGGAAAAGGCCGAGACCGACAACGCCCGCGTCGATCCCGGCATGGCGAAGCCGTACGGCGTTCCGGCCGATTTCGCCGAGCACTTCAAGCTGATGACCGAAATGATCACCGTGGCGTTCCAGGCGGACCTGACGCGCGTGGTGACGTTCCTGGTGACCCGCGAAGGCACGTCGCGCGCCTATCGCGAGATCGGCATCTCCGACGGCCACCATCCGCTGACCCACCACATGAACAAGCCGGAGTTGATGGAGAAGGTGGCCCAGATCAATACCTATCACGCCGCGCAGGTGGCGCAATGGCTGGGCAAACTGAAGTCGAGCACGGAGGCCGGCTCCAGCATCCTGGACAATTCGATGATCGTCTACGGCGCGGGCCTTTCCGACGGCAACCGCCACACGCACGAGGATCTGCCGACGGCGGTGTTCGGACGCGGAGGCGGCCACATCAAGGCTGGCAGGCGCGTGGTGTACCGTCGCGAAACACCGATGTCGAACCTGTTTCTGACGATGATGGATCGCATGGAAGTGAAGGTGGAACAGTTCGGCGACGCTTCGGGCCGGCTGGAAGGGCTCGACCTGGCCTGATGCAGTTCGGCTCCGGGGGTAAGCCGCCGCTCGGCATATTGTTCGACTGCTCGATGGGCGAGCGCATCGACGAGGTGCTCGCGTTGTGTCTGCTCTATGGATTCGACGGCAAGAACGAGTGCCGCGTATCGTCGATCAGCGTGACCAAGGCGAATCTGAAGGCGGCCGCGCTGGCCGACGCGATCGGGCGGTTCTACGCGGGCGAGGTGAGCGCCGCGTTCGCGGCCTTTTCCCGCACGTTGCCGGTCGGCTTGGCTACCGATGGGTATCTGGCGGCGGATACGCCGATGCTCGCCGTCACCGCCAAACACAAGCATTCGGTGAACAAGCTGGTGGACACCGCGGAGCCTTCCGTGGTGCTGCGCAACGCGCTCACCGCGCAGCAGGACGGCAACTGCGCGATGGTGTCCACGGGTTCGGCGAACAACCTGGCGAGACTGCTCGACCTGCACGCTTCCAGGCAATGGATCGAGAGCAAACCGAAGGTGCTGGTGCTGGCGATCGCCGATCCGGGCAGCGCCAGATCGACACGCAAAGTGCTCGCCGAATGGCCTGGACCCGTCGTGGTGATAGGACCGGAAGTGGGTGAGGCAGTGCCGTTTCCCGCCGCGAGCATCGAGAAGGATTTCGCGTGGTCGCCCGCGCATCCGGCGGCCGACGCCTATCGAGCCGCCAAGGCGATGCCGTATGACGCGCCCACCACGGCGCTGGCGGCGGTGCTGTACGCGGTGAAGCCAGAGGGTTACTTTACGGTCTCGGAATCCGGCACGGCGTCGATCGACGATTCCGGCCAGTTGCGATTCGCTCCCGGCGCGGGCAAGCACAAACGGCTGTCGGTGGATCCGGCGAACGCGGAGAAGATCCGGAAGGTCTACACGGAGATGGCGAGCGCGAAACCGGTCCAGCGTCAGCGCCGCACCCGTCCGCCCCAGCAACAGCAGCAGACGCCGCCTCCCAAGGTGGAAACGCCCAAGCCTCCCGCTCCATGACGGATTCGCGATTCGGCGCGGCCATCGCCGCCATCGACGCACGGAACGCGGACGATCCGCACACGATTGTCGTCAACGGCGCGGTCAGGCCGAAGGAGCAGGCTCACGCGGAGATGGTTTTCGACCAGGTGCGCCGGCTTCGTCCCGGTGCATCGGAACCGCTCCTGCTGGCGGCGCGCGCTCACCACGTACGGCGCTGGTCCATCCCGCGGGACAGTCATGGCGCCGGGCGCGTCGCGTACCTGACCTGGCGATCCGCGTTGAAAGAGGTGCATGCGGCCGAACTCCGCGCCGCCATGTCAGCCGCCGGGTACGGCGAAGCGGAGATCGCCCGCGCCGAGTTCCTGGTGCGCCGCCGCGATCCCCGGCGCGACCCGGAGGTTCAGACGCTCGAGGACGCCATCTGCCTGGTTTTCCTCGACACCCAACTGCAGGAGGTGGCGGGGAAGCTGGATCGGGCCAAAATAGTGGATATACTGCGAAAGACGATGCGCAAGATGAGCCCCGAGGGAATCGCGGCGGCGCTGCGCCTGGACCTGCCGGGCGGCGGCCGGGAACTGTTGCTGGAAGCGGCCGGCGCATGAGTCGCGTCATCGGACCCGCGATCCTACTTCTGCTGAGCATCGCATTCTATTGGCGGCTGGTGCTGACCAATCAGTACACTTGGCTCGATTCGCCCGACCTGGCCAATATGGTGGCGCCGCGGTTCCAGTTCATGGCCGCCGAGTGGCACCACCTGCGATTCCCCCTGTGGGACCCGTATCAGTGGTGTGGACAGCCCTTCCTCGGCCAATGGACCGGCGCGGCGATGCCGCTCAACTGGCCCCTGTTCGTGTTCGGAGGATTCGATCAGGGCAAGCTGCGGTTCGATCTGATGAACTGGTACTTCGTGCTCTGCCACTGGCTGGGCGCGGTCTTCTGCTACTGGCTGTGCCGCGATGTGGGACGGTCGCGCGGCGCGTCGATTCTGGCGGGCTGCATCTTCTCGTTCGGCGGATATTTCGGGTCGACCGACTGGCCGGAAGTGTTCACCGGAATCCTGTGGACGCCACTGGCGTTCCTGTTCCTGTTGCGATCGCGCCGCGGCGAGCGGCCCGTTGCCAGCGCGGCTCTGGCGGGTTTGTTCTGCGGCATATCCTGGCTGAGCGGCCACCATCAGGCGCCGTACTACCTGACCCTCGCCGTCTCCGCTACATGGCTGGGGTTGGCTGTCGCGGACGGGCGGCTCCGGCCGCTTCGAGACGCGGCAATCACGATCGTATTCGCCGTGTTCGGCGGAGCGATGCAGTTGCTGCCGGGCCATGAGTACGGCAAGCTCGCCTATCGGTGGGCGGGGACCAAGGAGCCTCTGACGTGGGCGGATTCGATCCCCTATGACGTACACATGCGGTACGCGTTGCAGGCGCCCGATCTGTTCGGAATCGTGTTGCAGGGCTACGGAGGTCACGTCAGCCTGCTGATCGGCGCGGCCGCGGCAGTGCTGGTGGTTCGCGGTGTGGTGGCCCATTGGGGCGACGTCGCCGTGCGCGTCATGACGCTGGTGGCGGTCGGCGGCCTGCTGTTTTCCATGGCCGAATGGAACGTGTTCTATGGCGCGCTGTACGCCCTGGTTCCGGGGTTCGAGAAGGCGCGCGTGCCCGCCCGTACGACAATGCTCTTCGGCTTCGCGGTGGGACCGCTGGCGGCGTTCGGGCTGGACTCGTTGCGGGAGCGGGTGCCGCGGCGGCTGATCCACGGGGTTCTGGCGGCGGGCGCGGCTAGCGCCTGCGTGGCGCTCGCATTGGGCGCGGTCGGTAAGGGCGATCAGATCGCCCGATTCTCGGCCGTTGGCTTCGCGCTGGTGGCGGCGGCCGGGGTGCTCGCGTCCGGCAGCCGGTGGATTCCCGCCGGCATGATCGCGTTGGCGATGATCGAAATGAATCAGGCGCGCGTGTTGCTGCCCATCCTCGAGCCATCGCCGGATTCCCCACTGAAGAGGCTTTCCGCCCACCGGGATCTCGAGATCTTTCTGAAAGGGCAGCCCGGACCCCATCGCGTGGAATACGCCGACGAGATCGGTTACAACTTCGGCCAGTGGCGGCTAATCGAAGCGATCGGCGGCTTCGGAGCGGGCTTCACCGTCAACATGCACGAGATGGATTGGCCCGGCGAGAAAACCCGCGACCTGCTCGGCGTCACCTACACCATCGCCAAGAAGCCCACTCGGAGAGGTCAGGAGGAGGTATTCTCCGGCCAGGACGGGTGGAAGATCTTCAGGAACCCCGGTGCGTTTCCGCGCGCGTGGATCGTGCGGGAGGCGCGGGCCGCGAAGGACCGGAAGGCAGTTCGCGAAGGTGTGGTCGATCCCGCCGCCGACCTGCGCCGAGTCGCGTTCGTGATGGGGGATCCTCCCAAACTGGACGGCTGCGGCGACGCGGGCTCGGTCCGTTGGCTCGATCGCAAGGCGGGACGCATCCGGCTGGAGGCGTCGTCCGGATGCCGGGGGATGCTGGTAGTGGCCGATACCTGGTACCCCGGGTGGAAAGCGCGTGTGGACGGAGCGTCCGAGCCTGTGCTGGAGGTGGATGGCGGGTTGCGGGGCGTGGTGCTGGGGCCGGGCAAACACATGATCGAAATGTACTTCGCGCCGTGGTCTTTTTACGTTGGCACGGCGATGACGGTGTCGGCGGTCGTAGCGGCGCTGCTCCTGTGGTTCCGCCTGCGGTGGTAGGGGTATTCCCGGATTGTGGGAGTGGTGCAATATCGGACGAATCTAGGGTGTCCGATGGATGGCTCATGGAAGTACAACGCGCCGATGCCGTCTGCAGTCTGGTTCTCCTGCAAGGCCGGGGGATTCCCGTGGAGTGCGTCATCGACGTGGGGGCGGCGGAGGGATCGTTCTTTTTGATCCGCCACGAGGCGGGTCTGTTTCCCCGCGCGCGGCACTTTTTCGTGGACGCCATGGATGAAAACCGGCCCCTGTACGAGCGAATCGCGGCGGCGTTTCCGGCGGAGCACGCCATCGCGGCGGCGGCGAACTTCGACGGCGAGACGGACCTGCAAGTGGATCCGGGAGCGTACAACACGCATGTCCGGGGATTGCAACCGGAGGCTCCGCGCTACGCTTCGCGGCGGGTGGCGGTGCGTACGCTCGACGGCCTGTGCGCCGAGCGCGGGCTCGGCGGTCCGTATCTGGTCAAGGTGGATGTACAGGGAGGGGAACTCGACGTCCTGCGCGGCGCGTGCAAGGTGCTCGAGGGCGCGTCGATCGTGGTTCTCGAGGCGCAGATCTGCTTGTTTCGGGACACGTTGCCGGATCTGATGGAGTTCATGCGGACGCGGGACTTCGTGCTGTACGATCTGACCAACCTGTCTTACTATCAGAGCGACCACACGCTCTACCAGTGTCTGGCCGTGTTCATCGCCCGGCGGTTCGACTTCCGGCGGCAGGAGCCGTACCCGAGCGCCAGCGCTGAGGCGACCGAACGAGAGCGGCTGGCCGCTCGCCAAAAGTACATCCGGGACCGGATCGAGCAGACCTGCGCGGTTCGCGCCGGCCCCGTCCACGCAACTCTCCCGGACGGGGCGGGTTTCAGCTTAAGATAGAAGCCTTGCCCCAGATGCAGCCGCGTTTTTCGATCCTGCTGGCGCTTGCCGCCGTCGCCGCCTGGGGGCAAGAACCCGGGTCGGGCCCGGTCAGCCAGACCATTCGGACCGACTTCATCCGGTCATTCTTCCGGAACGGCTTCTCCAATCTGGTTTCGTTGCCACCGGTCGCCGACGTGCGCCGCCTGGGGTCGGTGGGGCTGGTGCAAGAATTTCTGGACCTCAACCGTCAGCAGCGATACGCGCTGGTCCGGGCGAGCACCAACGATTTCGTCGCGGAAGGCGTGGAGACGGTCTTCCAGGTCTATCCCGCGAATTACACCTACTACTCGAGCATCGGGCCGAACACGGCCGGCTACCCTACGACGGACACCACCAACTGTCCGGCCTTCAGCGGCAACTCCTGTACCTTCCAGATCTTCGACAGGAACCACGCGCTGTTCGTGTTTCAATTCGCGACATCGACGATCAACGGCACCAACTTCGCGGTGCGGGATCCGTTTTTCACGCGTTGGCGTCTGCTCGGGGCGATGTCGGGGATGGGCGCCGCCATCGGGCCGGAAGAGGCGGTGACGTCCGGCGCTGCCACGGGCGTCGCCGGGACTCTACAACGATTCCAGGGTGGTGGCATCTACAACCTGACTTCGGGGGCCCTGACCGGGCGATTGGTTCCCGTACAGCAGCCGGTGTGGGACGTGTACCAGTCGCAGGGCGGGCACGGTGGCTTCCTCGGATTTCCCACCGGGGATCCGCTCCTGATCTCTCCTGAGGTGCGGCGGCAAAATTTCGAGGGTGGCGCGATTGACCTCCAGGCCGGGACCGCGACTCTCCGTTTGCCTGTGGCGACCGTGGTGGTGGACGTCTCCGCGCCTACCCAGCGGCTGGGGCTGGGCGACACGATCACGCTTCAGGCGTCCACTTTCGCCGGGAACGGCGGGAGGCTGGAAGGCCGCCAAGTCGCCTGGTTGTCGTCGAATACGCGAATACTGGCATTGGATACGCGAAACAATGTCGCGACGGTTCGGGCCGTTGGCGGGGGAACGGCGGCGGTTACGGCGGTCAGCGAGGGAAAATCGAGCAGGGCGGTGACCTTCTTCGTTTCCGCGCCGTGCTGCCAGATCGGAGAGGGCGCCCCGACGGCCCTCGTTTCGCAGTCGTTCGCGGAGGCGGTCACGCGCGGACGGCTCAACTTGAAGCTGCCGTCTCCGTCGCCGGTTCGCCGCGTGGGCACGGGATACGTGCAGGAGGCGCTCGGCGCGGATGGCGCCACGGTATACCTGCTCGCCAAGCCCGATTCGAGTCCCACCACATTCATTGTGTCCGGCGCCATCCTGGCGCGTCATGAGGAGCTCGGGGGGCCGGGCGGCGCGCTCGGCTATCCGGTCGCCGATCAGACCCTCGGAGGGCGGCAAGTCTTTGAAAACGGAGCGCTTGCTGGTAGCCCCGTCACGCTGGTCACGGCGCCGGTCCTGACTCGATGGGCCGCCCAAGGCTACGAAAGCTCTCCCGCGAGGCTGCCGGCGGCGCCGCCGAAAGAGGTGCTCAGCTTCAACGCGACTCTCGGGGTGAGTCAGACGTTCACCGGGGGAGTCTACTACGCGCACGCGAGCGGATCGCTCATCAACCGGGTGTTCCTCGTGTTGGGCGCGACTCTGACCCGGTATGACGCCGCCGGCGGCGCGGCGGGCGCGCTCGGACTGCCGGTCTCCGACGAAACCACCCTAAGCGGACGCAGGAGGCAGGAGTTCGAGGGCGGGTTCGTCTCCTACGCGCTTGGCGAGACCGAGGCCCAGGTAGAGGCGAAACCCCGCCGTCCGCAGATCTCGGCGACTCCTGGCAGTGTCGCGGCCGGAAGCCGGATTCGCGTGGCCGCAGGTGGTTTCCGGGAAGGCTCGCGGTTGCGGATCACGGTTGGCAGCCAGCCCGACTTTCTGGTAACGACGGTCAGCGGCGCCTACGCATGGGAGATCTTCGTGCCAGTGGCTGCCGAGTCGGGGCTGGTCAACCTGCGCGCGGCCGATATCAACGGGTCCGACTTGGCGGTGGGGTCGTATGTAGTGCTTTCGACCGCGGAGACGCTGGCCCGGGTCACCAAGATCCGGGGCGACCTGCAGACCGGATATCCGGGAGCGCGGCTGCCGCTACCGTTGCGCATTCTGGTTCGGGACGAGAACGGCACCCCGCTCACGGGGGTGACGGTCCGGTTCAATCCCTCCCCCGGAGCCGAGATCGAAGATGCGTCGGCGCGGACCGACGAAAAGGGCGAAGCCCAGGCTTACCTGCGACTGCCACTGGGCGAACTGCCAGCCCTGGCGACAGCGGATGCCGGGCGTCAGGTGGTCACTTTCGCCGCCCGGACGATCACCGGCAGCTTCACCAATTTCCCAGCGTTCAAATTGACGGGTTCCACGGCGGAGGTGAAACTTGGCGCCGAGCAGGCCACCCTCGCGCAAAGAGGGGCCCTGTTGGCCTCTTCGGCGTCGATCCTGCGCTATCTGCAGAACAACAATGACCTCGGTTCGCCCAACGGGCTGGCCGACCCGCTTGCCCTGAATGCGTTCTTGAGGGATTTGTGCGTCTTCGACTCGCACGGCGAAAAAATCTGCGACGGCCTCTTCGCGGCGCCGGGAGCGGGCGAGAATAACGTGAATCCCTGGCGGCTCCCGGCGTTCACGGGCGGTGGGTTCGATGCCGTTCCGGTGGAAGCGACGCGGGAGAAAGTTCGCGATGTGCTCGCCGAGGGGCGGCCGGTCCTGTTGGGCTTGGCCCTTTTCTCGGGGAACACCCCGCTCGGGTCCCACTTCGTGGTGGCGACCGGTGTAGGCGCGGGCGGCCAAATGCTCATCCACGATCCGTCACCGGTGCTCGACCGCGCGTTGCTCGACGACTACTTGGCCGGATTCACCGCCGGCGGCGCTTCCGTTCGGGGCGTCCTCACCGCGGCGATCGACTTCGATACCCGAGCCTCAGGTTCGGGTGCGTTCGTTGTCGCGGCGGGCGCCGAGCCCTCGGTGGCGTCTCGAACCGGGTTCTGTGGCTCCGTGGCGTCGTGGCCATCGCGCGCCTTTGGCGCGGCGCTGCCGGGCTCCGCCGGAGCGTCCTACTTCCGCTATTGCCCTGGCGGCTCCAGCGAGTACCAGCTAGAGGCCGCGGGTCCGATGCTATTTCTCGACCTGGGCAATACCGGGGGCCAGTTCGCGCTGGACGGCGCGGCTCCCGCGTATCGGGCGAGCCGCCTGGCCAACCTTTGGCAGCCGTCGCCGCTCGACGTTTCGTTCAGCGCCGCGTCGGTCCTGAACGCCGCGAGTCTGACGCCGTCACTGTCGCCGGGGACTCTCGCGACTTTGCTCGGCTCCGGACTGGCCAAAACGGGGGAACCGCCCGTGATCGCCGTAGGAGGACAGGCCGCAACCGTCATAGCAGCCACGCCCTTTCAGGTGAGCTTCCGGATTCCAGAAAGCCTTGCTCCGGGCGTCCACCCCCTCGCGGTGACCTCGCCGTTCGGACAAACCGAGCGGGAGGTGAACTTGGTCGAATTCTCGCCGGCCCTCTTCACGTCGGACGGACGGCGAGCCGTGGCCGTCAACCAGAATGGAGCGGCGAACACGACCGCGAACCCGGCGCGCCGCGGAGAGGTTATCGTTTTCTACGGAACGGGCTTCGGCGCTCTGCGGGCGCAAGGGAATCAGCAACTCACCGTCACGCCTCCGGTGGTTGAGATCAACGGCCGGACCGTGGCGGTACAATACGCCGGGGCCTCTCCCGGACAACCCGGCGTTTACCAGTTCAATGTGGCAATTCCCACCGATCTACCGCCCGGACTCTCCGTGGAGGTGCGGTTCCGGCAGGGTTCCGTCGCCGCTCCACCGGTCCTTGCGGCGATTCAATAGCGAAATGAAGAAAACTATTGACTTCCTGGTACGCCCCGTGATTAAATCGAGGACTGGTACTATAGCCGTGGCACGCGGTCCGCTCCTCCGTCTCTTCGCATCCGTCTTTGGCGTTGCGGACAGACTTGACAACGCGGATGCCGAGTGTCACAATTGCTGTGTCCAGTTCTAGGTAGTCCCATCTTCAGGCATTCATCCACGAATGAATCCCGAGAGCACAAAAGAAGACGGTCAAAATAAGAACAAAAACAAAAGTCGGTATCGCAGGTGCGGATCAACAGGAGCCGAAGCGAGGAAAACGCATCACGGCCAACCGGCCGGATAGCACGTCCCGGATTCGACTCCAAGTCTTGAAACCAAAAGATTTTGAGGCTCAGGTTGACAGAGACTTTCCACAATTCAGATTTCCAAATTGCACAAGGAGAAGGAAATGCTTGATTTTCGCAAGTCATTCCTAGCGGCCGCGTTCCTCACCCTCGGGTCGGGTTCGGCGTTCGCCCAGTTTCCTGGGTTTGTTTCGACACTGAGCTGCATCGCTCAGTCGGCGGGTACCCCGTCCATCCGCGCGGAAGGCGTGGCCGAGTTGGTTGGTGACATCCTCATCACCTGCAACGGCGGCACCTCGACCGCCCCGGACCGGATTCTGCCCCAGTTGAACATCCAGATTTTTTCGCAACCGAGCATCAACATCACCAGCCGTGTGTTGACCGGCGGCGGCAACAACATCGAGTTCAGCGAAGCGCTTCTCTTCATCGACGAGCCGACGCCGGACAAGCAGCGCCCCTGCGGCACCGCCGGATTGTACCCGCACTCCGTTCCGAACGGTTCCGGCCAGACGATCATCGCCGGCGTTTGCGGCGCGATCGCCGGTACCGGCACGGGCTTCAACACCTACGACACGATCACCGGCCTCAGCCCCGCCGCCCCGGCGATCGCTGGTGAGCCCACTTGGCGCGGCAACACCTACCAGGCGCGCCGCTCGGGCACCAACTCGCTGCTCTGGCAAGGTATTCCGTTCGATCCTCCGGGCACCAGCGGCGCTCGCGTCCTCCGCATCACCAATGTGCGGGTGAACGCCAGCCAGCTCGGCGTTCCCGCCGGTTCGCAGGCCACAGTCGCGATGCTGGTCTCCACCAGCGCGTCCGGTGTCTTCGCGAACGCTTTCGGTGGTGGCCCGATCGCCCTGCCGATCACGAACCCGACCCCGACCGTGGCCATTGCTCAGACCTCCCTCGACTTCAATGTGGCTGACCCGCAAACCTGCTTGCAGTGCGAGCCCGCCAACACCGACTTCGTGGGTGACAACTCCAAGGCTCTCAATTCCAAAGGCGCGCCGTGCGACAGCGTGATGGGCAATCTCCGCTTCACCGAGCGGTTCCCGACCGTCTTCCGCCGTCGCAGCATCCGTCTGCCCATCGGCGACTCCGATGCACGCTTGGCCCACCTCGCGACGACCCCGAACCTTTCTCAGGATTCCCTCGGTACCATTTACCAGACGGAGACCGGCTTCTACAAGCAGGCGTCTACCTCCAACTGGCCTAGCGCACTGCAAAACGGCACCGTTGCGGTGGGTACCAGCGACGGCGCCCTTGGACTGGCCGACCACGGGACCCGCCTGATCGTTCGGTTCTCGAACGTCCAGAGCGGATTGGCCATCTGGCTCCGTGGGATCAACCCGATCAACACCCTTCAGGGCGGCAACCTGAACACTGGCATCCGCACAGGTACCTTGACGCTCACCACCAGCGACAGCAACGGCGGCGGCGCGTTTAACTACCCGGGTACCGGCGGAGCTCCCGCTGGCCTCGGTTACACAGTCAACGCTGTCTCCATCGTCGGTGGAACCGGCCAGCTGGCTTTCGAAGTCGCCAACGCCGACACCACCACCATCGAGCGTGTCGATATCCCGATCATCATCGCCTACCGCCCCAACACCTCGGCGAACCTGCCGACCTTGGGCACCTCCTCCGTGTCTGGCGGCCTCGCGCCGATCAGCACGGTGGCGACCGCGTCCGGCACCGGCGCTCCGCTGCCCCGCTTCGTCGACTCCTCCGTCACCCGGACGGTGCTGACCATCAACTCCTGCCGCTCGAACATCCTGTTCCCGTTCGTGTCGAATCAGGCTGGCTTTGATACCGGTCTCGCCATCGCCAACACCTCCAAGGATCCCTTCGGTACGTCGATTCAGACGGGCGCTTGCTCGATCAACTTCTACGGCACCGTGGGCAACTCGAAGGTCTGCCTCAAGTTCCCCTCGCCCTCCATCACCGGTGGCGACCACTTCATCTGGGCTCTGTCCAGCGGTGGCGCTGTCACGGCGACGGCCGGCTTCCAGGGTTACGTCATTGCCCAGTGCGAGTTCCAATACGGCCACGGGTTCGCCTTCATCAGCGACCTCGGCGCCCAGCGGCTCGCCATGGGTTACCTGGCTCTGATCATCGACGACGGCATCCCGTCTCGCTCCAAGAGCCGTTCCGAGACTCTCGGCCACTAAACACGGTCGATTCCGGATCGAACCCAACGGGGGAAGGCGCGAGCCTTCCCCCGTTTTCAGCGATTCCGCAACCAAATTTTTTAGGCTGCCAGAACATTTAATTTCATTGTTGTTTTAGGCTGAATCCGACTCGCGAGCAGGTTCTCATTGTTGCGGGGCGCTTGCGTTGCCGCCAGATCTTGTATAGTAGGAATACAA